>PLOG01000191.1 GCA_003142935.1 Acidobacteriaceae bacterium
GAGCTGACCAAGCACCGCGACGTGGTCGAGTTTTTTGAGGGAAGCGAGGGCTGGGAGGTGACGTATCGCGGCAAAAAGCCAATGGACAAAGAGATATTGGACGACTTCCTGCGCCGCCGCGACCACTCGATCGAGACTGCGGTGAAAGTATGGCTCAAGGACCCGAATACCATCCTGGTTTACAAAGGCCAGCATCTTGCCGAGCGGCACCTGGCTGAGCAAGTCACGCTGATCTCGGCCCAGAACGAGGCCATCACCATTCTCATGGATGCCCAAACCCACTTGCCGCTGCGGCGCACCTTCCAGTGGCGCGACCCACTTTACAAGGACAAGAACACCGACGCCGAAGAGTACGACAACTACCGTCCGGTTGACGGCTTCCTGACTCCATATTCCATCTCACGCTTCAAGAACGACGAGATGGTCCGGCAGTATTACATCGTCAAGGTGAGCTTTAACCAGAACCTGCCCGCGGATATCTGGAGCGTGGACGCAGCCGACCGCCGTATCAAGAAATAGCGGCACCGCCTTGTTTATAATCCAGACGAGCGCAAAGCGTCCTACTTGTCCGCTCTCTGGAGCCAGAGAATGAAGTTCGACATCCAGGAAATCCTGGGTTTACTCCCCCATCGCTACCCGTTTCTGTTGATCGACAGGATCGTCGAGTTCGAGTCGCAAAAACGCCTTGTGGCGATCAAGAATGTCACCATAAACGAACCGTTCTTCCAAGGGCACTTTCCCGGCTATCCCATCATGCCCGGGGTGCTTGTGGTGGAAGCCATGGCCCAGGCCGGCGGCATCATCATGATGGCCGAGATCCCCGACCACGAAAAAAAGCTGGTGGTGTTTACCGGCATCGAGCGTGCCAAGTTTCGCCGCCCTGTCACGCCCGGCGATCAGTTACGCATCGAAGTAAACGTGCTCTCGTTCCGCACCCGCGCCGGCCGCATTGAGGGCCACGCGTATGTGGATGGCAAACTGGCGTGTCAAGCTACGCTCACCTGCCAGGTGGTGACCAAGGAACGCGAGCAGCGCGCCCACGAAGATGCGTCGGCCGCGGAGAGCCAGCCTGCGCCGGAAGCGGAGAAAGATTGAGCGTCCATCCGAGCGCCGTCATCGCACCGGGAGCCGTGGTTCCCGGCTCCTGCACCGTCGGCCCATTCTGCACTATCGGTCCTGAAGTGGTTCTGGGTGAGGGCTGCACGCTGGTTTCCCATGTGGTGCTGGATGGCCGGACGCGGATCGGCGCGCGCAATACCATTTATCCGTTTACCTCGATTGGCGTGCCGCCGCAGGACCTGAAGTATGGCGGCGAGCCGACCAAGACCGTCATCGGCGACGACAATACGATCCGCGAGAACGTGACCATCAGCCGCGGCACAGTAGGCGGGGGCGGCGTCACCCGTCTTGGCTCGAATTGCCTCTTGATGACCTGCGCGCACATCGGTCACGACAGCCAGGTGGGCAGCAACTGCATTCTGGCCAACGCGGCCACGCTCGCCGGCCATGTCATCATCGAGGACTACGTGACCCTAGGCGCTTTCTGCCCGGTTCATCAGCACTGCATTGTGGGCAAGTACGCCTTTGTCGGCGGCGGCACTATCGTTACCCAGGACGTGCTCCCCTTCTCGCTGACTTCCTCGCGGCGGGAGAACAAGGCCTTCGGTATCAACAAAATCGGCCTCGCCCGGCGTGGCTTTTCGCCGCAGCGGCTGCAGACGCTGCAAAAAGCCTTCCGCCAGCTCCTGGCCGCCAGGATGAACACCACGCAGGCGCTGGAAAAGTTGAAGGCGCTCAAAGACGATGGTGCCGCCGGCGAAGACGTGGCCATGCTGGTGGCGTTTCTTGAGCGCAGCGAGCGCGGGGTGATCAAGTAGTCATGAAGCTCGGCCTCATCGCCGGCAACGGCCGCTTTCCTTTCCTGCTACTGGATGCGGCGCGGGCGCAGGGATTTCCTGTCGTCGTGGCGGCTATTCGCGAGGAGACCGACGCGGAGATAGATCAGCGCGCTGCTGCTGACCCGCTGATCTCAGTCCACTGGCTCTCGCTGGGCGAGTTGTCCATACTCATCGAAACCTTTCACAAGGAAGGCGTGCAGAAGGCTGTAATGGCCGGCCAGGTGAAGCACAAGCAGATCTTTTCCAGCATCCGCCCCGACTGGCGCCTGGCCAAGCTGCTGCTGAACCTGCGCTCGCGGAATACGGACATGCTGCTCGGTGCGGTAGCCAAGGTGTTGGGCGACGAGGGTATCGAGCTGATCAGCTCCACCCAGTTTCTAGAGCCGCTGCTGGCGCAGGAAGGCGTACTCACGAAACGCGCGCCGGACCCAGACGAATGCAAGAATATCGAGTACGGTCTGGGGGTAGCGCGGACGGTGGCCGGCTTTGACATCGGCCAGACCGTGGTGGTGGCGGCGCAGGCCTGTGTGGCCGTCGAAGCCATGGAAGGCACGGATGCAACCATCGAGCGCGCCGGACGCCTGATGGAGTCGCTGGGCGGAGACGCCTCGACTCTCGACCGCCGCCTGACCGTCGTCAAGGTGGCCAAACCCAATCAGGATATGCGCTTCGACGTGCCGGTGATCGGCGTGGCGACCATAGAAACCATGATCCGCGCCGGAGCCAGTTGCCTTTCCATCGAGGCCGGGCGTACCCTTTTATTTGACCGCGATTCGCTGCTCGAGCGCGCCAGTCAGGCCGGAATTGCCATTGTCGCGGCTCCTCGCTTATACCGAAAGGCGCAAAGTCTTTCGGTATAAGCGTCAACTTGTCTTCCCTAATTCAACCCACCGGAGGTCTTTCGTGAGAAAGCCATTTCTTTTCGCTCTGGCCGCGGCGCTTTTTGCAGCGGTCTCGTTACTGCCGGCAAGCGCGGCCGATGATGCCACGCCCGCCCTGCCCGCCGTTGGGCAAACCGCGCCCACTTTCACCCTTCCATCGCAAGACGGCACCCCCATTTCGCTCAAGAGCTTTCACGGCAAGTGGGTCGTCCTTTATTTCTATCCCAGGGACATGACCAGCGGCTGCACGATTGAGGCCCACAAGTTTCAGGACAGCCTGTCGCAGTTCGAGGCCAAACATGCGGTCATCCTGGGCGTCAGCGTAGACTCGACTGCCAGCCATCAGCAGTTCTGCACCAAAGACAGCCTCACCTTCCGCCTCTTGTCGGATACGGATCACAAGGTGGTGAGCGAATACGGTTCGCTGGGCGGCTTTCTCGGCGTCAGCATAGCTAACCGTAACACCTTCCTCATCGATCCCAACGGCAAGATCGCAAAGGTGTGGACCAAGGTGAACCCGGCGGAAAGCGCCTCGGAAGTACTCGCGGTCCTTCCCGACAAGGGGAGCTCGATCAAAGCAGCGGAGTAGGTATTGCTTCAGCGTCCAAACGCAAAAAAGCCCGGCCATAAGCCGGGCTCTTTTGCTTGCCTTGAACTGATAATTGCCAGCGTTACTTCTTGGTTGCCTTCTTCGCTGTCTTCTTTGCTGCTTTCTTCGCAGGAGCCTTCTTGGCAACTGCCTTCTTTGCCGGGGCCTTCTTGGCCACTGCCTTCTTGACTGCCTTCTTTGTTGCCTTTTTAACTGCCAACTTTTTACCTCGTTTAGTGGTTTTGCTGACGCGCTTGCCGGCCACTGCCTTCTTCGCCTTGACCTTTCCGCCCTTGGCGCCAGCGTTGCTCTTCTTTGCGGCGGATTTCTTCGCGGCCTTTTTGGCCACAACCTTCTTCTCGGCTGCCTTCTTTGCCGGGATCTTCTCCGCAGCCTTCTTCGCGGGAGCTTTCTTTGCCGGGGCCTTCTTCACCGCCCGCTTGGCTGCAGGTGTTTCCTTTACCACGACAACTGCTTCTTCTGCTACTACCTCATCGTCATCCGAAGAGGTAAGAATGCTGGAGGTCTCGACTTCTTCATCGTCCTCATCCGTGAAGTCTTCGACCCGATCGGGATCCAGCTCATTCGGCTCTCTGGTGGGATTGCCGTCGCTCATTGCATACATCCTGACCACATCTTCCATCCCATTGCCTCCAGCGGCTCGCCGCTGCACTCGATTGTCTTACCCCTCGCGCGACGGCAATTCCGATTCCGTCCGCAGAGTTCACTATAGTAATAGCTTGCACACAAACACTAGCAAAACACAAGTACGTAATGAGGTCCCGAGTCCTTTTTCATGGTCCTTCTTACTTGTGCGAGGAAGATTTCTTCTTTGCAGCGGGCCTTGCAGGGGCCTTGCGCGCGGCGCTCTTGTGTGTTCCGGCTGCTTTGGATGTTGCGGATGAATGCCCGGTCGATTGTGTATTTGCCCCCGTGGTGGAAGCCCTGCGCCGATGTCCGCTCGAAGCGCGCGCCGCAACCACGGGTTCGGCTACATGCAGGCGGCTGCCGGGTTCGACTCTAATGCCGGCCAGCCTGTTCCAGCGCCTCAGCTGATTGAGAGAGACGCCAAAGCGATCCGCAATGGTGACCAGGGTATCGCCCCGGCGCACTGTGTAGAGCCGAGTGTGCGCGGAGGGCGCCAATGAAGGCGGAACCGGAACCACCAGCGCGGTAACGCCCTCGAGATTGTCGCTCGCATGCAGTTGATTGGCTTTTGCCAGTTCCGCGGGCTCAACGCGGTATTCCCGCGCCACTGAAGCCAGGGTGTCGCCTGCCGCCACCGGATGGTAGCGCCAGGAGTTGCGCTTGTCTTCAGGAACAAGGGCGATGCGCTCATTCAAAAGCGTAGCCGTGCCGGCCGGAAGGTGCAGGTCGAACGATGTGTCGGGTGGAGTCTCCATCCGCAGCAGGCTGGGATTGAGCGCTATCAACTCATCCACCGGCGCACCCACCAGGTCCGACACCAGGCGCAGGTCTACGGAGTAATTGATGGTGACCGTGTCGGTCAATACCGGGGGATCGAGCGTGACATCGTCGAATCCATACTGTTTTGGATTGTTCGCGATAATAATTGCGGCCAGAATCTCCGGAACGTAATTTCTGGTCTCCCCGGGCAGTTCGTTGCGTTTGTAGAGTTCCCAGAAGTCGGCATATCCGGTCTTCTGGACAGCGCGCTGCACATTACCCGCACCCCAGTCATAGGCAGCCATGGACAGATACCAATCGCCAAGCTGGTCGTAAAGGAACTTCATGTAGCGGGCGTAGGCGCGCGTGGACTTCTCAGGGTCGAAGCGCTCGTCCACATAGCCATTGCGGGTGAGGCCATAGTTGCCGTAGGGCATGAACTGCCACATGCCGCCGGCGCCAGAACGGGGGCTGCGATTCACGGCCCGCGGCTGGAAGCCGGACTCGGCGACGGCAAGGTAGATGAGATCCTGCGGCACGCCTTCTTCGGCCATGACGCGCTGAATCATCGCCTTGTAACGGCCAGAGCGTTCAAACGAATGCTCCAGGGTATTGTGGCCGCGCTGCGAGTTGGCGAAAAAGTTGATGAAACCGGCCACGTAGTCGTTCATCACCAGCGGCAAGTCGGACTTCGTAGTGGCCAGATCGGCCCTGGCCTTGGCAACAAAATTCGGATCCACTTGGAATGTAACGTCGCTGGCCACGTCGGCTGGCGTGTCCTCCACCTTGGGCGCAAACCCGTTGCCCTGCTTCAGCGCTTCCATCTCCAGTGCATTCACCTGGTCCACAATGCGATCGAATTCGTCCTGCAACTGCGCATTGCTCCTGATGTCGATCCCGCTCGACAGCATCAGGTCAACGGCGCGATCGAACTCGACCTTGGCCTCCGGCAACAGTCCCTTGCGATAGTCGGCATCGCCGCGGGCGTAGGCTGCTTCCACCTGCTGAATAAGCACCTGCACATGCTGCTGCTCCCTGGAAGGAGCAGGCGGTTCAGCAGCAGCAGGAGCCTGCTGTGGGGCCACTGACAAAGCCGGAGCGGTGGCCTCTGGCCGCGGTGGAGCAGCTTTGTGCTGGGAAGGGTCGCAGCCCGACACTGAAAGGGTCAGCAACAGACACGCCGGCGGTAGAGACCGCCTCAACTTCAAGCGCGCGAAACGGCGCAACCAACCCCGCGAGTGTGAGCGAACAAAAGACACTATGCCGATGATAAGCTATGCCATGGAGGCAATGCGCGCAGTTGGGCGCTCGTGCCCTCTTAGGCAAGCCCCCCCATGGACGCCCGCTTCCTTCGCAACTTCGCCATTATCGCCCACATCGACCACGGAAAGTCGACGTTAAGTGACCGTCTGCTGGAATTCACCGGCTCGGTTACCGGGCGCGAGATGCAGGCACAGATCCTTGACGACATGGATCTCGAGCGTGAGCGCGGCATCACCATTAAAGCCCACGCTGTGCGCATGATGTACAAGGCGCACGACGGCAACACCTACCAGTTGAACCTGATCGATACGCCAGGCCACGTGGATTTCAGCTACGAAGTTTCGCGTTCGCTGGCCTCCTGCGAGGGTGCCCTGTTGGTAGTGGACGCCAGCCAGGGCGTAGAGGCGCAAACGCTGGCCAACGCCTACCTGGCCATTAACCACGGCCTTGAAATCATTCCCGTCATCAACAAGATCGATCTTCCCTCGGCCGATATCCTGCGCACACAGGAAGCCATCGAAAAGGCAGTTGGACTGGACGCAACCGACGCCATTCCGGTGAGCGCTAAGACTGGGCAGGGCGTGGACGAGGTGCTGGAGGCGATCGTGCACCGGCTGCCCCCGCCCACCGGCGACCCCGAAGCGCCTCTGCAAGCGCTCGTCTTCGACTCCTGGTTCGACGCCTATCGCGGTGTCATCGTGCTGGTGCGCGTCATGCAGGGAACCATGCGCAAGGGCCAGCGCATTCGGTTCATGTCGAATGGAAAGTCATTTGAAGTAGAGTCGATGGGCGTGCTGATGCCCAAGCCGGTCGAGATCGGGCAGCTTCTGGCGGGCGAGGTCGGCTTCTTCGCGGCCACCATCAAGAATGTAGGCGACACCAAAATTGGCGACACCGTTACCGACGACAGCCGGCCCGCTTTAGCCCAACTTCCAGGGTTTGAAGATATCAAGCCGATGGTGTTTTCAGGCTTGTATACCGTGGACTCGCACGAGCACACGCTCCTGCGCGACGCTCTGGAAAAACTGCGGCTCAACGACTCCTCGTTCTTTTTCGAGCCGGAAAGTTCGGTGGCGCTGGGATTTGGTTTCCGCTGCGGCTTTCTTGGGCTGTTGCACATGGAGATCATTCAGGAGCGGCTGGAGCGCGAGTACGAGCTGGACCTGATTACCACCGCGCCCGGCGTGCGCTACCACATCACGCTCACCGACGGCAGCGTGATCGAGGTGGATAATCCATCGCGGTGGCCCGAGCCCACCAACATTGACTCGATCCGCGAGCCCGTCATCACCGCCAAGATCCTGACCAACGAGGAGTATGTTGGCGGAATCTTCAAGCTCGTCGAAGAGAAGCGCGGCAGGCAAATCAACTTCGAGTACGTGACGCCCACGCGCGTGATGCTCACCTACGAACTGCCTCTGAACGAGATAGTGCTCGACTTCTACGACCGGCTCAAGTCCATCTCGCGCGGTTATGCGTCACTGGACTATCAACTGGCCGGCGAGTGGGAATCGCCGATGGTGAAGCTCGACATCCTGGTCTCCGGCGAACCGGTCGACGCGCTGTCGATTATCGTACATCGCGACTTTGCGTACGAGCGCGGGCGGGCTTTGGTGTCGAAGATGCGCGAGCTTATTCCCCGCCAGCAATTCGAGGTAGCCATTCAGGCCGCCATTGGCGCCAAAATCATCTCTCGCGAAACAGTAAGCCCGCTGCGCAAAAACGTCCTGGCAAAGTGCTACGGCGGCGACATCAGCCGCAAACGCAAGTTGCTGGAAAAGCAGAAGGAAGGCAAAAAACGCATGAAGCGGATTGGCAAGGTAGACATTCCCCAGGAGGCCTTCCTGGCGGTTCTACGCGTGGGCGAAGACCAGCAGAAATAGGCGTTTCCTATTGACCGAACGGATACTTCCGTCACCTCCCATTAATCTGGAATTGTGGAAACCTCCGGAATCTCGGCTTTTCAGCGCGGGTCGGCGAATCCGCCTTCACGGGCAGTCTAAACGATGGCTACTCATTGATAAATAAAGGGTTGCCCCGCCTATCAGAAGGGAGGGCAGTTGGCAACAAAAGAAAGCGGGGTTTTTGCGCTCGCTTTCCAAAAGTAATCCACATTTTTTTCCACAATAGGGCGGGGAGCGCGGAATTTGTTATTTGTCTATTTTGGTGATGTCTTTTCGAGTACACAAGAATCCGCTTTCACGACAACACAAAAGCCCCGATGATCGGGGCTTTTGTGAGTCTTTCAAGCCATTAACCGCTGTCGATTCCTACTGGTTCGGAGGTGCCTTGGGGGCAGTCCGTGGAGCTGGCCTGGGAGCTTCTAAACCACCTGCCGCAGACGCAGGCGGCGCGGGAATGCCCGACTTCTGATTGTAGGCGTCTATGATCTCTTTCGTGATGTTGGTAGCCGTGGATGCATAGAGCACCGGAGACTGCTGCTGCGAAACGTCCAGCACCAGCGTAAATCCGTGCAGTTCCGCATAGGCTTGCATCACGTCATAGACCTTGGAGGCCAGCGTGTTGTAAACCTCCTGCATCTCCTGCTGAAAATCGTTCGAGGCATCTTGGCTATCGCGATCCAACTGCTTCTTCTTGTTATCGATCGCGGCGGCTTTGCTCTGCTGCTCGACCGGCGTCAGCGTGGAGGCCTGGGCCTGCAACTGCTTGGTCAGGTTATCGACCTCGTCGCTTAAGGCTTTGAGCTGCTGACGCTTCGGGTCGTACTTCTTCTGCAGGTCGGCGAAGTTGCGCTGGCCCTCGTTGGTTTGGGCCACAGCCACCTGAAAAGCGATGACGGCGACCTTGGCGGGGCCCGCTGTTGCGGCGGGAGCGGCCGGAGTTTGGGCTGCGGCGCTCAGGACAAAGCCAGAGGCCAGCGTGAGAATGAGTGCAAGCGAACGCTTCATTTGATTCAAAAGCTCCTTCGGGATTCCTGTGTGGCTGTCCGCGCTGAGGCGCGAAAGCAAGCCTGTGCCTCCTGAGCAACCTCACGGTCTCTTTTACGGAAACTCTGCGCCGGTTGGCTGCAGAGGCAGGAAAAGACGCGAATGGAGACGTCAGCAGGAACTAGATGGATTATAGGAGCCGGGACTAGGAGCGTCAAACGGGCAAACAATCAATTTCACCCTGCTATTGGTCCATTGGGCGGCCAACGCCCGTAAAGGTTGCACCGCACCTGTATGGGGAACCGCGCTGAAATGCGGCATGACCGCAAAGCTCAGCCCAGTCAGGTTCGGAAACAGGAGAAGCTAGG
>PLOG01000153.1 GCA_003142935.1 Acidobacteriaceae bacterium
TGGCTGACGCCGGTCAAGGTGAAAGCCAGCGAGCCGGTCACGGCGTAGATCGATTCCAAGGCTGTATCCCACGGGCGGTATTTTGGCGGACGGCATCCTGGATGTCGCCCGTTGTCGTTTTGGGGCGCAAAGCACGAATCAAAAGAACGGATCAAGGGTTGAGACGTAAGCCATGACAAACAGCGTGGAGAAAAATCTGATTCCAATGGAAGGCGACTATCCTTCTGCTTCCGTCGTTGCAACCAGTCAGGCAATCGCCAGCTTTATCGACCGCGAATCACCGACCAGCACTGGCCCTGATTCCAATTTCTGGTACGGAGCTTCGCGAGTGATCGCCGAGAGTGACGTTTACGGCTGCCCCATCCCCAGGCATCGCACTGTAATCCTTCTCCAGTGGACGCTCCAGAATCTCTACGTCCTCTTTGCTTGTCCCGGGAAGAAGGCGTTAGATTCCGTGACTTCGATGGCGGGAGGAACCAGATACCGAAATGAAAATCACTCATGCGATTGCCGCGATGGTTTTCACCGGTACAATACGGCAACGGGCCGTTGGCCGTACAATAAGCCATGAGGTAAAGCTAGTTTCCCAATGTCATTGAATGGTTATCCCTCACGCTCTACACGGTCACACGGTCTGCGCTCGCTCTTCAGCATGTTCTCCAGCGACCTGGCCATTGATCTGGGCACGGCCAACACACTGGTCTATGCGGCCGGCAAGGGGATTGTTGTCAACGAACCCTCGATTGTGGCCATCAACAAGAACACCGGCGAAGTAGAGGCGGTGGGCAAGGAGGCCAAAGAGATGCTGGGCCGCACGCCCGGCAACATCGTGGCCATCAAGCCGATGAAAGACGGCGTGATCGCGGACTTCAAAGTCACCGAGAAGATGCTGAACTACTTCATCCAGAAGGCTCACAACCGGAAAATGCTGGTGCATCCGCGCATCGTGATCGGGGTTCCGTCAGAGATTACGCAGGTGGAAAAGCGCGCGGTGGAAGACTCGGCGTACCGGGCCAAGGCCAGCGAGGTCTACCTGGTGGAACAGGCAATGGTGGCCGCGATTGGCGCGGGGCTGCCGATTACCGAGCCAGGCGGCAACATGGTGGTCGACATTGGCGGCGGGACGACCGATATTGCGGTGATTTCGCTGTCGGGGATTGTGTATTCGCGCTCGGTGCGCATGGCCGGCAACCAGATGGACGAGGCCATAACCAACTACCTGAAGCGCAAGTACAACCTGTTGATCGGCGAACGCACGGCAGAACACATCAAGATCGAGATCGGGTCGGCGTTTCCGCTGGACAAGCCTCTATCGATGGAGATCAAGGGGCGCAACCTGATTGAGGGCGTGCCCAAGACCATCTCCGTGGACGACAGCGAGATTCGCGAGGCGCTGGGCGAGTGCATCGCCGTAATCATGAATGCAATTCGCGTCGCCCTGGAACGCACCCCGCCCGAGCTTTCCGCGGATATTTCGGACCGCGGCATCGTGCTCACGGGCGGCGGCGCACTCATTAAGAATCTTGACAAGCGCATTCGCGAGGAAACCGGCCTCCCTGTCTCCGTAGCCGACGATCCGCTCGCTTCCGTGGTGCTGGGTACCGGGAAGATGTTGTCCGACTTCCGGCTGCTGCGCAAGATCAAGATCGACTGAGAACAGGGATCAGGGGTCAGGGATCAGGATAGCGTGGTAGATATCGAGGAGCTGCTGAAGGTTTAGCCGGTTTTTCTGATCCCTGACACCTGAAACCTGATCCCTTAGCCAATATGGAATCGTTCTTCACCCGCTACCGGAACCTGATCGTACTGCTTACCATTCTCTTGGTGCAGATCGTGGGGCTTGCCGTGCAGGTGCGCCGCACCGACGAGGGTCGCGCCACGTACGAACCCAAGGACCCGCCAGGCGTACGGTTGATCCGGCTTTGGGGGGAAGCGCTGGTCGCTCCTCCGGAACGAGGAATCCAAGGCACGAAGATGGCCGTAATCGGCGTCTGGCGGAACTATCTCGATCTGGTCCATGTGCGCGAACAAAACCAGGATTTGCAGAAGACCATCGACCGGCTGCGCCTGGAACAGGCTTCGTTGTTGGAAGACGCGCGCCAAGGCGAACGCTTGCAGGAGCTGCTCGACTTCCAGCACCGGTATATTTACAGCACCCTGGCTGCGCAGGCCATCGGTTCAAGCGGCAGCGATCAGTCGCGCGTTTTTTATCTCGACAAAGGTTCGAACAACGGCCTGCGGCCAGATATGGCCGTGATTACGGCAGACGGGATCGTGGGCAAGGTGCGCGACGTGTTTCCCAGCACTGCCCAGGTATTGCTCGTCAATGACCAGACTAGCGGTGCTGGCGTGATCCTTGAAACGACACGCATTCGCGGCATCCTTACCGGGAATGCCTCGGGCCAACTCGAGGTTGTCCGGGTTTCGGCCGACGAGCGCATCAAGGCTGGAGAAAAAGTTCTGACCGCGGGCGGCGACCTGGTATTTCCGCGGGGACTTCCGGTGGGTGAAGTTGAGAAAGTGGCGCGCGATCCAGACCGCGACGGCTTAATCGATGTGATTGTGAAACCCGCTGCCCATCTTGACCGTCTCGACGAGGTGCTGGTGATCACCAACACCGCGCCGCGGTTTTCACCTGAGGAGCAACAGGATTTGGCGACCAGCGAGGTCGTCATGGGCGATGATGCGACAGCCATCAAAGACCAGTTGAAGGCGTCGCAGATTATGGCGGAGCGGCTTCCTGGGCTGATTGACCCCAACCTTCCGCCGGAACAGCAGCCGCTGCTGGACACCTCGAACCCGAATCCGGTGAGTCACCCACCCCAGGCCCTGCGCCCGGATCGGTTCACGCCGGGAAATGCGCCAGGAACGATGCCCGAATCGGGGGACAGCTCGAAGCCGGACGGGGCAGAGACTCCAAAGACAGTGACGCCGACAACGGGCACCAAACCCAAAGCAGCGGGGCCGCAAACAGCCAGGCCTCGAACCGGGGCGCCCCAGGCGGCGGCGCCCGCGATAGCCAAGCCGGAGAGGGAACCACAGTAATGTCCGTTCTGGGCGTGAATTTTCGCCGCGACATGGAGATCCGCCGCTATCCGGTGCTAGTGTACGCGCTGTTGCCGCTGGCGGCGCTGGTGCTGCAGGCGTGGCTGCCGCGCGTGGTGGGGCCCTATGTCTGGTTCGATCTGCCATTGGTGGTTACTGTCTACTTTGCGCTGGGACGCCGGAACCCCGTCCAAGGCACCATTATGGGCGCGTCGATGGGCCTGCTCGAGGATGCGCTCTCGCACCACGCCATCGGCGTCAACGGGGTGGCAAAAACCGTGGTAGGATTCGTGGCCGCGTCGGTGGGCGTTCGCATTGACGTGGAAAACCACACGATTCGGCTCATTCTCAACTTTCTGCTTTCCCTGCTTTCGAGCGCGATCTTTGTTTTCACTTATCGAGTTCTGCTGGGGCTGGATCTGGAATGGCGATGGTTCACTGAACTGCTGCGCGCGGTTGGCAACTCGCTGATCGCGATGGTGCTGTTTCCGCTGCTTGACCGTCTGCAGATCAAAGAATCGTGAAAGACAGGGATTAGAGGTTAGGGGTTAGTCGGTAGTGGTTAGTGGGCTGATGGAGATAGGGACGAAGCGGAAACAGCAGTACTCTAAGGTTTAGCGGCATGGATTCACACGACAACAGACGCGGCGAAAAACTTTCCGACCTGAAGTTGGTGATGGTTCAGTACGGCATTCTTCTGGTGATGCTGACGCTGACCGCGCAACTTTGGCGATTGCAGGTGCTGGGCGCGCAAAACTTCCGCAATCTTGCCGAACAGAACCGGATACGCAAGGTGCCGATCCTGGCTCCTCGCGGGAAGCTGTTCGACCGGGAGAACAGGCTGGTGGTGGATAACTATCCCTCGGTTTCCTGCTTCCTGGTGCGCGAACAGACCCGCAACGTGGATGCGGATCTGCCGCTGATAGCGCGCGGCCTGAACGTGGACCTGGATCAACTGCGCGCCACGCTGCGCCGTTACCGCGCCGCGCCTGGCTATCAACCGATTCCCATCAAGCAGGACATTACCGCCGACGAGCAGGCCTTTATCGAGGCTCACCGCAATGAGCTTCCGGAACTTGAGACGATCGACGAGGAACGTCGCCTCTACCCTCGCGATGGCTTTGCCGCCCACCTGATTGGCTATGTGGGCGAGGTGAGCGAAGAGGACTTGAACAACCCGCGTTTTGCGTACTATGAGCCGGGCGATGTGGTGGGCAAGGCGGGCGTGGAGGAGACCTACGATCAGTTGTTGAGAGGCCAGGACGGCTCTCGTGAAGTGATTGTGGACAGCCACGGCCGCGAAGTGGGCTACCTGGGCATCCAGCACGCCATTCCGGGGCAGGATCTGAAGCTGACGATCGACAACGATCTGCAGAAGGCCGCGGAGCTGGCGCTGGGCGACCGTAATGGCGCAATTGTGGCGATGGATCCTCGCAATGGCGAGATTCTTGCCATGGTGTCGCGTCCCAGCTTCGATCCCAACGCTTTCGCGGTGCGCATCAACCGCACGGACTGGAACAAGCTGATCGACGACCCTGACCATCCACTCTTGAACAAGGCCATCCAGGCGCAACTGGCGCCGGGGTCGACCTTCAAGATTCTTATGTCGGTGGCCGGGCTCGAGGAGGGGATTGCGCAGGACTTGAAGATCAACTGCTCCGGGGGGTGGGGTCCTTACGGATTCTTCCACCACTGCGACGAACACCACGGGGCGGTGGATATTCACGATGCGATTCCCTACTCCTGCGACACGTTTTATTACATGCTTGGCGACAAACTAGGGATCGACAGAATTTCGAAGTACGCCACCGAGTTCGGCTACGGGCAGAGGACCGGGATCGATTTGCCCGGTGAGCAGGCGGGGCTGATGCCGTCGGCGCAGTGGAAGCTGAAGAACTACCACGCCCGCTGGTATCCGGACGAAACACTGGATGTCTCGATCGGCCAGGGCGCGGTAGAGGCAACGCCGATGCAATTGGCGCGGATTATCGGCGGCATTGCGTCGGGCGGACATCTGGTTCGTCCTCATGTTGTCTTTTCCGATCAACTTGCGGCAGATTTTCGCAAGGGCTTGTTGGAGAGCTATCCGGGGAGTGGGGATGTGGATATTCCGATGGACCCCGAAACGTGGATTACAGTGACCGATGGCATGGCGGATGTGACGCAACCCGGCTACTTCCACACTGCCGGCTCGGCACATCTCGAGGGCATCGATTTCGGAGGCAAGACCGGGACCGCCCAGGTAATGAGCCACGAGGCTCTTGAAAAGACGAATAAGGGCAAAGCTACGAATCCGAATGTGTGGTTTGTGGGCGTAACACCGCGGCGCAATCCGGAACTGGTGGTGGCCGTACTTTGGCAGAACGGAGAATTCAGCTATTATCCGGCACGCATCGGCGCGAAGGTTGTTGCGGCATATGTTGAGAAGCAAAGACGACTCGCACATAACCTGGTTCCCATGAAAGCCGCCGCTCCGGTGGAGATGGGGGCAGTTTGGACCACTCCGCAAACTGGCGGAAAAACGGCAAACGAGAAGAACGACACGGCCCGGATGCAGGCTGGCACATTCCTTGTGAAGGACGGACAGATTGTTGGCCAGGCCAAGCCGGGGGCGCATTCCGGAATGCGGCCGGCCGCAGCCAGATCCGCGCAGGAAGTGGCAGGGCTGGCGACGGCACATTCCGCAAGTGTGGGAGGGAATCAATGAGCCCCAGGATGCGGATCTTCAGCTTTCGTGAATTCGACTGGGCACTTCTGGCCATGGTGCTGCTGCTGTGCACGCTCTCTGTTCTTGAGATCTACTCGGCCACTCTGCACACGAAATACGTGGGGTTCCACACCAAGCAGTTGCTGTGGATCGGCGGGGGCCTGGTGGCCATGTTCATCTTCTCAAAGATCGACTATCACCGCCTGCTTGATTGGGCTCCATGGGCTTATGGCGTCTGCCTGGTGGGGCTTGCGGCAGTTTTAGTGCCGGGAATTGGACACAAGGCCCTGGGTGCACGGCGCTGGATCAAGGCCGGGCCTATGCTGTTTCAACCCTCGGAATGGGTGAAGCTGGTATTGGTACTGATAGTGGCCCGGTACTTTGCCAATTTGGGCGGACGGGGCCTGACCTGGAAAGACATTTTCAAGGCATTTGTCCTGGTGGGCATCCCGATGCTGCTGGTGATTAAGGAACCGGACCTGGGAACGACGCTTACATATGCACCGATCCTGATCGCCGGACTTTTCTTTGGGGGCATCAACATTCGCCAGACTGTCATCATTTCGACCGCCTGCCTGGTCTTGGTTGCCGGTGCGTGGACCAGCGGAAAGATTCTGAAACCGTACCAGAAAGCCAGGCTGACCAGCTTTGTGAACCCGAGCAACGACCCGCGAGGCGCCGGATATCAACTGCTTCAATCCGAGATTGCGGTGGGCGCCGGGGGAGTGTGGGGCCAGGGCGCCGCAAAGGGCACACAGACCCAGGGGAACTTTCTGCCCATCCCCCACGCCGACTTCATTTTTGCCGCCTTCAGCGAAGAGCACGGCTTTGTGGGCGCACTTTTCGTGCTGCTGCTATACTTTTCCATATTGATGCGTTTGATTCAGAACGCTCAAACAGCCGCGGACCTGTCCGGTTCCCTAATTATCATGGGAGTGGTGGCTGTGTTGACCTTTCAGATATTGGTCAACGTCGGAATGGTCATCGGCTTCATGCCTGTCACCGGAATTCCTTTACCGTTAATGAGTTACGGGGGTTCTTCGGTGTTGTTCACGTTCCTGGCGTTGGGTGCGGCGATGAATGTCCGCATGCGCCGGTTCGTTAACTAAGGTGAACCGGCATTGAAGGCCGGGGCGCCAATTCTCAAGTTCGCCTCTTGTGTCTCCCCGGAACCGTCGGGAACGCAAGAGAGGGAGTTTCAAGCATTTCGCCGGCAAGGTTCGGATGGACCGCGCCCGGCAGGACAAGGGTTCATGAGCACGCAGAGACGGGCAGACCGCATGCGCACAACAGATTGCATGGACGGCTCGGAGAGCCTGGAGCTATCAAGCTCCGCTTTCCTGGTCTCCGCATTTTCAGCGCAGTACGGCCATGCACACGCAAGCGGCGGAACGGCCCCGATGGGATTCTTCCCAACAAGGTTCCACCCCATCGACAAAGTGGACGCCGGGGCACCCTTCAGGGTCGTGGCATCGCTGGGTACCGCGGAACAACTGGCCACAAACTCTCTGCAATCGGATTACCGCAGCACTCGAATGGTTCGGCTTGTTTTTTTGAACATCCGCCGTGGTTCGCCGCCCGCAGGGGCCGGTGGCCGCGCGGCAGCCGTCACGTTAAAGTCTTTCGGATCGTCCTTTCCGCACATCCCCTCTTCTACCGGTCTTGCGCGTCTCCATCTCTCCTTACCGCGTGTGCCGGCAGCCTTAAGCTGCCGGACGGAAAGGTACGATGGCAAAAGAGATATGTATTTCCAGCACTCCGCATGAGACGCGGCTAGCAATTCTTGAAGACGATCAACTCGCGGAAATCTATTACGAACGCGAAAACGAGTACACCCTTGCAGGGTCCATTTACAATGGGCGCGTCACCCGCGTACTGCCCGGCATGCAGTCTGCCTTTGTAGACCTGGGTCTGGAGCGCGACGCTTTCCTTTATGTAACCGACTTCATGGAGCTCGAGGACTCGGAAGAGACCGACGAGTTGGAAAAGGCCGCGGCCACCAGCCCCAACCAGGCACCACGCGAAGTCCGCCACCAGGACGGAGGCGGCAGGCAAGACGAACGGCAGGGCCGTTCTGGACAAGGACACAAACGGGACCAACGCCAGGACCGCGAGCCGAGCGATCACCGCCCAGCGGAAGAAAGTGCCGCCGAGGCGTCTAGCACAATTGCGCCTGCTTCGGAGCCGGTTGCAACCTCCGGATCGGCTGGCGAGGGCCTAGATGATTCCGAGGCGACAGGTGCACGCCGCTGGCGTGGACGACGCCATCGGCGCGGTG
Organism: Acidobacteriaceae bacterium; assembly: GCA_003142935.1. Lineage (GTDB taxonomy): Bacteria > Acidobacteriota > Terriglobia > Terriglobales > Acidobacteriaceae > Telmatobacter. Next base: position 8,031 of record PLOG01000153.1, read on the forward strand.
GCCGCGGTCAGACCGGCCAGAGCGAAGAGCAAAAGGAACCAGAATCATCCCTCGAAATTACTCCCGAGCCAAACGCGGAGTCCGAGGTAGCCCCTGACATTCAGGCCTCGGCGTTTCACTCCGGCGACAGACCTTCGGGTTCATCGTGGTCCGGCACTGCGCCTCGCGCGCCTCGTGAGCCGTCCTCCGCACCGGTTCCGTTTGTCCTACCGGGCGAATCGCTCTCAAAGTACGGCGGCAGCGCGGCGGAGGGAGCTGCAAAGTCAGCACACGATGTTGTGGCTCCCACCCGTACCGGCGGCTTCTCCAAGCCATCCACGCTGATTGAGACGCCCCTGGAGTGGGACGGCAGCGGCCTGCTGCCCGGCGAATCGATCTCAAAGCATCATTCCCGTGAACCGGAGTCTGAAGCTGAGCCGTTAGAAGCTGCTTCTGGCTCAGCTCCCGACCAGGTTGAGGAAGACGAGTTCGGCGAAGAGTTTGAGGAGGTCGAGGAGTTCGATCCCGAGCCTCATGGACCTGAGCCGGAGTTTGAGGCCAGCCAGCTCGAAGAAAAATCGGCCGAGCACGAACAACAAGAAATGGAATCGGTCGAGACCACAGCAGATGCAGCGCATCACGAAGCGGCGGCCGCGCTCGACGCAGAAGCAGCAGGCGGAGTTGTCAGCGACGAGGCCTCGGAGGCCGAATCTGACGCTGAGGCCTCTCATCGGATTGACCCCACTGGCCCCACGGGCTTTCGCCTCTTCGGCTTCGGCAAGAAGAAGGATGAAGGCGCCGCGGCAAAACCGGTCAGCGGTTCCGTGCCGTCGATTTCGTCGTATACCCCAGGCGCCGGCCTGATCGAAGAGGAAGTGATCGAGGGGGAGGAGTTCGAAGCCGTTCCGCATCTTCGCCGCCACAAGACCGAGGAGCATGAACTGGACGATTTCGAGGAGGAGACGCTTCCAACGCAGATCCGCTCCGGCGAATTGGGCGAAATGCTTCAGGAGGCGCACCTCGACCACCGCATCCAGTTGAATTTCGACGAAAAGAACACCGAAGACGAGTCCTTCGATGAAGAAGATGATGAGGTTACGGCTGACGGCCAGCCTGCAACCAGCGACGCAAATCAAACGGGAATCGGCCAGCAACGCCGCGACCGTGGCGCTCGAGGAGGCCGGCGTGGGCGGGGCGCGCCGGGAGCACCGGACCGTGGAAACCACCGTGGGGGTCCGTCGCGCCGGTCAATGCAGACATCGGACCTGCCCATCATCAGTGATTTGCTGAAGCCTGGCCAGGAGATTCTGGTTCAGATCGCCAAGGAGCCGATCGCCAAGAAGGGCGCACGGATTACGTCGCACATCGCGCTGCCCGGGCGGTTCCTGGTGTTTATGCCTACGGTGACCCACATCGGGGTCAGCCGCAAAATCGCCTCCGACGAGGAGCGGCATCGGCTGAAGCGGATTCTGGTGAACGAGCGCGGCGAAGCGTCCGGCGGATTCATTGTGCGAACCGCGGCCGAGGGTGCGTCGGAGGAGGAACTCCGCGCCGACCTTCGCTTCCTAATCCATCTCTGGGATGAGATCAAGCAGCGGTCGGACACGTCGAAGTCTCCGGCGCTTATCTATCACGACCTGTCGCTGATCGAGCGTATTCTTCGCGACCAGGTAAGTTCGAATTTCTCGAACATCTGGGTGGATTCGGAAGCGGATTACGAACGTATTGTGCGCTTCCTGAACCGTTTTTCGCCGACGCTGGTTCGGCGCGTGAAGCTCTACACCAAGGAGACGCCGCTTTTTGAGCATTTCGGCATTCAGGACGAGATCTCGAAGGCGCTGCGCTCGAAGGTGTGGCTCAAGAGTGGCGGGTCGATCGTCATCAACCAGACTGAAGCTTTGGTCGCGATCGACATCAATACCGGGAAATATGTCGGCAAGTCGGCGCGGCTCGAGGACACGATCGTGAAGACCAATCTCGATGCTGTTCCCGAGATTGTGCGCCAGATTCGGCTGCGCGACCTGGGCGGCATCATCGTAATCGACTTCATCGACATGGACGAGCGCAAGAACCGCTACAAGGTTCTGGCCGCGCTTGAAGAAGCTCTCAAGGCCGACCGCGCGCCCACCAAGGTATTGCAGTTCAATGACTTTGGGCTGGTCGCGATCACGCGCAAGCGCGTGAAGCAATCGTTGGAGCGGACACTTTCGGTCCCATGCCCAACGTGCCAGGCTACCGGCATGGTCAAGAGCCCAACGACGGTCTGCAACGAGATCTACACCGAGCTGCGGAAGATGAAGAAGCACTTCGAGGGCGCGGATATCCTGCTGCGCGTCAATCCGGAAACCGTGAAGGTGCTGAAATCGAACAACGCCAGTTGGCTGGTGGAGTTCGAGGAGTTGACGGGGAAGAACATCCTGGTCAAGAGCGACGCTACGCTGCATCCGGAGCAGTTCGACGTGCAGGGGTAAGTGCTAGCCAAACATAAGTGAAATTTGCCTCTACCGGTCGTCTGTCCGATGATCTTGTTGCCAAGACGAGACTGCGGGAGGGCGACCGGTGGAGACACTCACAAGGCTGTTTGGCAGCCTGCGGTTCTTTGTATACCACTGTTTCGACCGGGTGGTGATCAACGGATAGGCGCCTCATCCTTTGTGCGTCTCTTCGCACAAAGGATGAGGCCAGGAATTCCAACGTTCAGTTTCCAGCCTGCTTCTCGGCCAGGTCGCCGATGACAGGGAGCTTGTAGCGCTGCCCATTCGCCGCCTTCAGGACGCAAACCAGCCAAATCAAGAACCACGCAAGCCAGATCAGCCGGGTTAAGAGAACGAAGAAATACATCCCAAACATCCAGCCAAAAACCGTAAGAAAGCTGAATGCGATGCCAATAACAATCGCCGCGACGTTCAGAAAGATAGACTGCCATGCGTGAAAGCGCACATAAGAACTCGCGTTATACGGCGGGAGAACCAGGAACACAATTGCCGGGACGATAGTGATATAGGCTAGGGCGCCGGCAGCATTGTCAGTGAGACCGGTTGGATTGGTTTCGGACATGATCGCTCCTTTTCAGGTTGAGAATGCCTGTTCCGCTGTTGATAGCTAACATACAACAATCCACATTAAGAAAACGTGGAATGCATAGGGGGATTGAGCCGAATATCAACCAAACAAGCGCTGGGAACCGGGCCCGTCGAGCTATTCTTTGCAAACAAAAGTATGCGGCATGCTGCATACCTGGAAGGAAAGCCAAACAAAAGGGGATGGACGCAGCTGCAGCCCCCTAGAGACCGCAGCCGCGCAAGTAGTGAGATAGAGCGTGCCTATGCCCCTGCCTGTTTCGCGGCGAAATCGCCAATTACCGGGATCTTGAAACGTTGTCCGTTGAAAGCTTTTACGATGCACAATATCCACACGATCAGGATCAGCAGGGCGAACAGTGGGAGGATGATCCACCCCACAAACGGAATTATGGTCAGGACTACGTCGATCACGATGCAGACAATCCCCAGAAAGATCGATTGCCAGCAGTGAAATCGCACGTTGGCTTTTTGGTTGTATGGGGCAACCACCAGAAAGATGATCGCCGGAATCAGGGTGAAGTAGGCAAGGCCGGAGGCAGCGTTGTCACTCAGGCCGGTTTGGACAGTTTCGTCAGGCATGCTAACTCCTTTTTATACGTTGAGGGCTCGATCGGGAGGCCGGGTACTCCGCACTCGGGGCCGCGTGATTTAAGGGGGAGCAGGTTCCGGACACCAATACTTGGGAAGCTATGAAGCCTGAATGACTTAAGAGAATCTACTTGGTGAGGGATTGTCAAGAATAATTTCCGGCTCGAACGCAGGATGAACAGCTCAGGACAAGGGAGAGCGATCATCGGAAACCTGACGGTATCCAATCCAATACAATGGCAATGGGAGCATCACGAATGGCACACATGGTTTTTTGCGTTCGCAACAAGAAGGAAATGGAGGGGCTGGACGAGCCGCCCTTCGATTCGGAGTTCGGTCAGAAGATCTTCAAGAACGTTTCCAAGGCGGCCTGGGCGGAGTGGGTGGACCGCCAGAAAATGCTACTCAACGAGTACCGCCTTCAGCCTTGGACCCCCCAGGCGCAGCAATTCCTCGTCGAGCAGATGGAAGAGTTCTTCTTCGGCGTGGGCTCGGCTTTGCCTTCTGAGTTTGTTCCACCCGCGCAGTGACATCGAACAGCGTCCGGCGCGCCCGCAAAGACCAGGTTTCAGAGGGTCGAGCGCTCATGGACGTGCTGGTGTAAACTGAACGGGACCCTGCAGTCGGCTCACCCGAGCCGGCTCAATTGTGTCGGGACGTGGCTCAGCCTGGTAGAGCACTCGCTTGGGGTGCGAGGGGTCGGCAGTTCAAATCTGCCCGTCCCGACCATTATTTTCAGACGGTCAGAAATCTCAGTTCCAATTAACTAGCCCCCAAGGATCACCCGAGCATTGACCCTTGGGATGTTCAGCTCTTTGGGGGTTGAGACTCGCGAATTAGTCGCGCGAGTCTTCTATTTCTATCGGCAGGCTTTACCACCGACGCGGCTACAGAGCGCAATTGGCCGGCTGCGGGAATGGTTTTCAGAATCTTCCTGCTCAACGTGCTTTGCTGCATGGTCCAGGGACAACCACCAGGGATACTTGTGATTATCGCCGCCGGGATTCTGCTCTTCAATGTTCGAGCCGCATTGCTGGACTCAAAGTGGAAGCCAGCCGCGGAAGACGAAGACCGGCCCATGCACTTCAATGAAACCTTTGCCGACAAGCTGGCCGATCATCTGCCCGCAAAAGCTTGGCCAATGCTAAGAATTTCCTTCTTTGTTCTTGCCTAGCTTCTCCTGTTTCCGAAC
>PLOG01000009.1:0-1275 GCA_003142935.1 Acidobacteriaceae bacterium
GTGTCGCCACCCATTGCGCTGGCAGGTGGCCTCATCTACGGATTCTCATTTCTCCATCCATTCCATGTTGAGGCGAAGAAACTATCTAGACTCCTCCTCCAGGCATCCGTAGTCGGCCTTGGGTTTGGTATGGATTTGCAGCAGGTTCTTCAAGCGGGCCGCTCCGGGTTCATCTATACCGCAGGCAGCATCAGCATCGCCTTGCTCTTGGGTTGGGGGCTCGGAAGACTCTTGCGCGTAAAGCAAAGAATCTCTTATCTCATCTCTGCCGGCACGGCCATCTGCGGCGGCAGCGCTATTGCCGCGATTGCCCCAATCACCAATGCGAGCCAGGAAGAGATTGCCGTCTCGCTCGGAACCGTTTTTGTGCTGAACTCGATTGCTTTGCTCACATTTCCCGCAATCGGGACTGCGCTGCATATGACTCAGTCGCAGTTTGGCCTTTGGTCTGCACTCGCCATTCATGACATAAGTTCTGTCGTCGGCGCAACAGCAAAGTACGGAGTGGTGGCTCTGACTGTCGGCACAACCGTCAAGTTAGCCCGCGCTCTGTGGATCGTACCGCTTTCGGTCGGAACCGCTATGGCAAACAAGAGCAAGGCGCGCATTCAGTGGCCCTGGTTCATTCTCTTCTTNNTATCCAGTGCTCAAGCATCTTGGGGGTATCGGCCTGACCGTCACGCTCTTTCTGATTGGAACCGGCCTCTCCATGAAAACGCTCCGCGAAGTCGGAGTTCGACCGTTTCTTCAGGGAATCCTTCTCTGGATCCTCGTCGCTGTGGGATCACTCACACTCATTCGCGGTGGCTGGATTCACCTGTAGGGACTTCCAGTCATTCTTCAGGGTTGCGCTTGGGCGGAGGTTGCAATTCACGGCCGAAGAAGGGGCTTGAACTGATCTTCGATTAATTTCAAGTCGGTTTCGCCGCGAAATTGAGCCTGGACTTTCCCTTGGCTGTCGATCAGAAAAGTCAACGGGAGGCCAAGCACGCCTCCATATAGCTGTCCAAGTTTCTCATCGCCCATGGCTACCGGGTAGTTCAACTTCATCTTCTTGTAAAGTTTTCGTGCCAGTGCAGGATCATCATCCATGGAGATGCCAATGATCTGCAAGCCACGCGGGCCGAACTGAGACTGCCAGGCTACAAAACGAGGTATTTCAAGCTGGCAGGCAGCACACCATGTGGCCCAGAAGTCAAGCAATATGACCTTGCCCCTATAGGTGTGAAGGTCCAGCTTCCGATTCTCCAAATCAGTGCGCACGAACTGCGGCGC
>PLOG01000009.1:1302-9770 GCA_003142935.1 Acidobacteriaceae bacterium
GGGTAACCTTTGTCGGCCCAATCGGTGCCGAAGTTGTCGGTGAGATAGAGAACCTTCACGTTCGTAAAACCCATCTCGCTCAGTTTTGCGAATGCCGGCCCGAGGTTCGGACAACGATTCAGCGGACAGCACCCACAATAGAGCACAATGAGTTTCTTGCGCGAGAGTGCGCTCACGCGATTCTGCAGTTGCTGGATACCGGCTGGCTGTGAACCAGGCCCTATGTATTCCGAACCCGGGATATGCGCCTGGGCGAAGAGCATATGCGAACCTACTTGCAGAATCAACGGTTTTTCCTCTCCTTTGATCTGCTGCAGGTGAAGCAAAGCCTCAGGTTTCAACCACTGAGCCTCGGGAATGGATAACGCGCTTGCCGTCGGAGCTGGAGTAAACTGCGCCAGGAGCTGCAAGGGAGTAGAAACGAAACCAACTGCGAGAAACGCTACAATCCCTGATCGCCCAACCAAACCGATTTTCATAGTGCTCCTCCGAAGAGAGTTTAACCCATGCGGTCCAGGCTCGCTCGCGGTTCTCTGAACCGTGGAGTTGCTCCGTCTTGCGACCAACTCACTGATTATGAAAGTCTTACCTCACGGCAACAGTGTGCTCGAAGCCGCTGAGGTGATTGAGCATACTCGGTAATCGCCGTTTAGTTTGCTTTGCCTCTCCGGGAATCGGCTGCATGAGTTCTCGGATCGTTTATGACGTTCCGGATATTCTCGACAGAGACGGCCCTCTGCCGCTGCGTCTCTGCACACTATCACCGATACGAAAGTCTTTCTTATGAGAGATAAGAATAATAATGCTACCCTTTACACGGATGTGGCATCAAAGGCATAGTGTGCCGCGGTCTGGAGCGGTGCTGCCTTGAGTTGCATTAGCCGACTCGTTTAGAAACTCTTCCTTGGGTGCCAATTGAAAGTGCATTGTTGGAGCAAAACCCGACTAATCAAGGCCGTAGGAACTCAAGCGTTCCTGGGATTGGCCATTTGTGTCTTTGCATGGGGCTTGCAATACAAGCTTTCCCTTTACGATCCACCCCGGACAGCTTCCCATCAGATTCCAAGGGCCAAGCTTCTATCAAGAGATGAGCAATCCAGTACTGCTGAACACCCGCTGGTAGTTCGGACGAAAACATCCACAAGTGTGATCTACACCGCGCCTACATCCATTTTTCTGATTCTGTTGCTGGCGATCAGCCTGTTGAACCCGCCTGTATCAAGAAGAGTGGAGAAGCGGGCTAAGAGGCTATTTCATCTACACCGCGCTGTCTTGAACACCCTCTTTGTTCGTCCCCCTCCTCTTCCCGCCTGGGCTCTCCTTCATCCTTCATTCTGAAGTATTCGATAAAGTTCACTGGTCAGGTGCAACAAGACCTATTCTCCAGCGGAGAACGTGCCCTGTCGCCATGAACCAAGCAATTCTAACTTCATATAGAGGTGCATTTGAACTATGCAAAAACGAACCTCCTTGATCGTCGCCGCGGCAATCACGTTTTCTGTTTTGGTCGGCATCGTTGTGTACATTGTCATGAATCGACATCCGAATGCACGAGCCGCCGAGGTCCCATCGGCTAAGGTGGCCGTGGCTGCCAAGGGAGACATTGCGCACACCCTGAGTCTTGCCGGGCAGTTTCAGCCTTACCAGGTGGTGGATGTTCATCCAAAAGTGACCGGCTTCATGGTGAAGATCAACGTGGATATCGGNNGAGATCAGGCGGGATGAAGCGATCCATTCGGCGCTTCACGCCGACTATGAGCGGCTGCTCGAAACGTCAAAGGCCCAACCAGGTCTGATCGCGCAGCAGGAACTGGACGATGCCGAGAGCAAAGACCTGTCTTCGGAATCGCAGGTGGATGCAGCCAAAGCTGCCGCGGCAGGCGCCGAGCAACACACGGAGGTGGCCCACACAGACAACGACCGTGTGCAGGCACTCAAGAACTACACCAACGTCGTGGCCCCACTGGACGGCGTGATCGTGTGGCGCTACGCGGATACTGGCGCGCTGATTCAGAGCGGGACCAACTCCAACGAACAGGACATACCGATCGTGAGGCTCTCTGAGAGCGCGCTGTTGCGCCTGCGAATGCCGATTCCGGAGAACGATGTCCAGTTTGTTCATCTAGGCGACCCGATGCAAGTTCGAGTGGATGCTATTGGCCGTTCCTTCACGGGAAAGATTGTGCGATTCACACGCGACGTGAACTTTGAAACACGGACGATGGAAACCGAGATCGATGTTGAGAATCAGGATCTTTCGATCTCGCCTGGCATGTACGCCAATACTCAGATGCAACTCGCGATTGCAGCTAACGTGACCACTATTCCTGTTGAAGCGTTGGTGCTCAAGGGGAATCGAGAATCGGTTTACTCGCTGGATGCGAGCAATCGTGTACACATTCACAATGTGGAGGTTGGGCTTCGTGGTTCGAAGCTTGCCGAAATCAAAAGCGGCCTTCAACCTGGCGACAGAGTGATTGTGGGAGGTCAGGAGAACTACACCGAGGGCGAAAAGGTTTCCCCCATCCTCACACAGACGCCAGCTTCCGATGTCGTGCGTGAGTCGGGAGGGGTGATCGACACGAAAGCGGAAGCGGATGAGAACAGCGGAGGTGCGAAGTAATGCCAAAGTTTGCTCTCAAATATCCGTTCTTCATCATCATGCTCTGCCTGATGGTCTCGCTCGTGGGTGTGGTCAATACCGTGCGTATGCCGGTCGATCTATTTCCAAAGATCGATATGCCTGTGGTAGTCGTGGCTACCTTCTACAACGGTATGCCGCCCGAGCAGATAGAGGCCGACATTACGAATACCTTTGAGCGATTCTTCACGCTAGGCGCAAATATCGACCACAGCGAATCGCGTTCACTGACAGGGGTAAGTCTGATCAAGATCTACTTCAAGCCAGGCACGGATCCTAATGCAGCACTAAGTAACATTGCGAACCTGGCCATGGCCGATCTCAGGCGCTTGCCGCCGGGGACATTGCCACCTGTTGTGCTGGGTATGGACGCCTCAACCCAGCCAGTCTGCCTGGTGACATTGAAAGGACAGGGACTGAATGAAACGAAGCTGAAAGACCTGGCGCAATTCCAGGTTCGCAATCAGATAGCCAATGTTTCGGGTGCTTCGGTCCCACAGCCCTATGGAGGAACCTATCGGCAGATTCAAGTCTATGTGGACCCAGTCAAAATGGAGGCGCGCAACCTCAGCCTGAATGACGTGGTGCAGTCGGTCAACAGTTCTAACCTGATTCTTCCCGCGGGCGACGTGCGTATCGGCTCGAAAGACTTCAATATCTATGCCAACAGCCAGTTCCCCGACGCCAATGCGATGAATTCAATGCCGCTCAAATCAGTGGGAAACGCTTCGGTCCTGGTGGCAGACATCGGCAAAGCGGTGGACTCGGGCGCACTCCAATACAACATCGTGCGCATTGATGGGCAACGTTCCGTCTACGTGCCTGTCTTCAAGCAAGGCGGCAATAGCAACACCATCACAATCGTTGATGGCATGAAGGCAGCAATCAAGCATTTGGTTGACATACCAGAATCTTTGAAGACGGCGGTGGTCTTTGACCAGTCAGTTTTTGTCAAGCTCGCGATTGGCAATGTGACCAGAGAAGCGGGTATCGGGCTGGTACTGGCCGGGGTGATGATCCTGATTTTCTTGGGCAGCCCACGCGCCACCGTTGCTGTTCTGTTGGCTGTTCCGCTCTCTATGGTTTTCTGCCTGCTGGTCACCGATTACATGGGCGGCTCTATCAATACCATGATTCTGGGCGGTCTGGCATTGGTTTTCTCCCGGCTCATCGATAACGGGGTTATCGTACTGGAGAATATCTTCCGCCACATGGAGCTGGGGGAATCGCCATCGGTTGCCGCGGACAACGGTGGAACAGAGGTCTCGATGCCGGTGCTGGCCGCCACATTCACCACCGCAATCGTATTTTTCCCAGTCACTTTCTTTAGCGGCGTCAGTAAATATATCTTCACGCCGCTGGCGCTTGGCGTTGTCATTTCGATCTTCGCATCGTATTTCTTTGCCATGACGGTGGTGCCACTGTACTGCGCGAGATTCATTCGCCTGAAAGACGAAGATGAATACAACGAAGCGTCGAAGCCTGGCCTCTTCGCCCGCTTCGAGAGAAACTTCAACGAGAAGTACGAGGTCATGTTGAACTGGTATGAGAGTCTTGCCAAGCGCGCTATGCAGCGGCCCGGCCTCACAACATCAGTGATCCTGGGCGGCGTGGTGTTTGTACTCGTTGCAACTATCCCTTTTCTGGGACGTGCGTATTTCCCCCGCACCGACCCAGGACAGTTCGTCATCAATGTGCGCATGCCCAGCGGTACACGGCTGGAATCCAGCAACGACTACATTGCCAAAGTTGAGACGATTATCCGCGGCGTGGTCAAACCAACTGATCTGGACATGATTGTTTCCAATATTGGTGTTTACCCCGACCTCTCTGCCATCTACACCAGCAATGCTTCCATGGATACGGCTTTCGTGCAGGTCAGTCTGAAAAAGGACCACAGCCTCGGCAGTTACGAGTATATGCAGCGTGTGCGCGATAAGCTGTCGCGCGAGATGCCTGAACTTACCGCGTATTATCAGGCCGGTGGCTTGGTTGATGGCGTGATCAACCAAGGACTTCCTGCTCCAATTGATATTCAGGTCAGTTCGATGGATATGCATGGTGCCTACGAGTTGGCCAGTGCCCTCTCCCAGAAAATCAAAACTATGCCGAATGTGAGCGGCGTTTACATCCCCCAGGATTTGGACTATCCGGGAATTGCCTTGAATATCGATCGTGAAAAAGCCAGCTTGATCGGCCTCTCCGCCAAGGATGTGGTGCAGAACGTCATTACCGCCATGACCTCCGATGGCATGGTCGCCCCCAGTTACTGGATCGACCCAAAGACCGGCAATAACTACATGGTAACTGTCCAATATGCAAACAGCTTTCTTAACAACATGTCGATGGAGGACTTCGAGAGTATTCCCTTGCGCGGCACTCAACCCGTCGGCTACAGCCCGATGCAGCAGGCCCACGGCGCATCAAGCGATGCACGCGCATTCTGGAAAGGCGACCACACAGCCGGATATACGCCGCTTAGTTCTGTTGCGGATATCAAGCTTATCAATACGCCTACAGAAGTGGACCATTACCAGATTCGTCGCGTAATCGACATTTACGTTTCGACCAAGACAGAAGCGCTACAAGGTGTTGGAAGTAATATTAACAAGCTTCTGGCCAGCACTAAGACCGATAAGAACACCGTGCTCAACCTCCGTGGCGCCGTAGTCAGCATGAACCGGTCGTTCGAGGAATTCGGGGTTGGACTCATCCTTGCGGTGCTGATGGTTTACCTGATCCTGATGACTCAGTTCACCTCATTCGTCGACCCGTTCATTATTCTCATGGCAATTCCTCCCGGACTCGCAGGAGTTGCCATAATCCTTCTGGTCACTGGAAGCACACTGAACATCATGTCCTTGATGGGTGTGATCATGATGACTGGCATCGTGGTCTCGAACAGCATTCTAATCGTTGAATTCGCCGGCACTCTGCACAAACAGGGACATTCACTATTGGAAGCAGTTGTTCAGTCTTGCAAGATTCGCCTGCGCCCAATTCTGATGACCTCGCTGGCAACCCTGCTCGGCATGATTCCTATGGCGCTCGGAACGGAGCCGGGGAGCGAACAATATGCTCCGTTGGCTAGGGCGGTCATCGGCGGCTTGGCAGTTTCGGTAGTCGTAACCGTCTTTTTGGTTCCAGCAGTTTACTTGATCGTTCACGGCAGGCAGGATAAGAAGTCTGCGCTAGCCGGGGAGGCATAGCAGGAATGAATCGACTCAAAACTAAAAAGCCCGTTTCCCAGTTTTTGATCTGGCTTCCACTCCTCTGTTCCAGCTCTCTTTATGGACAGACGACAGGCGGGAAGCAATTGTTGCCGGATGCACCGCAAGTCTCTCTCGTTGCTCTTGCACAGCAAGATGCAGCGCCGATGCAGCAGGGATCAAGCGAAGTTTCGGCGGCGAAGTCGGTGGACGCGGTTTCAAGCCAGCATCCACGTCTGACACAGTCCGATGCTGAANNCGTATTTCGGCAGGCTCGCTCACTGCCTCGCGTCTCTTTGAGCACGCGGGAGCCGGAGGAGGATTTACCCAACTGATCACCGACTTCGGAAGAACAAGCAACCTCGTGGCTTCCTCGAAGCTCCAGGAAAAGGCACAAAATGCGAACGCTCTTGCTTCAATTGAAGATATAGTTCTTGCGGCTGATCAAGCATTCTTCAATGCTCTTCAGGCCCAGGCGCTGCTCAAAGTGGCGCTACAAAACGTGAATACCCGCCAGACCACGGAGACACAGATCAGTCAGTTGACAAAGAACAAGCTCAAATCAACTCTCGATTTGAGCTTTGCGGATGTTAACTTGTCGCAAGCCAAACTGTTATTGCTCGATGCNNGATGCAACCGTGCAAGCGCCTCCCGCGGATGCGGATCAACTCCTGCAACTTGCGTTCCAGCAACGGCCAGACCTGCAGGCCCTGACCTATAGCCAGCAGGCTGCCGTCAAGTTTAGCCATGCGCAGCGCGATCAGATGCTGCCGAGCATCAGTGCTGCGGGGACAGCAGGAAGCGTTCCAATCCGTCCCGCAGCATACTACCTTACGAACTGGTGGGGCGGTATCGGCGCGAACATGAATATTCCGATCTTCAATGGCTTCCTTTACTCGGCCCAGGCAAAGGAGGCCTCTCTCCGTGCTCGGGCGGCCTCGGAACAGAGCCGCGATCTACGCGATCGAATTGTCAGGGACGTGCGCACAGCGTGGCTGGCGGCAAATACTGCGTATCAACGGGTTGCCGTAACCGAGGAGCTTCTCAGAGAGGCCAACCTCGCACTCTCGCTGGCACAGACACGCTACCAACTGGGACTGAGCTCAATCGTGGAGCTAAGTCAGGCGCAGTTTCAACAGACAGATGCTGCGATCGGCAACACCGACGCGCAATACCAATACCGGCTTGCCCTCGCCACGCTCAACTACCAGACAGGAGCAAATCCATGATTGAAAACTTCAAGCTGAAGGTCATCCGCGTGGTTGCGGACAACTTGAATTATCGCAGGGCTGCGGACGAGCTTCATATTACCCAGCCAGCGGTTACAGCCCAGATCAGGTCCCTGGAAGAGAGCCTTGGAATCGCGTTCTTCGACCGCGTCGGTCGTGAAACCAGTCTCACCTTTTTGTTGTTTTAGCTCATCTTCGGGGAGACGGCCATGAAATCCGCAATAAATGACAAGCCAGTTCTAGACCTGAAGACGGTTGTGTACGCTACCGACTTCTCTCTTTGTTCCCAGAACGCCGGACTCTACGCGGCGAGAATAGCTGCCTATTTCTCAGCGAAACTTCTGGTTGCTCATGCCTTCACACTTTCCCAAGCAGCCTTGGAGGTTGAGGTCGGCGACCGAAAAGTGAGCCAGCAGAGAGTCGATTTGAAGAATCTCCTGTCAAAGGAGGCACTACTCCTCGGAATGAATTCGATGGAAGTCACTCCAACTCTTCTGGAAGGCGATCCGAAAGACGCCATTCCGCGACTTGCTGATAGAAATGGGCCTTCCATGATCGTTTTGGGAACACATGGCGGAGGCAGATTGGAACGAGGAATTATTGGCTCTGTCGCGGAGGAGATTCTACGGTCTACTCGCTGGCCAGCGCTTACCGTTGGGCCAAAGGTTCAATCCGTCACTCCAAAGACTCTTCCATTCGAGAGGATTCTCTTTGCCACCGACTTTACACCAGTCGCCGCCAGCGCAGCAACCTATGCCGTGATGCTGGCAGAAGCTTTTGGAGCCAGGATTGATGTGCTCAATGTGATCCATGATAGCGTTATCGGGCATCCAGAGCCCCTGTCCGATCTTCGGAATCGCTTCTATGGCATTCTTGATGGCCTTTTGCCGCAGCAAGCATTGGAATTCTGCGATCCGATAACCTTTGTGGCAATGGGCAATGCATTTGATCGAATTCTTGAACATATCAGAGAACAATCAATTGACCTGTTGGTGCTCGGTATTCGGAAGACTTCGCATCTCGGCATGGAGATGAGAACATCGGCGGCTTTCCGGATCATTGTGGGTGCGGAATGCCCGGTCCTGACGATTAGAAGGTAAGGCAGCTTGGCATCACTCGGAGCCGCAACCAAGACCCTCTTAGTTCCCATTATTGTTTGATGTGGCCATATCGGTCCATACGGCTGCCTTGATGGAAGCGGTGGCGCACCATGCTTTGGGCAAGCAAAAAAACGGCGATTGCAAAGGCGACCAGAAACAGAAACTGTACAACTTGGAACCAGGGTGACTTTTCCCTTTCAGGGGCTGTCGGCTTCAAGTCAGTTGTCATCTGAGCGACCTCTCCGGCAGGTTAGGCACCTGCCATTGTGCTGCCATGCATTCGGTCCGT
>PLOG01000165.1 GCA_003142935.1 Acidobacteriaceae bacterium
TCGTGCATCATCGGTGAGTTGCTGGTCGTGCCCGAATCACCGGCATTCCGGACACGATCCTGTTTTTGGCCTCCAAAGGGCCTTTGCGAGGCGGCGGCCAAGGTTGGAAATGGATCGGCCACGATTCGCCCCAAAATCAGCATTTTCCGCAATGCACTGCTTGACCAGCAACGGACAGTCGGGTCCCCGAGCGGGAGATTAGACTTTGAGAAGCTGGCACGCTATAAGGAACCTGCAGTCGGTCCCACGTAGCTATCTCACCTACGGAATTGGCTACGTTGCCGCGCAATAAGAGGATGGGGCGAATCTCCGCGGTACACTGTCTTTGTTATGTCGAGTGAACGATTGTCTATTTCCACGATGAAAGATCCCGTTACCTGGCTTTATCCTCCGATCGAGCCCTACCACACGGACCGGCTGCGGGTTTCGCCCGTGCACGAACTCTACTTTGAGGAAAGTGGCAACCCCGCCGGCAAGCCGGTGGTGTTTCTCCACGGCGGTCCCGGCGGCGGCTCCGATCCTAAACAGCGCCGCTTTTTTCACCCCGAAAAATACCGTGTTGTCTGCTTCGACCAGCGCGGCTGCGGCAAGAGCACGCCCTACGCGTCGCTGGAGGATAACACTACCTGGGACCTGGTAGCGGACATCGAGAAACTCCGCGCGCACCTGGGTATCGAGCGCTGGCAGGTATTCGGCGGCTCGTGGGGCTCCACACTTGCCTTAGCTTACGCCGAGACGCATCCGGAGCGCGTCACGGAGCTGATTCTGCGCGGCATCTTCCTTCTGCGCCGGCAGGAGATCGAGTGGTTCTATCAGCGCGGCGCCTCAATCCTTTACCCGGATGCCTGGGAACCGTACCTGGCGCACATTCCGGAGGCGGAGCGCGGCGATCTTCTCACTGCCTACTACCGCCGTTTGACCAGCGAGGACGCGACCGTGCGGCTCGCCGCCGCGAAGATATGGAGCGGGTGGGAGGGTGCCACGTCGAAGCTACTGCCCGATGCAGCCTTCGCCGGCCACTATGAAGAGGACGAGTTCGCCCTAGCCTTCGCGCGCATCGAGGCCCACTACTTTGTCCACCGGGGCTTTCTCGAAAGTGACGATCAGTTGCTGCTCAATGTCGGTCGGATTCGCGCCATCCCCGGCGCGATCGTGCAGGGCCGCTACGATGTGGTCTGTCCCATGGAGAGCGCCTGGGCTCTGCACCGTGCATGGCCTGAGGCCGACCTGGTGATCACGCCGGACAGCGGCCATAGCGCGTTCGACCCGCCCAATACGCGTGCCCTCGTCGCGGCTGCCGACAAGTTCGCCAGTTGCTGAAGGAAGACGCGAGTTCGTTCATCACAGCGCACGTTGGTGGCTATAGCCGGGCCGGTTGAAGCGCCGCCGACAAGCCTGCTTAAGCAGCACGGACGTTAGACGCGATTCAAGATCGACGTGAATTCTGGCACGCTGGAGGAGTTCAGAGCCCACGCCAAGAGCAGGGACATCGGCACTGCGTAGCTAGAGAAGCGCATCGCACAAAAGCGCGGGCGAGCGTGAACAGATCACAACCCGCTCTGCAGTCCGAACGGAATAGCAACCGGGCGGGCTGGTGAAAGATGGCCCGCTAACGCTTCGACTCGCGGTTTACCCAGGAACCACCACGCCATTCACGAAAACCTACGCGAATTACTGGGTCAAGGTCCGGTAACCCTTCGCAAAAGACAAAGTTCGCCGGCGTCTACCTCGGATGCGTCGCAGCCTTACTCCCGCGCTTGCGACCATTCGCTTTCACGTTCGGTTCACTTTGAATTTGGCTTTGGGTTTTCCCGGTCGACACTCTTGCTAACTTCACCTTGGATTCGAGCAGCTTATACCTTGCGCGCACACCCTTTTCTGCGAGCAAGCCGCGAATCTCCACAGCGCCAGCGTGCACAGCTTCAAGTCGTTTACCCCGTCCATCAAATCCAAGGAAACTCGAAATGGCAATTCGTGCGACGCGTCTGTGTTGGCTCTTTTGTCTTGTGTTGTCTATCCAGGTCCGATCATATGCGGGAGACAAGCTCGTCAAGTTGGATACAACTCCTGAGGGAGCCAGCGTCAAAATTAACGGCTCTATTACATGCACGACGCCGTGTTTCATCAAGGTCCCTGATTACTATTTTGGGAGCAACATACCGTTTTCTCAAAGCACGGAATTGAACCGATCACTGCTCGATTTACAAAAGATGGGTTTATACGGAGAGAGGTTCCGATTACCACTGGCCCAATTCCTTGGACGAACCTCAATGGCGTACATGTATATGACTATTACCTAGTGTGGTGAGTCAGAAATTCATTTCATAAGTTGAGGCCCCGAACCGCAGGTCCTTCGACTACGATTGGCGCAAAATGCGCGCCAATCTCCGTTCAGGATGACAGGCCATTTATGATGCAAACTTCAGACTCAGGACACTAATGTCCTGAGTCGTTAATTCGTTTACAAAACCTGGCGACGGAATCCAGTATCTGGTCAGCGGTTTTATGCCAGATGAAGGGTTTGGGTTACAACCTCTTTCTTTGAGTGTCGGCCACCGCGCCAAGGTGTACGCGTCCTCCGATCCTCAGCCAGGACACATTAAACTGTGTGAATCCGTCTTGATGGGTTGGCGTGAGAACCTCGCAGCAGCCGTGCTCCGGGGTTTCATATCGAACCACCGAGTAAGAGCCTTTGATGCGTACCTGTACCGGCATGGGATCCGCAGAGTAATTCACCAGCTCCACGGTAGCAGCAGAGGTGCCGGGGAACTGGTAAGGGATCGCGATGATGGTGGACGCATTCCAGAGAGAGATGGTCAATTTCTCTTTGCCCAGGAGTCGGCGAACATCCTTGGAAAACGTTCCGAGATCGGCAATGCCTTCGGTGAGTTCGATCACTTTGCCCTTGCCCATCGTATAGATCACCGAATCGCCGCTGACTTGGCGGGCGCCACTCGATTGCCAGGGGAAAGAGCCACGTAAGCTCACCAGAATCGCCACTCCACCACCATCCACAAACCCTGCCACCTGTCGGATTGCAGCCTCATCCGGCTGGGCGAATACGACAATGAGATCCAGACCTTGGAGGCCCTGGGGCGTCAGGTGGCCCGGGGGGAGCACGCGGAAGGGAATGTTGTGCCGCGCCATCAAGTTCATGGCTTCATAAGACGTGTCATAGTTGTCAGTCACCACGCCGACGTTGGCTTGAAAAGCGACGGGCCGTTCACCCTCTCTGAGGTAAAACTCCACGTACTTCGCTACACGTTCCCAGACGGCCCACCCTTCGTCGCTTCCGCTCACCAGAGCTTTTTCGAGGTTCGGGTGCAAATTCAGGATCAAGTCGGAATGAAGAGCGCCCGCTTCGGCCACGGCGAGTAAATACTCTTCCGTGCTGGGGCCTTGCTGTTGCTGCAAGGCATCGGAAAGCTCCCACTGGAAATCGATCAAGGGAGTTTGGATGGGACGAAACGCACGGTCAAACCCCACCAGGGCTAAGTTGGAGTCAAGCCACGGCTGCTCCGTGGAACTCGATACCTGCAAGATGCCGCGCTGGGTAATCACCGAGCTTCCCATCATCGCCGGCTGCTTGGCGCTGGGACCAGGAGTCAGAATGGTGAGGTTGGGGTGTGCCAGCCGAAGGTCCCTGACGGTTCTCTCGGCCTTTTCTTGCTCCGAATCTCCCGCTTCCAGAATGATTCCTGAAATTCCCATAGCGCGGCTGCTTTTCGCTGCCGCCGATGCCTGCTCAAGCGTCACCGCGGTGTAAACGCGATAGCCCTGCTTTCGGGCGCTTTCCACCAAGGCCGGGGCAGCACCCCAGGGAATTGCCAGGCCATGCGCCAGCAGAGTTTTTGCAGGCAGTGCTGGCTCAGTCCAGCGAATCCACACTCTGCCCCAGGCGGTCTGGGGAATTACCGGTGACTCCGGCCGTATTAAATTGTCCTGACCCTTTGAGGCGACGGAACTGAGCAACAATCCCGCCGTACTCCAACTCGCGCTTTTAACGAACCGACGTCTATCCATGAGTTCACTCCAGGCTAGTCCAGTTTTCGCGCCACGGCTTTTTGAGAGCTCATGCGCGCTACGCTTGTCATCAGAATTTTCGGGCCACTGGTCACAGTCTGCGGCAGCCCTTCCGGTGAAATCCAGACGGCAGCCACATTCGGTAATCTTTTCACCAGATCCCGGCCTTTCTCGGGGCCCATGAGCAAGAAAGCGGTGGAGAGAGCGTCTGAAGCCGTTGCGGATTCTGCCACGACGCTCACGGCGGTGGCCGATTTCAACGGCTCGCCCGCGATGGTGTCGATAATGTGTCCAAATGACGGCATCCCCAGCAAGCTGGGTGGCGTCTGCTGCGATGTTGAAACGCTGTTTTCATTCAATAGGACGTGGGGATCAACCTGCGCGGAGGGGTCGCACAGGTGCACCAGCCAACCGGATTGGCCAGGGGGGCAGCCCATTGCGTAAAACGTACTCCCTCCCGAATTAATCAGTGCACATTCGATGCCACAGGACCGCAACACGGCGGCGGTCCGATCTACGGCGTACCCTTTACCAATCGCCCCCAGATCTACCGCCAGCCGCGAAGAGTGGAATCGAATCCGACCGGGAGGAATCAATTCAACCTGGCGATAACCCACGCCGCGTCGAAGTCTTTTTTCCTCGGCCGGACTGGGAGCCTGCTCGCCGCGACCCACGGCTTTCCACCGCTCAGCTAGCGGCCCGGTCGTGACGTCGAATTCACCTTCGGAGATCTCGGAATAGTGCAGCGATTCCTGGATCACCTGGTACAAATCCTGGGTAACCGTTTGCGCCTCGAGGTGCGCTGTGCGGTTCAAGCGGCTGAGTTCGCTCGCGGGTTTGTAGATGCTCATCACCTGTTCCAGGCGATCAATCTCCTGAAAGGCATGATCTATAGCCTGGGACGCTTGTGTGGGATTGGTTCCGTAAGCGACGATTTCAAAAACCGCGCCCATGGCGTAGTGCTTTCTGAAAACAGGGGGAAGGGACTGGTCTAAAGACTGGTCTGGCAAAAGAACGGACGCAGTCAGCAGAGAGCCTTGAGGAGCCCCACCTGGGACGCGGCTACTCCAGCGCATAGACCGTACCATAGTGGCTTGCCACGTAGGTGCGGCCACCTGCCAGGACCGGAGTGCCACCGCCCAACCCAGCCTTCCAAAGGACTTTGCCTGAAGCGATATCGAGGCACATAGCGGTGCCCTCAGCGTTAACGGCAACCACTGGCTCGCATATCACGGTGGGAGATGTGATCGCACGCCCGGTGGAGAGTTTCCAGTTCAATTTGCCGGTCGGAATGTCCAACGCATATAGATTTCCGTCTTTGCTGCCAAAGACGACCAGCTCTTGTGAAGCGGCGGGAGATGAGGATACTCCGAGTTTCGTCTCAAATTTCCAACGCACGGCTCCAGTGCCCGCATCGATCGCGTAGAAGAAGAAGTCCTCCGACCCCACCAGAACTGTGTCGCCCACCACAGCGGGCGTGGAATCGATGCCATCCCCTGTTGGCGTGCTCCACTGGATTCTTCCGGACGAGACATCCAGAGCATAGACATTCCCGTCACCACAACCCACATAAACATGCTTCTCGGCGGCGTAGGCAGAAGCACTGATCCGCCCTCCGAGGGTCTGTGTCCAACGCGGCTTTCCGGTCTTGAGCTCCACCGCATAGAAGCGGCCGTCGGCGCTACCGAAAAAAACGGTTTCATCGCGTACAACGGGTGAACCCCACACTTCCCCCTGCGTGGCGATCTCCCAAATGGTTCTGCCCGTGTCCCGGTCTAAGCTATATACCTTCCCTCCGTCGCAGCCAAAAAGCAACATGTTTCCTGAAATCGAGGGGGTGGAGTGAATCCAGTCGGGGAACTGGCGGGTCCACCTGGGGCGCCCGCTATCAGCATCAAGGGCATAGACCGCGCCATGAACCTCTATCACGTACAAAAGATTGTCGCGCAGGACGGCCGCCGAACGGATGGCCCGACCGGCGCGAAACTGCCATCGCACGCCTTTGGGCACTTGCCATGACGCCTCACGCTGTCGTCCCATGCGGGAGTTTTCACCTAATAAGGTTACCCAATCGCGATCTGTGCTTGCAGGATTGCCCATCGTGGTGTTCACGTAAGTCGGAGTTGGCGATGATCGATCAGTTTGAGGTCGGAGACGCCCAATCCCAGTTTGCCGGCCGCGGCGATATGTCCCGGCTGGCGAAAGTACAGGTTCTTAAGGGGGTTCTGGTGGAACTCGGCGTCGTCCGTAGTTAAAGTACTCGGATCGATATCCCAGACCGAACTTACCCCTTCCTCACGTCTCTTTTTTTCGATGGCCTCCAACTCGACGGTATCCACCCCCACCGGGTCGGTGCCAATGAAAAGGGTCTTCGCTTCATAGACGAATTCCCAGTGCGAGGTTATTGGGCCCCCGTGCCAAACTTCGCGCATTCCATCCATGATGTGCAGTACCGTCTTGGAGCGCAAAGGCTCGGTGGAGCAAAGATAACCGATAAGAGGATCGGTAAATGTGTAAGGTAGCTGGTGGGTGCGCGCCACATTGTTGAAGCACCCGTAGCCGATGTTCTTCAGGCAACCCGTCACTCCGGAGGCCGAGTGATCCTTCATCGTAGGAATATTTATGATCTTGGTTAATTCCTGGGTGACGACTTTTGCCAGATAGCACCGCGTCTCCGACTCTCCGAAGAAATCCGCATCGCAATAAACATCAAAATCGTAGCGCGCAGCATCGAAGGCGCCGTGTTCAATACCCAGCAGCCGGATTCCTGCCGGCACCAGAGCCTGGTATGAGGCCAGTTCGATCTCGTCGGAATAGCGGTCAAACACCACGATGTTTTCGGCGGGGACGCCAATCGAACGCAGCGCCGCGACGATCTCGCGCACAATCTCGGGGGAGGAAAAGCACACGGGAGCCCCCGATGAGTTGATCTTGATTCCCACCACGTCGTGGGGTTCAATGAACCTTTGCCACGCCGCCGCCGGCGAACTTTCGCCAGTGAGTTCCTTCATCCCCTCGTTCAGCATGCGGCCAACGATCGGCTGGGAAACACGGTTGCCTGAAATGGAATCCCCGTGGAAGACTTCTACCACACGCCCAGGGAACAAGCCCGGAATTCCCAGAGGCGACGGCTTACTGGGAGGAATCCCATGCACCTCGATCGGAGGCGGCGCCGGCTGGCTCGGACTCGCCTGCCCTCTGCCGACACCCGAGTTAAACAATAGCGCCGCGGTTCCCCACCCCGCGGTCTTGACGAAATCCCGTCGATCCATCATCAAGCTCCCAATGTGACACCCCTGTGCATCGGGGCGGTCCGTACCCTGAAACAGGCAAAACCCTAGTGCCTTCAAAACAGGTCTACGCTATCCCTATAAACCTCGCGCCGCATCCCGCAGGACTTCGCGAACATGCCGCGGCACAATCATACCCTCATTAGGTTACAACTTCCAACCCCCCTTCGATAGTGATCTCGCTCACAATGGTGTTCTCACTGGAGGGCAGCCGGTCCGCTGCCGGTGGAAAGCTGCAACTCAATGCGCGGTGTCCCCTGGCGCATTTTTTCCATAACCCCTGTCTCGGCGATCTTGATTCGATTCCGATCGTAGGTAATTAACGGTAATTAACAGGTGGCGTAAATAGAACTGGCTCCATCGTTTGTACGCTCTGCGATGGAGTGCTTAACATAACGAGCTGGATTTATGCCATTTTCTGTCCAGGGTCCCCACAAGAATCCCCACAGTTTCCACTACCCAAAGGAGTAAGTTCCTCAACCCCCGCAAGCCAAGGCGGCGGAACTATGCGTCCACCTTCGTGCCGCGAGTGATAATATGGCACAGACTTCCATGAAGACGATTTGCACGTTGCCAACACGATGGCTGCAAACAGTTTTCGGGAGCGGCCGGTTCAAAACAGTTGCGTTAGCCATTGTGGCGGCGGCAATCCTGTCAGCGGCAGCAGCCCACGTGCTGTATTCCGATGTACCGAAGACGGCCGCAGAATTCAACGCCGATCCGGCAATGATGCTGGAAGCTTATCGACACGTTGAGGCGGCGTCCGTCTCCGATGCGATCGAGCAAATCCTCCACGAAAAGCGGTTCATGTCTCATCGCATGCAGGCAATCTTTCCCACCAAGTTTGCCGGCAGGGCTCTTACCGTGAAGCTGGCCAAGATGGAAAACAACGCCCCCGATGCGCTGTCAGGCATGCTGCAGGCGATCGATTCAGGGGGAGTGGGCTCAGTTTATGTGATGCAGGTAGAAGATGGAGCGGACATCGCGGGCATGGGCGGCCTGATGGGAAGCGCCATGTTTGCGCGGGGTTTCTCCGGCGCGGTCATTGACGGAGGGATTCGCGATATTCCGCAGCTCAAGCGCATCGGCTTTCCGGTCTATTCCACCGGCCCAGTTCCATCCACATCTGTTGGCCATTATCGCTTTGCCGGGGTTAACATTCCCGTGGATTGCGATGGTGTGACGGTGAGGGCGGGCGACATAATTGTGGCCGATCAGGACGGCGTTGTCGTTGTTCCTCAGGAGCACGCTGCCGAGATCCTGATTCGGGCACAGCAACTCGATAACACTGAGCACTCCATGTACCCGTTCATTGAAAAGTTTCATTCAATTACGGAAGCAGTGAGGCAATTCGGAAGAATCTAGGCGCGGCCAAAATGCTCGCGGAGGGCGGCAGGAGGATTGACAGATGTCTACTGGCACGAATCGACGCACGTTTTCACGCCGGCGCTTTCTCCACTGGTCGCAATCGGCGCTGGCGGCAGTTGGGCTGTCGCCGGCGCTTGCCTCTGCGCTTGCAATCTCCTCCGAATCGGCACGTAAGGCAGCCGCTGCAGGGGCGGGCGATGACTATTACGAGAAACTTGGCGTCGAGAAGATCATAAACGCGGCGGGAACCTACACTTATCTGACTGCGGCGGTCATGCCTGCGCAAGTGCAGCGGGCAGTTGCTCTGGCCGCGCTGCACCCGGTTGTGCTCAAAGATCTTCAGCGCGCTTCCGGCGAATACATCGCCAAGCGGCTTCGCTGCGAGGGCGCCCTGGTCACTTCAGGCGCATCGGCGGCTCTCACGCTGGCAACCGCGGCTTGCATCGTTTCGGCCAACGGAGCGAAGCCTAACCAGATTCCTGAAGAAGTCAGCTTCATGAAGAATGAAGTAATTGTTCAGAAGGCGCATCGCTACGAGTACGACCACGCCATGCTGCTCTGCGGGGTGCGCATCGTCGAGGTTGTCTCGCTCGACGATTACAAGCGCGCTTTCACGACGAAGACGGTGATGACCAATTTCTTCAATGCGGCCGAGGCGGGCGAGATCGATCGCGAGACATGGCTCGAGGTTGCGCATGGCCACAACGTGCCCTGCCACATTGACGCGGCCGCAGACATGCCCCCCATCGAAAACCTGTGGAAGTACACCGGCATGGGTTTCGACCTGGTTGCCTTTTCCGGAGGCAAGGGAATTCGCGGACCGCAGAACGCCGGCCTCTTGCTGGGAAAGAAACATCTGACAGAACTGGCCGCGGAAAACGACAGCCCCAACTCGGACGCCGTGGGCCGCGGCATGAAGGTCGCCAAGGAGCAGATCGTGGGCATGGTCGCGGCTGTCGATTGGCTTCTGGAACAAAACGACGAAGCCGACCAGCGTGAGTATATGCGCCGGGCAAAGATCATCATTCAAATGGTCAAAGATATTCCCACCATGAAGGCTGAAATTTTTGTTCCCGAGATTGCAAACCACGTACCGCATCTCATCCTTGCCTACGATCCGTCGGTTGTAGGCGTTACTCCAAAGCAGGTGCAGGAACGCCTGCGTACGCTTCGCCCGCAGATCGAACTCAATCCTGACACCGGATCAACGGGACGCCTTGGAGCGCACAACAACGAAAATGCGATCGTCGTCGGCACATGGATGCTGCAACCGGGAGAGGCTGAAATCGTCGGCCGTCACCTGCGGAAGGTACTCACAACGTCAAAGCTCTAAGAAGGCACGAAGTCAATTCACTCATTGCCCCCAAAAGGCACAAGGAGCCGATCCATGCAAATGCAGTCAAGAAGAACCCTCCTCAAGAATGCAGTCGTGGCCGGCGCGGCAGTTGCCGGCGCCGCTGTTTCAGTCAAGTCTGTTGAGGCCAAGGCCTCGGACAAGCTCGAGAAGAAGTCGTATCCTGCAAACACGAATGCGGACAATGCTGCTGCCGCGCCGCCACTCTTTTCAAGCGCGGTCTCCTACGGCAACCTTCTGTTTCTAGCCGGTGTCGGTGCGCACTTCAAAGGGACCATCGAGGAGCACACCAAGCACGTCCTCGACGAACTGGAGAAAAATCTGATCGGCGCAGGCTCCTCGATGGAGAAGGTGCTTAAGGTCAATGTGTATCTCAATGACATCAACGACTGGGCCAGGATGAACACTGTCTACGCCGGCCGCTGGGGAAAAATCCCTCCTGTCCGGACCACCGTGGCTCCTGCCGGCGGCATTCCTGGGAATTCGTTGGTGGAAATTGATTTAATCGCGTACATCTAGTTTCCCTAAGTGCCGCTCTCTCTTGCGTGGCACATAACGCACCGCAGCAACTAACTTGCCGTTATCGGCGCAGAAGGGTCTGGATACTTCATGACTTTCTTCCGTAGCAGGCTCTGGACACGACGGCAACTCATCAAGCGGTCTGGAGTGTTCTCCGCCATGGGGGTCGCGGCCGCTATGGCGCCTGCGGTCGCCAGCGCCGCCTCGCTCGCAGATTCTGTATCCGGCGACGCGTTGCCTGAACTTCGCGGTACCGATGCCGACAATCTCTACACCCGGATTGGCGTGAGGCCGCTCATCAATGCTCGAGGTACGTTTACTTTGATCAGCGGTTCGCGCTCGCTTCCAGAGGTGAAGGAGGCCATGTTCGAGGCCTCGCACTACTATGTGCATCTCGACGAACTGATGGATGCGGTTGGCAAGGAACTGGGGCAGCTTACCGGCGCCGCATGGGGTGTTGCAACGACGGGCTGCGAGGCCGCAATCGCTCTGGCTACGGTGGCCTGCATCGCCGGGACCGATCCGGAAAAATCGCAGGCGCTGCCTTATATCAAAGGCCGTGACCAGGTGATTATCCCAAAACATTCGCGCAATCCGTACGACTTCGGGATTCGGATGACGGGAGCCGAGGTTGTGGAGGTCAACTCGGCCGATGAGCTGCGGAACAGAATTTCCGCGCGTACGGCGATGATCTATATCCTCTCCGCTCCTGTGGCGGAATCCGGCCCGCTCGGCATTCCAAACATCTGCGCTATCGCCAAAGAGAGCAATATCCCGGTTTTTGTGGATGCTGCTGCCGAAGAGCCCAACGTTCCGAACATTCACATTCAACACGGAGCAACGCTGGTGGGTTACTCGGGCGGCAAATGCATGCGCGGCCCGCAGTCGTCCGGGTTGCTGATAGGGCAAAAGGATCTCTGCCGGGCTGCTTACTTTCAGGCTTCGCCCCACCATAACTACGGACGCGCATTCAAATGCAGTAAAGAAGAAATCATGGGTTTGCTCGCCGCAGTTCGTCAATGGTACAAGCGGGATCACGCGGCGGAGCAGCGCCAATGGCTCGCGTGGCTCCAGCATATCGAGGGGCGCGTCAACGGCCTCCCTTCGGTGAGGGCGGAATATCTTCAGCCTGAAGATCTCTCCAACAAGGCGCCACAGCTTCGCATTCACTGGGATGCAACGCAACTCAAGATCACCGGCACGGAGCTCGAGGCTCGTCTCGATGCAGGGCGTCCCCGAATCCTTGTTGACAGCGGCACCGGCGTGCGCCCCAACCGTATGGAAAGCTCGGTCACCATCATGCCGTACATGATGGATTCAGGAGAAGAACGGATTGTTGCCGATGCCATCTTCGAAGGCCTCACCAGGCCCGGGCATTACGAGAATCCGGTCGTTCCAGCCGGCGAGCCGGCGCAGGTGCATGGCAACTGGACCGTCGCAATCAAATATTCGCGCGGCACCGGAGAGCAGCACTTCAAGCTCGAGCAGATTGGCAACGACCTTACCGGCGCACAGCAGGGCGAACTCTACAAGACTGCGATTCAGGGCAGTGTGCACGTAAACCAGATTGAATTGCGAAGTGCGATGAGTGTGAGCGGCAATGCCATTCCCTGGACATTCAAAGGCGAGGTCCAGGGAAACGAGATGGCCGGCACCGTCAATCTCGGCGAGTACGGCGAAGCCGCCTGGCACGCGAACCGCGTTGAGGGGTGACGGCGCAGGGGATTGTTGAGTCGACGATCTTTGCATGCCGCAATTTGTTGGCGCACATGCGAGCAGTTAACCCGTGTAAATAAATTTCCGTGGATTGATGGAGGTCTCATGATTCATCCGCTTCGCAGTAACGGCCGCGCATACGGCATTCGTACATTGTGGACTGCGCTTGCGTTGTTTAGCGCTGTCAACATTCTGGCGCAAACGCCATCGAGCACTTCATCTGTGCCCATCTACGACCTGCTGCTCAAGGGCGGTCATGTTCTCGACAGCAGGAACAACATCGACTCGGTGATGGACGTGGCGATCAAGGACGGCAAGATCGCCAAAGTTGCCGCAAATATCGCGCCTTCAGACGCGCTGAGGACGGTCGATGCAAAAGGTCTCTACGTGGCCCCAGGGCTCATCGATATTCATGTCCATGTATACGCGGGGACAGGTGAGCGCAACTCTTACGCAGGCGACCTCGCCGTACCGCCGGACGGCTTTACCTTTCGGACAGGAGTAACAACCGTCGTGGATGCGGGATGCTCGGGCTGGCGAAATTTCGAGGATTTCAAGCAGCGCATTATCGACCGCTCGAAAACCCGCGTCTTTGCCTTGTTGAACATCGTTGGCTCCGGTATGCGCGGTCCGAAATACGAACAGAACACCGCTGATATGGATGGCGAAGCGACCGCTGCCATGGCCTTGAAGTATCCGCAGACGGTCGTTGGGATCAAGACCGCTCACTTTGAAGGTCCAGAGTGGATTGCGGTGGAGCAGGCCGTGATCGCAGGAACAAAGGCGAATATTCCGGTCATGGTGGACTTCGGCGTTGACCGGCCGACACGGCCGATCTATGATCTTTTGACCAGCAAGCTCCGCCCCGGCGACATTTACACGCACATGTACTCGGGGCTTCGGCATGAGCAGGATCCCGTTACGCTCGGACCCAGCAAGGCGTTCATTGAAGGACGTAAACGCGGTGTCTACTTTGATGTCGGCTTCGGGGGCGGCAGTTTCAAATGGTCGCTTGCGGTGCCCATGGTCAAGGACGGATTCATTCCGGACTCTATCTCCACCGACCTGCATGTTGGCAGCATGAACTCAGCGATGAAAGACGAACTCAATGTTGCTGACAGATTCCTTGCACTCGGCCTCCCACTCAAGGAGGTGGTTGCCGAAATGACATCTCATCCCGCGCATGAGATTAAACACGACGAACTAGGGAACCTCTCTGCGGGTTCTGTCGCCGACGTTGCCGTACTGAGGCTCCAAAACGGTAAATTCGGATTCACGGATATGCTGAACACGCGCTTCGACGGCACCGAGAGACTTATCTGCGAACTCACCATCAAAGATGGAAAGATTGTGTATGACCTTAATGGCATCAGTGCCGATTTGTGGAACCAGCCACCTAGCCCGCATGCCGAGTAACCAGGGCGTTGGACCTTCCTCGTGCCCAATGCCAGAAGTTCACAGAACTTCGATGGAATGGAACACCAGGGCGGAGCTGAGATCCGTGAGTTTTCGGCAAGCCTGC
>PLOG01000106.1 GCA_003142935.1 Acidobacteriaceae bacterium
GACGGCGGAACCGTGATCGGGCTGGCGACCGCACAGGCTGCCACTGCTGCCATTGCGGCTACCAAAACAACGCCGCGAATTTTAATCGATCTGGAGGTCATAGCGTTCTACTCCCGCGCTGGAGAAAGTACTGCGCATACAAAGAGTAACCCAAAAGGGTCATTTGCGCTACCACAAAAGTAATATTGTCAAAAATTTTTAATGTGGATGGCTTTTTTCGAGTTGTGCGGGGCTTTTGGGCGGGCGAAAGGGCATATTTTCGCCGTTTGTTCTCTATCGGAGCATTAGTTTTCCCTTATATTCGCCTGTCTGGTCCATGCGAAGAGTTGTCAAGCAGAGAAGAAGGGTTCGAAAAGTAACCAGAGTTCCTGCTTGGGACGGTCTTCGCGGATTTACTCTCCCCTTTGCAAGCTTTTCTATGGGGGCGCAATGAACCTCCATTGAGAGGACCTCGGTTTGATTCCCAAACTCCACGCTCAATTCAACCAGAGCTTCACGCCGGAGAAGTGCGCGTCTCTGCTGGTGGCGCTCGAGCATCTTGCGGCGTCCGCGTCGACTATCGCGTCGCGGAAACCCCAATATTCATGCAGCTTTCGCAGCTCGAGGAGATGGCGGCTACCGGCGCGGGGCTTACCCACACGCTTATGGCGAGCGGCGCCTGTCTCGCGGCGGCTATTCCTGAGGGGTACGTGGCGGCCGGGGGAAACGGCCCACTCCAATTTTGTTACTTCCGATTTTGCGCTGGTCCGGAACCCCGCAGGCGAGCTGGTTCCCAGGTTGGTGGAAATCCAGCCTTTTCCGTCCGTATATGGATACCAGGCAGTACTCTGCTCCGGTTACCGTGGCGCGTATTAATTGGATGCAGGCCGGCTAGACGTTCAGCCTGAATGCGAAAGACCTCGCCGACACAGTTACCGCAAGCCCTTGAGTGGTAGTGATCTCGAAGGATCGCGTCCAGAGCTTTCTGAAGCAGGCCGCCAGCCGCCCCGGCAGGTTGATCTTGCGGTCCGCCTCGCGCAGCGAATGAACTTCGCCGCAACCATCGAAACGCCGCACGGGCCGACCCGAAATCCGTATCCTATATCTATGGGCGGACGACGGCGTCCTTAGCCTGTCCTTTCCGTGGTTCGCCTGGGCAGGGGCAAGATGATGGGAGTGGACCACAACCGGGATCAAGAGTGGGTGGGGAGCCACTGCGGTGCTGTTCCCATGCAGATGAGGAATCCAAAGAGTGAACAGCGGTTCGAGACAGTTGAGAGCGCATGATTCCAATGAAATTCGCCTCCCTAAGCCGCTGCGAGCAACCTGCTGATCCTGAATTGGATAGATAGCGTCTTTGGGGGGATATTCGGGGCTTGGGAGAGCACAATTCCTGGCCGGAGCCACCCTCTGAACCGGTCCATTTCTCCATTAGTTACTTCTCACGGAACTTTAGTGCCGTAGGTGGAAGCGGGAAAATTAGCTAGAGTTGCACAAGGGACCTTTCCGGTCCGGGTGCTACCCATGAAAGTAACAAAGCCGGATTTACACCAACAGCCCGCTGTACCCGCTCTTTCCAATACGCGCCAGGAGGTGCGCTGCGCGGTGCGTTTCCCGCTTGCGCTTCCGGCAGTGCTCAACGCCGACGAGTCCGAGATGACCGGGCTAACCCGAAATGTCTCTGCCAGCGGTGTACTCTTTGCCCTGGACCGGGAGCTGAAGGTGGGGCTCGACATCCGATTTTCGCTTCGAATGCCCGGCACCGTTCTCGGAACTCCTCACGATGTGCTGGTTCATTGCACGGGACGTGTGGTACGCTGCTCTCTAAGTCATCATCAGTACCTCGCCGCTTCTACGATTGATGAGTACCGATTTGCAGAGCAATGAGAGTACCAATGATTTTGGTGGCAGCTAACTATGGAATTCCAGGATGATGCCCCCGACGGCGAAATAGTTGACACACCGGTAAAGCCCGGTGCGATCCGCATTATCCTTGCGGATTCACAGGCAATTTATCGCGTTGGCATTCGCAAGGTCTTCGCTTTGGAAGACGATCTGCGCGTCGTGGCACAGGCAGACTCTCTTGAAAATCTGCGTTTGGCCATCGAGCGCTACCCCACTGACATCGTTTTGCTCGAAGGGGGCTTGCTGACCGGTACGGCAAACGTGATCCCCGAGTTGTTGCGGGCGGCTCCCGATGTCAAGCTGATTGTGCAGGCTGTGGCGGCCGACGAGAACCACACAGTCGAACTGTATCGCCGCGGCGTTCGCGGAATCATCTCCCGTTCCATCTCGCCCGATCTGCTGGTCAGGTGCGTTCGCAGAATCGCCGCCGGCGAAACCTGGATCGACAATCAATCTGTGAATTGGGTGATTGAGGCCTATCGGTCCCAGGCAGCGGCTCTGGTGAGCCCCCGCAACCAGCCTCGCCTTTCGCCCAAGGAGATGGCTATCATAACCTGCATCACCCAGGGCAAGCGCAACAAGGAAATTGCTTTCCAACTGGGGACCACGGAACAGGTGATCAAGAACTACCTACGCAAGGTATACGACAAACTTGGCGTCTCGGATCGCCTTGAACTGGCGCTCTATTGCCTGCACAACAAGATCATTCAGGCGGATGCCGACGAAGAACTGATTGCAAAGAAGGTAGTCGCAAGCTAGCGCGGGCCGCCGCAAATATGGTCATTTTCAAAAGGCTCCAAGATGGTTTCGAATTGCCTGAAACCTTCCCTCAGGGGCTAAAGCCCACGTTCATTTTGAGAGCTTTTGCGGCATGACTGAAGTCATGCCCTGATACAAAGCCTTCTGGTTTTACGCAAGATCGAGCTTTACGGCAAGCAATTCAGTGGTGCCGCGCATCGCTGTTCGCCGGGGGCAACTCTGCGCCGCTGCTTCGGGCCAACTCCAGGAGCCGGATCAGTTCGGTCAATTCCGCTTGGTTCATGTGTCCAAGCAACTCGCGCGGAACCCGCTCGATGACGGGATCCATCGACCGTAACAGTTCCAGGCCCGCCTCTGAAATCTGTGTCCACACCACGCGCCGGTCGAGCCTGTCGCGCTGTTGACGGATAAGTTTGAGCCCCTTCAGCCTGGCCAGCAGCCGCGTAATGTCCGGTTCGGCGGTGATCATGCGGCTGCCGATGGCCGCGCANNAATCGGAGGTGCGCATCAGGTTCAGGAGCGCCTCCTCCTCCACGCTGGAAAAGGGGCGCTCCTGCACAATCTCGAGTTTCAGGGCTGCCATCGGCTTTTCTCCCGTTCGATCCGATCCTTACTGTTTCGCAACATCCAGATCGATGCTCAGCTTTACTTCGTCGCCCAACATGGTCTCCGGAAACTTGGTTCCAATTCCAAAGGCTGAACGGCTGATGGTGGTGGTGGCCGAAAATCCGGAATGCAGCTTGTGATCCATGCCCTGAACCGGGCCGGTGGGTCCTTCCACATATAGCACCACGGGCTTGGTCACGCCGTGGAGAGTCAGGTTCCCGTTGACAATCAGCCCACCGCTGCTCTTCGCAACGCTGGTGCTGGTAAAGGTTGCGGTGGGGAATTTGGCGAGGTCAAAGAAGTCTGGAGTCTTCAGGTGAATGTTGCGCGCGTCCTCGCCCGTGTCGACCGTGGAAACATCGATCGTCGCCGTGACGGTCGATTTGGTTATGTCCGCCTGGTCGTAGATGAGAGTGGCGGCAATCTTGCCGAAACGCCCATGAACGTTGGAGATGGCCAGGTGAGTAATGCTGAAATCCACTTCGCTGTGCACCGGATCGGAAATCCAGGCGGAGGTATTTGCCGGAGCTTGCGCGATGACGAGTGGAGCTGCCAAAGCTAGAACGCAGGTCGTAATTGCTAAACGCTTCATTGTCAAGAATCCTTTTGAGAGAAAGTTTTGGGCAGCTTCCCAGTTTGAGAACGAGGGGGAAACTGACGCCAGGTGCACACAAACGGAGGAAGGATCGCCAACACCCGGCGTGAAATCTGACCCCTACATATGTAGACGCAGGAGGCTAGGTATTTGTTGCAACAAATGTTTTTTGAACTTCCGGTCTGATATCCTCGCGGCTATGTCGTTGATAGGTCACTTCAAACAGTTGAGCAGTCAACAGCGCCACGCCTTTCTGGCCGCCTTTCTAGGCTGGACTCTCGATAGTCTCGACTTTTTTCTGCTTATCTTCTGCGTCAAGGCCATCGCTGGCGAGTTTCACGCTCAGCCCTCGGCGGTGCTGGGCGC
This sequence comes from Acidobacteriaceae bacterium, assembly GCA_003142935.1. GTDB lineage: Bacteria > Acidobacteriota > Terriglobia > Terriglobales > Acidobacteriaceae > Telmatobacter. Next base: position 4,211 of record PLOG01000106.1, read on the forward strand.
GGTCTTCATGACCCAGGCATTCCGCCCCGCCGGCGCGCTCCTGTTTGGAATGCTGGCCGACCGCTATGGACGCCGGCCGATTCTGATGTTCAATATTTTCAGTTTCTCGGTCATCGAACTGGCCTGTGCCTTTGCGCCCTCGCTCAGCGTGCTTCTGGTGCTGCGGGCTCTGTTCGGCATTGCCATGGGCGGCGAATGGGGCGTGGGCGCCGCGCTGGCCTTCGAAACTCTGCCTAAAGAAGGCCGCGGCGCATTCTCCGGTATTCTGCAGGAGGGCTACGCACTGGGGTCGATTCTGGCGTCGGCAGCTTTCGCTTTCTTGTTTCAGCACATTGGCTGGCGGGGACTGTTTGTGCTCGGCTCCATGCCGGCGATTCTGGTCTTCTATGTTCAGGCAAGAGTGGCTGAGTCCCCGGTCTGGCTTGCCGGGGCAAGAAAGCGCGAAGCGCGAAGCGCCACAGGATTAGCCGCGCCGATACTGCCCCCGAACCTGTTGGCCTTTCTGCCTACATTTCTCTTCCTGGTCCTGCTGATGACGGCGTTCATGAGTTTCTCGCACGGCACCCAGGACGTGTATCCGACTTTCCTCGCGGTGCAGGCAAAGCTTTCGCCGGAGACGATTGGGATCATCGGCATTCTCTATGGATTTGGTTCCATTGGCGGCGGCATTGTGTTTGGAGCGCTGTCTGAAAAATGGGGACGGAAACGAGCCATTGTGACTGCCGCTCTTTTGTCGATTCCGGTCATTCCGCTTTACGCCTACGGGCATTCGGCCTTCACCCTTGGCGTGGGCGCGGTGCTGATGCAATTCATGGTGCAGGGCGCCTGGGGCGTGGTCCCGGCCTATCTCACCGAGCTTTCGCCCGCTCCGGTGCGCGCCACGGCGCCCGGCCTTGCCTACCAGTTAGGCGGCCTTGTGACTTCGTGGAATGGGAAGGGCCAGGCGCTGGCCGCCGAGCGCTGGGGCAATTATCCCGCCGTTCTCGCCATCACTGTTATTGTGGTCGCGCTGACGCTGGCCGGCCTTGCCATGATGGGCCGCGAAGCAAAGGGCAGGGAAATGAGCGAGGCGTGATGCCGGACGCGCTGCCGCGCATTTCGCTCAATTGAATTTGGATGTATACGAATCCGCTTGGCTTGTACTCCTGTCATACAAATTTAAGCGCAGCCGGACTTTCACACGCAGCCGGGCTTTTCAAAGGTCCGACCGGAGAGCTAGTATATCCACAGCATTGCATTCCCCGAATGCCGCAATGCAACCCCGCTAAGAAAAATCGAAACCGGAGAATCGGCTATGACAGAGATTCCAGAGTTGAAGACGACCGACACCGCGTCCAAGTCGATCACCAGGCGCAGGTTTATCCTGGGAGTCATCGCCAGCGGCGGCATTGTGGCCGCGGCCAACTACAAGTTCATTTCCTCCGCGGTTCACGGCCAAAACTCTTCCGCCGGCGAACGCCTCATCACCATCAACGTGAACGGTATGCAGCGCCGGGTAGATGTGATGAAGCAGGAAACTCTGGCCTGGACCCTGCGCTACAAGCTCGGCTTGACCGGAACCAAGCTCGGCTGCGACCGCGCTGAGTGCGGCGCTTGCACGGTTCTCATCGACGATGTGCCCCACTACAGTTGCTCCACGCTGACCCACACGGTGAGGGGCCGCAAGGTCACCACCGTCGAAGGCCTGGCTTCCGCCGACGGCAAGCTCCATCCGGTGCAGCAGGCAGTGGTCGACACGCAGGGTTTCCAGTGCGCCTTCTGCATGTCCGGCTTCATCATGTCGGCTGTTGGCTTCCTGAAGACGAATCCGAATCCAACGCGCACCGAACTCGCGCACGGCATATCCGGTAATCTCTGCCGTTGCCAGGACTACAACAAGATTCTCGACTCCATGATGCGCGGCGCAGAGTATATGAGGAGGGCTTGACATGCCGGAGAGCGTACCCGTTGAACTGAACAAAACCGCGAAGGCCGCCCAGCCGAAAGAACGCGTCTACGGCGCCGGATACAAGCTTATCGGCAAAAATTATCCCACCAACGACATGCTGGCCAAGGTCACCGGCAAATCAAAATATGCCGAGGACTTCCGCGCCGAAGGCATGTTGTTTTGCCGGCTCGTGCTCAGCCCCATGCCCCATGCCCGCATCACGCGCATCCACATGGATGACGCGTTGGCGATTCCGGGCGTCAAGGCCATTCTCACCGCCGACGACATTCCCGCGGCCGCCGACAGCCTGAGCGATAACGGCACGGTGATCAAGGCCAGCAAGTGGGGTGAACAGGCACTTACCAACGAGCCCCTCTACATGGGCGATCCAATCCTTGCTGTCGCGGCTGTCGATGAGCTTACCTGTGCCGAAGCGATTGAGAAGATCAAGATCGACTTCGAGGAGTTGCCCTTTGTGATTGACCCGCTCGAGAGCCTTCGCCCCGGCGGACCCAATCCCCGTGAGGACGGCAACGTCTGGGTGCGCCCGGAGCCGCCAAATCCGCCCATTCCGCAACTCACAAATATGAAGTGGACCGAACAGGACTTTGCAGAATATGACCAGGGCCGCCTGCCCATGGGGCATGCACCCGATGAGTGGGCCTATGGCGATATCGATGCCGGCTTCAAGAATGCGGCGCTCATCCTCGACGAAACCTTCATAACACCCGACGTCAGCCATCAGTGCCTGGAACCACGGACCGCCATGGCCTATTGGCAGAACGGAAAGCTCTTTCTTCACTCAGGTACGCAGAGCACATTCCAGACCAAGCCGGCGATTGCGAAATGGATGAACATCGATCAGGACAAGATCGTGTTCATCAGCGAGTACACAGGCGGCGGATTCGGAAGCAAGATCACCGGCGGCCTCACGATGATCATTCCCGCGCTACTGTCCAAGAAACTCAATGCCCCGGTGATGATGCGCATCAGCCGCGAAGAGGAGCACTGCATCGGACGCGCGCGCCCCAGCGTTGAAGGCCGCATGAGGATTGGTTTCGCCAAGGATGGCCGAATCCTGGCTCTCGATATGTTCACGGTCTGTAACAGCGGTTCCTATGACGCGCAAGGCGACGGTGCTTCCGCGGCTCGCATTGTTTCGCTGCTTTATCAGCCAATGGCCATGCGCCAGCGCGCAATCTCGGTGATGACCAACACCCCTCCGCGCAGCGCGCAGAGTGCTCCCGGCGGCATGCAGGGCATCGCCATCATCGAACCCATTCTGGCCAAGGCCGCGCGCAATCTCGGTGTCGACCAGGTTGCATTGCGCCGCGTGAACTGCCCTGAAGGCAAGGCCGAGTTTGGACCCGAACTCAACGGCAAGAGAGGTCATGCGACAAGTTGTTTCCTGAAGGACGCGCTCGACCGCGGAGCTGTGCAGTTCAAGTGGCAGGAAAAAGTGGCGCGCCAACCCAAGCGCATCGGCTCCAAAGTGCGCGGCGTCGGCGTATCGCTCAGTTGCTATGTGGGCGGCTCCACAGGATTCGATGGATTGCTGGTGATTACGCCGCAGGGCCGGGTCCAGTTCCAATCGGGCATCGGCAACCTTGGGACCGAATCGGTGATCGATGTGCATCGCGCCGGTGCAGAAGCCCTGGGCGTGCCGTGGGAGATTTGCGACATCGTATGGGGCGACACATCCAAGTATCTCCCTTATACATGCGCATCCGGTGGCAGCACCACGACCCACACCATGAGCCGCGCGTCGTATGCTGTTGCTGCAGAATGCAAGCGGAGGCTGAAGGAGATCGCCGCAAAAACACACGGCGGCAAGCCGGAAGATTATGAAGTTGCCAACCAGCGCGTATTCCGCAAGGGTGGCGGCGCGGGCTTGAGCTTCGCGCAGGCGGCCCAGCGCGCCATTCAACTGGGCGGCATCTACGACGGCCACGATGTGACTCCCGACGTCAACAAAATGACCAAGGCCGCAGTGACGGGGCTTGCCGGCCAGGGGCTTGTTGTCTCCGCGAAAGACAAGTACCCGCACGACGGCAGCACGTTTTCGTATGTCGCCTGCTTTGCCGAGGTCGAGGTCGATGTGGAAACGGGCAAGTACTACATCGTCGACTATCTCGCCTATGCCGACGTGGGCACGGTGATGCATCCCGCCGCGTTGGGCGGTCAGATTCTTGGCCGGTCCACGCTCGGCATCGCCCACGCCATCGGCCAGAAGTGGGTGTATGACCCGCACTATGGACTTCCCGTGGCCAAGCGCTTCTACCAGAACAGACCGCCAACCATCCTGGATGTGCCCGTCGATATGCAATGGGAAGCGCTCGATATTCCCGATCCGGAAACGCCGGTAGGCGCGCGTGGAATTGGCGAACCGCCTGTCGGCGGCGGTTGCGCGGCCATTCTCAACGCTCTTTCAGATGCGCTGGGAGACGAAATATTCCGGCGCGCGCCCGTCAATGCCGACACGATCCTGACGTCGTTGGAAGCGGGACGTCCGATGCAACATCCCCTAATGGCCCACATCTGATTGCGATGTGAACGGAGAGAGTTATGGCAGTTATACGAGACGTGATGCCCGCCTTCGATCTGCTCCAGCCCAGCTCGGCGGCTGACGCGCAAAAACTGTTGCAGCAGCACGGGGAAGAGGCATGGGTGATGGCCGGCGGACTCGACAGCTTCGACTGGCTCAAAGACCGCATCAAGAAGCCGAAGGTCCTGGTAGATCTGAGCGGCATCGACGAGCTCAAGGGAATTCGCGCTACCGGCGATGACCTGGAAATTGGCGCCATGACCACGCTCACTGAAATTGTGAATCACCCCGAGATCAAGGCAAAGTACAGCGTGCTCTCGGATGCCGCGGAGTTGGTCGCCTCGCCGCAAATCCGCAACCAGGGCACGCTCGGCGGCAATGTTTCGCAGGACGCCCGCTGCTGGTATTACCGCGGCGGCTGGCCGTGCTACCGCGCCGGCGGCAACATTTGCTACGCGGATACGCCGGTGGGCCGCAACCGCGAGCACGCCATCTTCGGCGCCAATCGCTGCGTCGCCGTCCATCCTTCCGATACCGCGCCCGCGCTCATCGCTCTCGATGCGAAGTTCGTGATTCAGACACCCAAGGGCGAGCGTGTTGTGGACGCGGAAGATTATTTCCTCGGTCCCGAGATCGACATCACGCACCTTAATATCCTCGAGCCGGGCGATCTTCTCACTGCCATTCGCATTCCGTCCACTTGGGCGGGCGCAAAGTTCTACTTCGAGAAAGTCCGCGACCGCAATGTGTGGGACTTTCCGTTGATGAACGTGGCTTCGGCAATGATGCTCAATGGCGGGAACATTGACCGCATTCGCATCGCGGTAAGCGCAGTGGCTCCCAAACCGATGCGCCTGAAGGCAGTTGAAGATGCGGTGCGCGGCAAGCCCGCGGATGCGGCCACCGGCGAAATGGCAGGCCAGCTCGCTGTTCAGGGTGCGGTGCCGTTGCAGTTCAACGCCTACAAGATTCCGTTGATGAGAAACCTGGTGAAGCGCGCCATCGGCGGCGTGCAGGAGGCAACATGGACTTCATAACCTGGGCAACCAGTCCCTGGGGACAAACGGTTCCCATCCATATTGCGTGGTACCTGATTTGGTTCATGGCGATCGCCGGTCTGCTTTTCATGATCGTCCATGCGCTTTACGTGGGCATCTTTGCCGCGAAGAAGACTTTTGCGAAAAACGACTCGCCCGCTGTCGTGGCTGCTGTTCCCGAGCGAGTGCCCAGACACTCCCTGGTTGCACGCGCCTTTCATTGGATCATGGCCATCTCCATGTTCGCGCTGCTGATCACCGCTTTCCTGCCCAAGGTCGGCGTCAAGTTCGATTGGGTCACTTACCACTGGATCGCCGGGCTAGTGCTGACGGCATCCGTCCTGTTTCACATCTTTCACGCTTCGTTCTTCCTGGACTTCTGGTCCATTTGGCCGGACAAGATCGATCTGCGCGACGCGAAGAGAAGGCTGCTGCGGTCGATCGGCAAAGAAGCGCCTGCGCCCGACCGGTTTGCCAAGTATCCGCTGGAAAACAAGTTTTATCACTTTGTCATCTTGCTGTCCGGGCTGGCCGTCATCTTCACCGGCGTGTTCATGATGAAGCGCGTCAATACGCTTGGTATCTTCACGCGCAATCCCTATCTTTTTGGCGATATGACGTGGGGCATGATGTATGTGTTGCATGGGCTTGCGGGCGTGGGCCTGATTGCGTTGATCATGGTTCATGTTTACTTCGGAGTTCGGCCGGAGAAGCTGCCCATTACCAAGTCAATGATTTTCGGCTACATGAGCCGCGATTTCTATCTCGAAGAACACGACCCAAAGCGATGGGCAGTCGAAAAGTCATCGCCACCAAAGGAAGGATACGCGCCAAGCGATGCCGACTGATATTCAGGAACGCTGCAACACAATTGAAGCGTGCTACGAATTTACGCTTTCGTATGCGGCGCAGGGATTACTCACAGACGAAGGGAGCCCATCGGGCAAGCAGGTCCGCGAACACCTCGGGCGCGCGGCGGAAGTGTTGCGGGGAATCGAGGAGAGCTACGCGGCTGCCGTAAAGCAGGAGCAACTGGCGCCGGCCGATCGCTACCAGGCCTTCTTCGCCGTGCTGGCGCGGGATGCGCAAAGCTCCCTGGCGGCCATTGAGCTGGTTCTGGCCCAGCCTGCCATCAGTTCTCAGCTGATCGACAATCTCAACGCATCGATGCACCTTCGCGCTCTGCTCACGGATCTGTTTTTGATCACAGAGATTCTTGAACTGCGCCAATCGCAACAAAAAGCGCTGGCCGCAAATTGAACGAATGCCTTGCAGCCGCCTCGTAGGTGTGCCGGATGTACTCCCCTCAGGTTCTCGATCACTTCGAGCATCCCCGCAACGCCGGATCCATTGCCGATGCCGACGCATCGGTGCAGATTGAAAACCCCGCATGCGGCGATGTTCTCAAACTCACGCTTAAGATTTTCGGCGACCGTATTGAGCAAATTCGCTTTCTCGCCAAAGGCTGTGTATGCTCGATGGCCTGCGGATCGGCGCTCACTGAACTGATTCAGGGCAAGACGATCCAGCAGGCAAGGGAATTCGATAGAGAGCAGCTAGTGAGTGCTGTCGGTGGATTGGCGCCGACGTCGATGCATGCCAGTCATTTGGCCATGGATGCTCTCGCTGCCGCTCTCAATCGACTCGCCGACAAGAGCTAGGAAGACTTTGGGCCGCCTCTCATCAGCGCGGCGTACTCTTCCGGCGTATTTACATCCACGCTCAGAAGGGAATCGGAAACAGGCACCGACTCAATCATTTCCGCGTGTGCGCGCTTGACCTCTCGCGCATTGCTTGTGACCGGAGCAGAGAGGAATGAGTCGATGAACGCGCGGTTGGCCAGCAACGGATGGCCGCGCTTTCCGTTGTGTTCCGGCGCGGCACCCCATTTTCCATGGGCCAGTGCGCGATCGAACTCGGCGACCAGTTTCTGCATGCTGGTATCGCAAAGCGGAGGACAGTCCACCAGCGTAATCATCGCCGCATTGCAGCCGCGCGACAATACTTCGCGCAAGCCAATCTGCAACGAACTAAATTGTCCGCGCTCGGGAACTGGATTCTGGACGATCGATGCGCCATTCGCGGCAACCACAGGAGCGATGCTGTCCGCGTTATTTCCAGCTACTACGATGACAGCCTCGGCGAACGGCTTCAACGCTCGAATCGCTGCGGATAGCAGAGTCGTGCCAACAGAAGAAGTACCATCGGCGGCAGGCGGCCAGGGAAGCAGCGCCTTGTCTTGCCCCATGCGCGACGAAGCTCCGGCGGAGAGAACCACGCCGCACATCCTGTACAACCTGTTCATGGAGAAACGATAGCAGAATCGCGTGAATGCCGAGTCCGGTGAATCTGACGCTCCTTCCCCAGGTCTGCGTTGGTTTTTGAAAACTTCAGCAAGTTAGCTTCCGCTTCGCGGAAATAGCAGGTTGGCAAGTTGGCGGATTTATGCGATGGCGCAATGTTGAATGGACTGTTCTTTATGGGAGCGATAGAACGATAGGAGCGATGGAACGCTCCAAGATTTGACTATTCGATTTGCAAAACGGATTCTTGACTGAGAGCGCTAGTCCGAATCGTCGATTGCTCCGCAGCAAGGCTTGCTTTCAATTGCGGCATCATCCGCCACGCCAGACTTGTACCTATGGAACCAACTCATGTGAGGCAGCGGCCGTTCGACATTGCGTCGAATGCCGATCAACTCTGCCACGATGGCGATGGCAATCTCCTCAGGCGTGATTGCGCCAATGTCCAAACCGACAGGAGAATGCACTCGCTCGAACAACTCCGGCTTCAATCCTTCCTTGGTCAGTTCCCGAAAAACAGTGATGGCTTTTCTCCTGGAGCCGACCATACCGATATAGCGCGCCTGGGTCTGCACTGCCCAGCGCAGCACGCGCATATCGTCGCGGTGCCCGCGCGTAACAATCACAATGTAAGCAGACTCATTCAAAGTCAAAGCGGACATGGCCTTGTCGAAGTCTTCCGCAATCACTTCCCGCGCCTCAGGGAACCGCTCGCGATTGGCGTAGGCGTCGCGATCATCCGTCACGACGATGTCGAACCCTGCGTGCCCCGCGGCCTTGGAGAGTTCGAAGCCCACGTGACCCGCGCCAAAGATATAGAGCAACGGCGATGGAAGGATCGGCTCGACAAAAATGTCCAATGTTCCCCCACAAACGAGGCCGGTGTCGTACTTCGGGTCCTGGTTCAGATCGAAGGTGAGCGTGCGCGGCTTCTCGTTTTCCATCACTTCCCGCGCCGCCTGCCAAACCTCCGCCTCCACGCAGCCTCCGCCGATGGTGCCCGCGATGGTGCCGTCGTCGCGCACCAGCATCTTCGCGCTCTTGAACGAGGGAATGGACCCGCGAACGTTGACGATCGTGGCTACGGCGCCCTTGTGCCCCGCGCGCTGCAACTTCACGATCTCTTCGTAGATATCCATTCATCTCGATTATTGGATTTGCGGCAACCTAAGTCAAACCGCTGCTGGAACTTCACAGCTGAAGCCCGTACCCTTCACGCTAGCTCTTTGCCGTCTCTGCCTTGGCGACCAGCGCCACGGTCGCGATGCCGAGGAGCAGGATGGTTTCTTCGACGTGCTCGCTGCGGTTGTGGAGCTTGTTGAAGTCGGCGGTGATGGGACTGGCGGTGTCGGCTGTGTCGATGGCTCCGCCTGCGGAGACGCGGTCGCGCTCCATGGCGGGGATGATCGCGAATTGCGAGAAGGCGGTGAAGGCGATCATGAGCACGAGGAGGGCCATGGGGGCGAGGACCGCGCGGGGCTTATAGATATTCCAGGCGGGGGCGAGGGCGAGCAATGCGAGCGCGACCATGCCTGAGACCAGCCCCATGCCGTGGAGGATGCGGATGAGTTGGCCGACGATGGCGCCGGCGGTGTGAGTGTCGGGGCGGAGCGTGGTGAAGGTGATGGCGGCGACGACGGGGAAGAAGATTTCTGCGCCGAGCCAGACGATGAGCGCGAGATAGAGAAGGGTGCGGAGAAGAGTCTTCATAAAGGCAGTGGACAGTGGACAGTGAACAGTGGACAGCCGGGCACGGCCGGCTTGTACAGATTGTAGACCTTGCTGGTCGTCAAAGCCTCGTGATGATTTTCTGCTGCCATTCGTCTGGACTTGCGTGAAGCGTATGGCAGGGAAAACTGTCCACTGTCCACTGACCACTAGTTTTTCTTCAATGCGCGCTTGAGGACTGTCTCCAGGGCGGCTTTTACTTCAGCGTACTCGGTGGGGGTGATGGCGCCGGAGATTTTGTCGCTTTCTATGGCGAAGAGTTCTTCTTTGAGCGCGTTGAGGATGGCGGTGTTTTTGCCTGCAGAGCTTGCGGCGGGCTGGTAAGCAAAAGTGCCCGCATTTGCGAGCGCAGCGGCTGGTGCGGCTGCTTCAGACGGCGAGGCGATTGTACCCGCTGTGGCGGGCTTGCGGAGCAGGAAGGCAGCGGCGGCGGAAAGCAGCAAGGCCAGGGCGCCGAGAATCCACCATTTGTATTTCGAGAGCGGGTCGGGAGTGTCGATGGGGGTTCCGATGCCGCCACCGGGCTGAGCGCTGGGGGCGCCTGCGTCCTGACCTGCGCCGCCGCCTTGCGGGCCGGGTGGCGTGTTCTGCGCTTCGCGTGGAATGGAGCCCGTGCCGGAGACAGCGAACTCGATGGGCTTGCCGGGAAGCGCGTTTTTGAGCAGCCAGGTCTGGATGCCGGGATCTTCCTGCACGGACTTGAAGGATGCGCCCCCACCGGGGGTGAAGGTCATGCTCTTGGGCATGAGAATCGCGAGGTTTTCGGCGGGCAGGGAGACTACGGACTTGAAGCTGTATTTGCCATTGTTGTAGGGCAGGCTGTAGCTGATCTGGAAGAGGGTATTCTTGTCGCCGTCGTCGGGCTGGATGGGGAAGTTGAAAGAGTAATGGCCCTTGGGGCCGTCGGGATCGAGCTTGATGGAGGTGGGCAGTCCACCGGGGCGCTGCCCGCCGACGTCGTTGAGCACGGCATCGTCAGGGAGCACGATCTCAAAGGATTTCTTGCTCCATTGCGTGGTGGGCGGGGAGCTGGTGTTGTGGACGAAGTACCGTTCCTCGACTTTGAGCTGGCCGTTGTCGGATTCGACCTCGAGGACGTCGGCCTCGATGAAGATGCCCTGGACCTTGGCGGCAACGTCGTAGACGGGGATGTCGCCGGGGGTGCCTGCCTGGGGCGCGGCAATGAAGTAGCCTGCACCCTGGTGGGTGACGCGAATCAGATAGGGGCTGCTGCCGGGCAGATCGAGCGAATAGCGGCCGCGGGTGTCGGTGGTGGTGTGGGCGACCTCACCCATGCCGGACATGGGCGCAACCAACACGACCGAATCGCCGGCGGCGGGTTTGCCGGTGGTCTTGTCGGTGACCGTGCCGGTGACAGTTGCGGCCTGCGCGAGAGCGGCGGAGAAGAGAAGGCTGAGAGCAAGAGTGAATTTCGTCGAGTTCATTTTTTTGAGTGCGTCCTGTGTTGCGTTGGTTGGTCCGGTCGTAAATCGTTTGCGAAAGTTCGGTTGGCCCTACGGGGCAAGTCGGAATGAATTGGATGCATTCTGCGCTTCACCCTAGGCTACTCTCGGTGCTTCCTACGGGAGCATTTCGGGACTGCGTCGGTAGAGGTTTGTTGAATCCCAGGTCTCAAAAGCGAGACCTGGGGCACCCATTCGGTTCGGATTCATTCGGTTCAGATTTTTGCGAAAGATCATGCTTGGTGGAGGTGGTCGATTTCGGCCAGGAGTTGGGCGGCCTCGTTTTCAAGCTGTGCGCGCTGCACGTTGAAGTCTTCTTCAGGATACTTGCCGGCGCGGAACTCGAAGTTGAGATCGCGGAGGTTTTCGTAGAGCTGGTCCTTGCGCTCGAGCAGGTAATCGAGCTGAGTTTTCTGGCGCTGGCTGGCGAAGACGTTCTCCGGCCAGAAGGTGTAGACCAGGCAGGCGAACAGGAGAAAGAGTCCGGCGATCCATCCTTGGGTTTCTGTCATAGCTTAAAAGCCTCCGTCAGTACCGGTTTCCCGGCGGATTCTGTCTCTTCGTTCGCGGTCGGCTGGGTCGTCGGCGGGAATGTTGTGGGCGGCGGCTTGGGCCTGCGCGCCGGCCAAGCCGGCCCAGCGGCGGATGAGGAGAATGGTGCCCAGCAGCGCCGCGCCAAAGACCGCGAAGGGAGCGATCCAGGCCAACAGATCGAAGCCATGCGTGGTGGGGGCGGCGAGCACGGTTGCGCCATACTTGGCGGTGAAGGCGGAGAAGATTTGCTGGTCGGACATGCCGGCGGCGATGTCGGCGTTCAGCTCCGCGAGTTCTGGCTCGCGCGATGGGCAACCCATGTGGTCGCACTCGCCAAGCAGTTGCGCGCATCCGCACTGACACATCAGCCGGTGGTCGAGGTCGCTGAGCCGCGAGCTTGGACTCGTTGCGCCCATGGAGAAGCAGACGGCGACGGCCAGTACCAGGGCTTGTGCGAATTTGATCCAGAACGATGCCGGTCCGGTTCGGGAGGGGAGATTTTTGCTATCCCACTCATTTCGCAAAGTACGCGAAATGAATGGGGCACCCAGCGCTTTTCTAAACCAACGTGTAAAACGCAACGGAGTTGCCATCAATGGCCTCCTTTGAGCGCGGGCTCGGTGGGAGCGGGGCGGGTGGCGGGCACGCGTAATGCGGCGGTGGCGGGACCGATGCTGGGAACCAGGGCGACGAAGGTGCCGAAGATGAGGATGACAAGGCCTGCCCAAATCCAGCCGACCAGGGGGTTCAGAAAAGCCTTGATGATGGGTTGGCTGGTGTCGGGATTGGTGCCTTCGTAGACGACGTAGAGGTCCCAACTGGGCAGGGAGTGAATGGCGACCATGGTCTGCGGCTGCTCGCTAGCCAGGTAGACGCGCTTCTCGGGAGTCATCTGGAACTGCTTTTTGCCGTCGCGGTAGACGTCGAGCATGGCGTATTCGGAGTTGAAGTTGAGGTTCGAGTCCTGGGTGAAGCCGATGCACTCGAGCGTGTAGGGGCCGATGAGCAGCTTGTCGTGCAAGCCCAGTTCTTTTTCCTCGCTGGTGTTGAAGGCCGCGCCGGCAAGGCCAACGACGACGATGACAACTCCGATGTGAATGATGTAGCCGCCGTATCTTCGCGTGTTGCGGCGGGTAAGCAGCCATGTGGAGACAAGGAGGTTGCGGCCGGTTTGGCGGGAGATGACGCCCGCGCCGCGCAGGAATTCGGAGAGGATGGCGGTGAGCACGGCCGCGGAGACGGCGAAACTCACGATCGCATAAAAGCTTCCGTTGGAGAATGTGCCGTCTTTCCAGGGATTGACGCCTACCGCGAAGCAGACGATGACCGTGGCCCAGAGGGCGATGATGGGCACCACGAAATTGCGGCGAATGCTTTTGAGGGACGTTGAGCGCCAGGGCAGCAGCGGTCCGAGGCCGGTGAGGAAGAGCAGGAAGAGGCCGATGGGGATGGCGACACGGTTATAAAACGGAGCGCCGACGGTGACCTTGTTGCCGACTGCGTATTCCGAGAGGATGGGGAAGAGCGTTCCCCAGAGAATGACGAAGCAGGCGGTGAGGAGGACGAGATTGTTGAAGAGGAAGCTGGATTCGCGGCTGACCAGCGACTCGAGATGATGCTCGCTCTTGAGATGACTGCGCTGCAGCACGTAGGTGAAGATGCAGACCGCGAGCACGATGCCCATGAAGACAACGAACCAGGTGCCGATGGAGGATTGCGCGAAGGCGTGCACGGAACTGACTAATCCGGCGCGAGTGAGCAACGTGCCGAGCAGGGTGAGCAGGAAGGTGGAGAAGATGAGCCAGACGTTCCAGCTCTTCATCATGCCTTTCTTCTCCTGCATCATGACGGAGTGGAGAAAGGCAGTGCCGGTGAGCCAGGGCATGAAGCTGGCGTTTTCGACCGGATCCCAGCCCCAGTAGCCGCCCCATCCGAGCACGGCGTAGGCCCAGTGCATTCCGAGGAAGATGCCGGCGGTGAGGAACAGCCATGTGACCAGCGTCCAGACGCGCGTGACCTTGATCCACTTTTCGCCGGGGTAGCGCATCATGAGCGCGCCGAGAGCAAAGGCGAAGGGAACGGAGAAGCCCACGTAGCCCAGGTAAAGCATGGGCGGGTGAATGACCATCTCCGGATACTGGAGGAGGGGATTGAGGCCGTTGCCGTCGTAGGGAATTGCGCCCTTCAGCAGCGCAAATGGAGGGGCGGCAAAGTTCAGGACCGCGAGGAAGAAGACCTGGATGCCGGCCATGATGGTGCCGGCGTAGGCGTAGAGCTTGACGTCGGTTTTGTGGGTGAGGCGGAGGACGAAGCCGTAAATGCCGAGCAACCAGGCCCAGAGAAGCAGGGAGCCTTCCTGGCCGCTCCACAGGGCGGAGAACTTGTAGGCGCCGGGGAGGGCGCGGTTGGAGTGCTCCAGGATGTAGGTGATGGAAAAGTCGTTGGTGAAGACGGACCAGATGAGGGCGAAGGCGGCGGCGGTGACGGCGAGGAAGCCGACAATGCCGGCGCGGCGGGCGGTATCGGCCAGGCGCTCGGGGGAAATGCGCGCCGGTTGCCCGGTGGCGATCAGACGCAGTGCGAGCGCTCCAGCGAGCAGATTGTACGCGGCTAAAGCCAGTGCAATGAGAAGAGCGAAGCTACCGAATGCTGCCATCAGGATTATGACTCCAGGATGATTCTCGCATGCAGAAGGGGAGGCTGCGAAAACCCCAACGAGGTAATTCTCAATCCATCATAGGCCTTCTGCTTGTGATTTGGCTCACACGAGAGATGGAGGGAGGGATTGTGGCAAATCTGGTGGATGCGCCGAGGATCAGCCTGTTTTACATTGGTTTTGGGCCAGCATTCGAGTGGCGAGCGCGAGCATTTGTTCGGCGAGGATGGGGCGGGAAAGGAAACCAACGTGCTTGCCGGAATATTGGGCGCGTTCTTCGCCGGAATCGCCAAGCACGAGGATGGGAAGAGACGGTATGCGGGTGTGCAGCTCGGCGACAAACGCCGGGCCGCCGATGCCGGCGAGGCAGTGTCCTGAGACGACCAAGCCAAGGCTGGCGGCGAACTTTGGCTGCTCGACCAGACAGAGGGCCTCTGCCGCACCGGCGACGCGAAGGACGTCAGTGAATCGTTTTTCCAGGATGGACTTGCGAATGGACGCCTGGAAAGGGTCGTCGTCCACCAGAAGAATTGTCAATCTAGACCCCAGTCCCTACGCCGCGCTCGAATCTGCTGCGCGAATATATCGACTTTCCTGGAATTTAGGATGAGGGGATGAGCGATATCGTTGCCTGAGACGGGGGATTCATGGGCTGTGGAAAGAGGGCTGGATTTGATTTTGTCGCGAAGTGGAGTTTTGCAGGGGCTGAAGCCCGCGGTCATTTTGCGACATTTTCGGCACGACTGAAGTCGTGCCCTTTCAAAACAGTGCCCAATGGGAGTTTTTCAAGAAACTGTGAGGCCTGAATCCGGGCGAAAGGCCCGAACAGCATGCCTCAGGGGCTGAAGAGGCCGCGAAAAAACTCAGTTGCGGCAATGCGAAATTAGCAGGGCTGAAGCCCGCGGTCATTTTGCGGCAATTGCGGCCCGACTAAAGTCGTGCCCTTGTTACAAAGCCCTGAAATTTTGTGCTCGATGCGAGTTTTTCCGCAGCGCGTGAAGGCCGCCTTCATTTTGTGCGATTTATGCCGGGGTTGAAACCCCGGCCTACCGCCCGGAGGAGTTTCTCCGCAGCCGGTTCAGCCGAAAAGGAACTCTTTGTCGCGCAATTCTTTGATGGAGTCGCGGAGCTTTGCGGCTTTCTCGAATTCGAACTTTTTGGCGGCTTCGCGCATTTGGGTTTCGAGCTTGGCGATGTAGGCATCGAGCTCGGCCTGGGAGGCGAATTCGGGCAGGCCGGCGGTTTCTTCCTCGGTGACGTCGCCGTACTCGGCTTTGAGGATCTGGGCGAGGCCCATGTCCATGGTGTTGACGATGGACTGCGGGGTAATGCCGTGCTCCTCGTTGTAGGCGCGCTGGACGGTGCGGCGGCGATCGGTCTCGTCGATGGCGCGGCGCATGGAGTCGGTGATGCGGTCGGCATAGAGGATGGCGCGGCCCTCGAGATGGCGGGCGGCGCGGCCCATGGTTTGGATCAAAGAGCCGGCGGAGCGGAGAAAGCCTTCCTTGTCGGCGTCGAGGATGGCGACGAGGGAGACTTCGGGCAGGTCGAGGCCCTCGCGGAGAAGGTTGATGCCGATCAGCGCGTCGTACTCTCCACGGCGCAGGGCGGCGAGAAGCTTGACGCGCTCGAGGGTTTCTATTTCTGAGTGCAAGTAGCGACAGCGGACGCCGACTTCGGTGTAGTAGCCGGCGAGATCCTCAGACATGCGCTTGGTGAGGGTGGTGACGAGGACGCGCTCGTTGCGTTTGGCGCGGTCGCGGATTTCGGCGAGGAGNNCCGGCGGAGCGGGTTAGCTCATAAGGGCCGGGTGTGGCGGAGACGTAGATGGTCTGGTGGATGCGGTTCTCGAACTCCTCGAATTTGAGGGGGCGGTTGTCGCGGGCGGAGGGGAGACGAAAGCCGTAGTCGACGAGGTTTTGCTTGCGGCTCTGGTCGCCGAACCACATGCCGTGGACCTGGGGGATGGTGGCGTGGCTTTCGTCGACAAAGAGGAGAAAATCGCGCGGGAAGTAGTCGAGCAGGGTGGGTGGTGGCTCGCCGGGGAGACGGCCGGAGAAGTGGCGCGAGTAGTTCTCAATGCCGTGGCAGTAGCCCATGGATTTGATCATTTCGAGATCGAAGCGGGTGCGCTGGTGGAGGCGCTGGGCTTCAACCATGCGGCCTTCGGATTCGAGCTCGGCGACGCGCTCGTTCAGCTCGGCGAGGATGGTGGTGATGGCTTCGGCCTTGCGCTCGGGCTGGACTACGTAGTGACTTTTCGGATAGATGGGCAGGCGCGAGTATTTCTGCTTGACGGTGCCGAAGAGGGGGTCGATTTGGGAGAGGGACTCGATCTCGTCGCCGAAAAGCTCGATGCGGTAGGCGGTTTCGTCGTAGGTGGGGAAGACTTCGATGACGTCGCCGCGAACGCGAAAAGTACCGCGGCGGAAGTCGGTGTCGTTGCGCTCGTAGAGGATTTCGACCAGGCGGCGGGTGATGTCTTTGCGGCTGATGCGCTGGCCTTTTTCGAGCAGCAGCAACATGCCGTAGTAGGCCTCCGGCGAGCCGAGGCCGTAGATGCAACTGACGGAGCTGACGATGATGGAGTCGCGGCGCTCGAAGAGGGAGCGGGTGGCGGAGAGGCGCAGCTTGTNNCCGGCGGGGATGTAGGCTTCGGGCTGGTAGTAGTCGTAGTAGGAGACGAAGTACTCGACGGCGTTCGAGGGGAAGAACTGCTTGAACTCGTGATAGAGCTGGGCGGCGAGGGTTTTGTTGTGGGCGAGGATGAGGGCCGGGCGGTTGGACTGCTCGATGACCTTGGCCATGGTGAAGGTCTTGCCGGAGCCAGTGACGCCGAGAAGGACCTGGTGCTTTTCTCCGGCGGCGAGGCCGTTGACGAGCTCTTCAATGGCGCGGGGCTGGTCGCCCTTGGGCTTGTAGGCGGTGACCAGTTGGAAGTCCATGGAGAGATTATACGCTAGAGGCGAAGATTGGGCGAAGAAAATCTGGTCATTGCCGAGCGCTCATTCCCCATCATCCGGGCGGAAACATGCCGCCGCTTAGAGTTGCGAAGAGACAAATACTCCAACCGAAAAGTCTGGGAGGCGTGGTGCTTCCATCCCCGGTCCCCAAANNGCCTTGAGGAATTTCAAGCCTGAAACAGTCATGTCTTTACCTGTTCGCTTTCCGCGCTGCGAAAAATACCCGGTAGGATTCCCGGTTTACAAGCTGCGAGGAATCACCTTGAAGTGAGTGGGCGGGTGGCCCTGGTCTCATACCGCGGATTATCCAGTTGAGGGTGCCCCCGGTCCCTCGCTTTTGGGGACCGGGGAAGGGGAATTGANNAGCTTGACCAGAGCCACTCCTCAGGCTTGATAACGAGGCCGCGCTTGACGGGATTGCGATGAATGTAGCGCAACTTCTCCACGAACTTCTGGTGCGATGAGACGTTGAAATCGTAATAATGCGCCTGCCAAAAGGGTCTTTCGCGGCTGCGCATCGAGACCGACAGCTTGAGGGCCTGAACGGTTCTGGATAAAAGCCCCCGCCCTGGCTCATTGACCAACAGATGCACGTGCTCCGGCATGACCACGTAACCGGCGACTGCTAAGAGATAACGCAGCCGAACGCGCTCCAACGCATCTTCAAAAAGCTCCATCGCCGCGACCGTCGATAGGTATGGCTGACGCCGGAAACTGCTGAAGGTGAGGAAGTGAAAGTCTCCCGTTTGCTGATAACGGATGCGCTGGCCTTTCATACACTGCGAGAATACTCCAACCGAAAAGTTTGGGCGGCGTGGTGCTTCCATCCCCGGTCCCCAAAAGCCAGGGACCGGGGGCACCCTCAGCATGATCTGGTGATCTCACCGGGACCGGCGCCACCCGCCCCAGGTGGAAAAAGCCGAGTGAACAGTGGACGGAAAGGCTTGTTGCTGGCGGTGGGTCAGATTTTTGGGGTGTAGTTGGGGAGGACGTTGGCCTCGGCGGCCATGCGGAAGAAGCCCTTCATGCCTTCTATGCATTCTTCGTCGAGGATGTAGTGGATGTTGGTGGTGAGATAGGCGCGGATGGTGCTCTCGGAGATGGGGAGCTTGCGGGACCACTCGGCGGCGAGGGGCTCGATGTTCTGCTGGCCGTGGATGCGGGATTGAATCAGGTCGTTTGCGATGCATTCATCCAAAGGCCCGCTGTACGAAGTACCCCAGATTGCGGAGACGAAGGGGAGGCCGGTCAGGGAGCGCCACTCGTGGGCCAGGTCGTGGTAGACGAGCTCTTCGCCGGTTCGCTCGAAGCGGTTTGAGCGCTCTTCAAGGGCAAAGAGGGCTGGGTCGCCGATGACGATGGCGGCGTCGGCTTTTTCGAGCATCGAGTCGAGGTCGGCGGCCATGGGCAGGAAAGGGACGGCGGGATTTCCCCACTTGTGGAAGAGGATGCGGGTATAGGCGACGGTGGTGCGGCTGGCGGTGTCGGCGGCGACCGAGCGGAGGGCATTGAGGGGCTGGTGGGCGCGGCGGACAAGGAGCAGGGAGCGGACACAGCCTTTGGAGGCGATGGTGCAGCCGGGAAGGATGCGGAGGCCGGGCGTGGTTGCGAGGGCGGCGATGGGGATGAGACCGATGTCGGCGGTTCCGGTGGCCAGGCGCGCGGCGCATTCGGAGGGGGACATGCGGGCTATTTGATAGCGGGAGGCGAGCGCAGAGTCGAGGGGAGGATGCTCGAAGTCCCACATGAGGGGCGCGGGATTGAGGAAGCCGATGGCTGCAATGCGCAGGCGTGCATCTTGCACGGAGTTCACCCTCAATAGATTAGCAATGTTTTGTTAAGGATTTCGCGCGGGGTATCGGCGGGGGTACTGGGGCGGCTTGACAGGTGGTTCGCGCAAGGGTAACGTGAGCGCAATTGCCTTTAATTGTGCATCTAATTTCCTGTGATGAAGCAGAAGTGTGCAATTTTGGGACATTTTTGCTTCTGCTTATGACGACTTTGGCTGAAAACACGGGGTTAACGCCTGCATTAGGGGACGGGGAGGATCGGCTGGCCTGGCTGGCGCTGGCGTTGTCGCCGGGGCTGGGGCCGAAGCGGATTCTGGACGCGGTGAAGCAGCTGGAGACGCCGAGCGCGGTTTTTTCGATGCGGCTGACGGCGCTGGAGGGGTTGAGGTTTCCGGCTGCGGCGGCGCAGTTCATCTTTGACGGGAAGGCGCGGGCGGCGGCGGAGGATGAGCTTGCGCGGGTGGTGGCGCAAGGGGCGACGGTGGTGAGCTTCGGGTGCCCTGGCTATCCGGAGCGGTTGAAGGAGATTTACGATCCGCCGCCGGTGCTTTGGGTGCGCGGGGATGTCAAGCTGCTGAGCCGGCCGGCGATTGCGGTGGTGGGGACGCGGCATCCGACGCCGTATGGAGCGGGGATTGCGGAGATGCTGTCGCGGGACCTGGCGGCGCGGCGGCTGCTGATTGTGAGCGGGATGGCGCGGGGGATCGACTCGTGCGCGCACCGGGGGACCCTGGCGGCGCGGATGCCGACGGTGGCGGTGTGGGGCACGGGGATCGACGTGGTTTATCCGAAGGAAAACAAGAAACTGGCGGAGGAAATTCTGGCCACGGGCGGGGCGATTGTGAGCGAGTCGCCGCTGGGGACGTTTCCTGCGCCGCAGAACTTTCCCCGGCGGAACAGGATTTTGAGCGGGCTGAGCGTGGCGGTGCTGGTGGTGGAGGCGAGCGAGAACTCGGGGACGCGAGTGACGGCGCGGTGCGCGGCGGAGCAGAATCGGGATCTGTTCGCGGTGCCGGGGAACGTGACCAGCAAGGGGTCATGGACGCCTAACACATTGATTAAGCAGGGGGCTAAGCTGGTGGCGACCTGGGAGGACGTGTGGGAGGATTTGCCTTCGCAGGTGCGGCTGGAGCTGGAGTCGCTCGGGCCGGCTGAATCCAAATCGGAGACGACGGCATCCTTATTACCCGACCCGGTGTTGCGGCCCCAGGAGGCGATGGTTCTGGAGGTTCTGAAGAAAGATGCCAGCCTGCAGATCGATGAAATTCTGGATCTGCTGGAGACGCAACTGACTTCTTCCGAGGTGTTTACGGCGCTGTTTGAGCTGGAGATGGCGGGGCGGATACGAGGGTTGCCGGGGAAGAACTACGTGCGGACGATGTGATAAAGGCAGGGCTCAGGGGTTAGAAGAACGCCTAAGTTGAGCGTCACCGATGGCGCAACAAGAAGGTTCAATCCAGAGGCCGCGACCGGTCGATTCTTAACAAAAACAGCAAGTTAGCCCCCGCTCCGCGGGGATGGCGAGTTAGCAAGTTGGCTGGTTCAGCGCGAGATTGGAGTGCGTACCGGATTTTCGCTGCTGTTTGCCGGCAGCCGGTGTGCTTGCTGACGCGCATCGTCTTATAGCGCCGNNAGGTCAACCAGAAAGCATGCCTCAGGGCCTGAAGGCCTCGTCCATTTTGTGCCATTTATGCCGGGGTTGAAACCCCGGCCTACCGCCGGCGAGTGGAAATGAAGTGGCAATCCATGGTAGGGTGCATTTCTTGTGGCTGGTTTTCCGGATTGGGACGTTGGAAATGGATTCTGATTGAATTCGGACCGGGGCGGGAATGAATCGAAATGCAACAAGCCGAGTCAAACAGGGCTGAAAGGGTAGATCGGGTACTGTAATAAGGATGGCAATGACGAAATCACTGGTGATCGTTGAATCGCCGGCCAAGGCGAAGACGATCGAGAAATATCTTGGCAAGGGCTTTGAGGTGCGGGCCTCGGTGGGGCACATCATGGACCTGCCCAAGAACGAAATTGGCGTGGAGCTTGAGAATCGGACGTTTGTGCCGGAACTGGTGGTGTCCCCGGGCAAAGAGAAAGTGGTGGACCAGCTGAAAAAGCTGGCCGCCAAAGCGGACGAGATTTTTCTGGCGCCTGACCCGGACCGCGAGGGCGAGGCGATTGCGTACCACCTGGCGCTGCAACTTGGAACGAACGCCAAAGAGAGAAAAAAGATTCGCCGCGTGACCTTCAACGAGATTACGAAGAAGGCGGTGCAGGAAGCTTTCAATCATGCGCGGGACGTGGACCAGAATCTTGTGGACGCGCAGCAGACGCGGCGGGTGCTGGACAGGCTGGTGGGTTACCAGATTTCTCCGCTGCTATGGGACAAGGTGCGGCGGGGATTGTCGGCTGGGCGCGTGCAGACGGTCGCTGTGCGACTGATTGTGGAGCGGGAGCGGGAGATTGGCGCGTTTCAGCCGGTGGAGTATTGGACTCTCGACGCGATGCTACACCCGGAAAGACAGGCGGAGAAGAGCTTCAAGGCTCGCTTTGTGGGCATCGACGGAGAGCCGGTCAGGGTTTCGAACGGCGCAGATAAGGACGGGAAGGCGCTGTGGATCTCGAACGCCCTGGCAGGCAAGGCGGCGATGGACGAGACGCTGGCGGCTCTGGAAAAAGCGAAGTGGACGCTGGCTACAGTGCAGGCGACGGAGAAGCAGCGCAGGCCGTTGCCGCCGTTCATCACCAGCCAGTTGCAGAGGGACGCGTCGAACAAGCTTGGATTTAATGTGCGGCGGACGATGGGCGTGGCGCAGCGACTCTATGAAGGCGTGGATGTGGGCGCCGAGGGCACGTTGGGCCTGATTACCTACATGCGTACCGATTCTCCGCGCGTTGCGCCGGAGGCGATTGCCGGGGCGCGGGAGTGGGTGACCAAGCATCTGGGCGCGAAGTATCTGCCGGCGACTCCGAATGCTTACAAGGGCAAGAAGGACGCGCAGGATGCGCATGAGGCGATTCGGCCGACGGATGCTTCGCGGACGCCGGAATCGATTGCACGGTACCTGAGCGACGAGCAACTGAAGCTTTACCGGCTGATCTGGCAGCGGTTTGTGGCCTCGCAGATGGTTCCTGCGGTTTACGACGTGACGACGGCGACGATTGCGGCCAAATCGGCGAAGAACGGGAAAACATACGATTTTCGGGTGAGCGGGTCGGTGCTGCGCTTCGACGGCTTCCTGAAGGTGTACGAGGTTGCGGAAGACAAGAAGGACGAGGACGACGAATCGAGCAACAGGCTGCCCAGCCTGGATGGCGTGAAGGCGCTGGAGTTGGAGAAGCTGGACAACGAGCAGCACTTTACGCAGCCGCCGCCGCGGTATAACGAAGCTTCGCTGGTGAAGGAGCTGGAGGAGCGGGGGATCGGGCGGCCGTCGACGTATGCGTCGATCATTAGCACGATTCAGGACCGCGAATACGTGGTGAAGCATGGCGGATCGCGGGGACGGTTCTATCCGACCGAGATCGGCGTGGTGGTGTGCGACCTGCTGGTAAAGAATTTTCCTTACATCTTCGACACCGCGTACACGGCCAAGCTGGAGACCGAGCTGGACGATATCGAAGAGGGCAAGGAGAAGTGGACCGATTTGCTGAACGGGTTCTACGGCTACTTTGAGGAAGAGCTCAAAGATGCCGGCAAGAACATGGAAAACATCAAGCGGATGGAGCAGGTGACGGGAGAGAAATGCGAGCTGTGCGGGTCGCCGCTGGTGCTGAAGTGGGGCAAGTTCGGGACGTTCTTTGCCTGTTCTGCCTATAACAAGAAAGACCCGACGAGTTGCACGTTTACCAAGGAGAACATTGCCGCCAAGCCGGATCTGAATACTCCCGAAGCGCAGGAGGCGGGCGAAACCGAGGAGTATTGCGAGAACTGTGGCAAGGTGATGATCCTGCGGCGCGGGTTGTTCGGGCCTTTCATGAGCTGCCCGGACTATAATGCCGATCCGCCGTGCAAGACGTTTCGGAAGCTGAGCCAGAAGCAGCAGCAGAAGCCACCGGAGCCGACGGGCGAGGACTGCCCGCAGTGCGGCAAGCCGCTGGTGCTGCGGCAGGGGGCGTATGGGGAGTTTGTGTCTTGCTCGGGGTATCCGAAGTGCAAGTACATCAAGCAGAACCTGATTGAAGGGATGAAGTGCCCGAAGTGCGGGACCGGGGACCTGGCCGAGCGCAAGGCGCGGCGCGGGAATGTGTTCTGGGGCTGCACGAATTATCCGAAGTGCGATTTCACCTCGAACCTGAAGCCGGTGGCGAAGAAGTGTCCCGAGTGCGGGAGCCCGTACCTGGTGGAGAAGACGCTGAAGTCGGGGATTTTTCTGGAGTGCCCGAACAAGAAGAAGGGCGCCGAGGAAGAGGTTGCGCCGAAGAAGCGGGGCAAGAAGGCGGTTGCCGCTCCGGCAGAAGAGGGCGCGAAGGTGGTGTGCAGCTACTCGAAGCGAATTGGGAATGCGCCGCCTCCGCCGACGGTAGTGACACATGGGCCGGTGGTGGAGAAGAAGAGCGGGAAGAAGGAGCTGGTGGTGGCGTAGAAAGGCAGCTATCAGCTTTCAGCTTGTTTGTTCTGCGGTGGGCTTGGGGTTGTGCCTGATTTCAGAGACCGGATTTTGAGCGCTGGGGCGAAGATTCAGGAGGCGGCACCATGAAAAACCTTACGTCGCGTGAGCTTCACGATGCCATTGGTCGGGCCTTGGCCGAGGTATCGCGGCGGCTGGCTGCTGGGGCGCTGGATCAGTCAGGGCGGTATTACACCGATGAGGAGCTGGCGGCGGGGGCTGCGACGGGGATGAAAGTCAAGCCGAAGCGGCGGGTTTGATCGCGTATTGCCCGGCCGGGAAAAAGGCGTTCGGCAATTTCCGGTTGAATCCGGTAGTATGGGGCATCGGAGAAGACCTGAATGGAACGGATGCTTGCAACGCCCGCGGATGCGGAGATCATCTTAAAACTTTATGCATTGCGCACCGAATCGGTGATGCGGGATGCGCGTGCCTGGGTGGGCGGCGAGTTCTGGCCGACGACGGCGGATGAGCTGTTTGCCGTGCTTCTTAACCCACAGGACCCGCATAATGCGCATCTGCGGCAGGTGCTGAGCTACTGGGAGATGGCGGCGGCGATGGTGCTGCACGGTGCGGTGTCGGCAGAGCTTTTTGTGGACTGCAATGGCGAGGGGTTCTTTCTGCTGGCCAAGTTTGCGCCTATTCTGGAAGCGGTGCGGGAGCGGAACCCAGGGTTCCTGGTGAAAACTTCAGAGCTGGTCAACAGGTTTTCCGCGGCGGCGCAGCGGTACGAGACGACTGTGAAGAGCCTGGAGGCGAGACGCCAGCTGATGTCGGCGCAATAGAAAAGCGGTTGGGGGTTTTTTGAATAGAAGGAAAAATCAATCCAGGACCACTTGTGTAAAGCGCTGCGGATGGAGGATGATTGAAGCTGTTCGTGGGTCCCCAAATCCCCGGAGGTAATTCGTGAAGCGTGTACTTATTGTGGTAGCTGTCTTCGCCCTGACCGTGACCGCGGCCATGGCTGCCGATTCAAGCAAGATCACCGGCTACATCTCCGATTCGATGTGCGGCGCCAAGCATATGGGCAGCGGCGCGGAGTGCGTGAAAAAGTGCATCGCGGGCGGCATGAAGCCGGTTTTCGTGACCGAGAAGGACAAGGCCGTTTGGTCGATCGATAACCCGGAAGCGGTGAAGGATTTTTACGGTGACCATGTGACGGTGACCGCGACCGCTGACGAGGCGGCCAAGAGCGTCCACATCGACGCGATTCAAGCAGCCAAGTAGGTTCCGCGGGGACAACTGAATCAACGAAGGACTCGACCCACCGCGCAATCTCTGGTAGTGTCGTATCCGTCAGCCTTTCTGCGGCCGTTTTTGCCGTTTGAGAGGCCCATGCGGAATTGGATATGGCACGAGCGATCTGGAACGGCAAGGTGATTGCCGAAAGTGAGACGACGGAGACGCTAGAGGGAAATGTCTATTTTCCCGAGGCCAGCCTCAGGCGGGAGTATTTTCGGCCCAGCTCCACGACTTCAACCGATCCTATGAAGGGTCAGGCGCGCTACATGAGCCTGCTGATCAACGGGCAGGACAACCCGGATGCGGCGTGGTACTATCCGGATCCCAAACCCACGGCGCGGAAGATCAAAGGGTACGTGGCGTTCTGGCGGGGTGTTGATATAGTGCCGTAGGGAGAGCAGTGGTTTGTGGTTAGGGAGCGGCGAGGATAGGACATACGGGTTGCCGTAGCACATCCGGCCGGTGAGGTCAGGGCAGGCGCCAACGTCAAGCTCATCGCTCAGACGAGTTCATCAACCCGGATAGTGAGATTGTTTTCAGCTGCCACGAGACTCGATCCACTCGCCGTCGCTCCGGAAAGAGCCGGAACCGAGGCCACATACACCGCGCCAGACTCTTCCACGCTGCCCGAGTACTGCGTTCCGCCGACTGTGGTCGAGTAGCTGGTAACCAGTGTTTCCGCAGCCGAGCTGCTGCTTGCGCTCGCTCCCCCGGAAGAGTGGCTGTGCGCACTGGTGGCGGGCGCCGCTGTGCTGGTGCTACTCGCCGTGGATGCGCTCGTAGCCGTTGTCGATGTCGCGGACGCTACCGAAGTAGACGATAATGCGGCCTTCGACGAAGCCGCAGCCTGCGGGTTCAGCACCTTTGGGCTTGAGGTGTTGGATGAAATGGGGCCGATCAGCATTGCCGATTCCTCCGTACGGGAAACACTTTTACTGGCTCGTTTATCGACAGATTTCCGGTTTGCAAGAGATTCAGAGAAGGCGGTCGGCGTGGAAACAGAAAGGCAGTGGTTAGTGGTTAGTGCGTTTTGAACGGGGGATCGGGTATCAGAAAGACTGCCTGGTTGGAGCTTATGCTATCCCGCTCATCGCGATGAGGCCGCCGACCCGCCCCGGCTCCCCGTACCCCGGCCGTGCCCTTTCAAAACAGAGACGCAGCAGGAGTTTTTCCGCAGCCTGTAAAGCCGGCGTTGATGTTGGTGGCTTTGTGCGGGGTTGAAGCTCCCGCCAGCCTCCGGTGGGGCGGTTGCGGTTGAGGCGCGAATAAAAAACCCTCTCCCCGGTGGGCGGGGAGAGGGGGGTTGCAGTTGGAACGTGTTTTAGTCGTCCAGGTCAGCGCTAGCGGCGTGCACCTTGAGTTTGAAGTCGCTGGCGGGGCGAACTTTTTTCTCGCCGGGGAAGGGGACCTTGAACCCAGTGGCCTCGTACCAGTCGAAGTGGCTGACGGTGTCCGGGTCCAAGGAGTCGGGGATGTGATATTTGACGGCGAAGACCTGAGCCTTCATTTTGAGCCAACCAGCACGCAGAGCCTTGACATCAGGGCTGTCGTGCAGGGCCGCGGTTGTGGAGCTGCAGGTGTTGAGGCTGGGAGTGATGCTCGCCGGGGCCGAATACCCGGCAACGCCGTAACAGAGCGGGGTCTGGTTCGGCACGTGCGTCCAGGGCAGGAAGTTCTGCGCGGGAGGATTGTCGACGAAGAGCGTCTTCATGGGCGAGGCCACGAGGTCGTTCTGGTTCATGGGCTTCAGACCGAGGATCTGCTCGATCGTACGGGTCAGGTTGACCTGGGTGTAGAAGGTGCTTTCTTCGGTGACACCGGCTCCGGTGCCATCTGAGTTCACTTTTTGCGTGACGTAGGGACTGATGACATAGCCGGGGCTGCGGTGACCATCAACATGGTCGACGCCGTTCTGCGCGTCGTCCTCCTCGATGAAGATCGCGGATGTGGACCACACGTTGCTGTGGCTGATGTAGTCGACAATGCGCCCGACGGCCAGGTCGTTATCGGCCTCTTCGGCGGTAGCGTTGGGCGGCCCGGTGGTGTGGTCGCTCATAATCCAGATGAATTCCAACTGGGGCACCGAACCGGCCGCTACGTCCTTCTGGAAGTCCTGATTCCAGACATCGACGCGGTACTGATCGGGGATGCCGAGATCGAACTGCGGGAAGTTCTGGACCGTGTACTTGATTACGTCGGGGAGCGGAGAGACGGAGCCGATGTCGTTCAAGTACTGGAGCTGGGGTTCCTTGCCAGCCTCGTACAACAAAGTGTCGTTGTAGAACTGGGTCCAGCTGGGCTCGCAATTGTCCGAAACAACGAACGGCAATGCGACGGCTTGACCGGGGCCATTATAGCTGTTTGCTTGCGTATTGTTAGTCGGAGTGCAACCGGGCACGTTGAAGGTGTTGTACTCGACGTACTCGCCGTAGTTCTTGAAGTTGAGGTGAGCCGCGGCTGCCACATCGAACAGGTTGCCCTTCTTCTGATAGGCGATGGCATCGCCGCCGTTGGAGGGGTAGTCGCGGAGCCAGTCCGGGGACTGGATGTCGTCGGCGTAGGGAGCCATGGCCTGGAGGATCCAGTTGTGACCGTCGGCAGACTGGCGGCTGGGATCGTAGAAATTGTCCAAGAGCGGGAAGCGCTGCACGAACGCGTGGGCGTTGGGCGTAATGACGGGGTATTCGGCGTAGGTCGAGTTGTCTCCGAATACCGCCAGCGTGGGATCGCCATTGCCGCCGACGACGTCGCCCAGCATCTGATCGTAGGTGCGGTTTTCACGGATGATGAGGAAGACGTGCTTGATCAGCGAAGGATCGCCAATCTTGTTGGGGATTACCGCCGGCTTGGCAGAGGGGTGGCCGCCCGCGGCCGACCAGATATTTTCCGCCAGGTCCCAGTGGTTGTTCTCAAAGACCTGCCGGGTCATCCCTACCAAGGTGTCGTATTTGGGCACGGGGACGATGCTGACGGTGCCAAGGTCCTGGTGGGTGTTCAAGCTGGTTACGCCGTAGTATTTTGCGTACGAATTTTCGGCAGCGTTGGTTGGAGCCGGCTTTACCCCGTATCCGGTGGTGCCGATGCCCTTGTCGTTGGCAACGAGCAACGCGTTGTCCGCCGAGTCGAGCACAACCGAGGCCGGCGCGTAGCCGACCGGAATCATGCCCTCAACGGGACTCCACGCGCCTTGGCGGAGGTCGACGACGGCGATGGCGTTGGCATTGTAAAGCGCGACGTAGGCAACATCTCTTTTCTCATCGACGGCGATGGAGTTGGGTCCTGCGCCTAAGGGGGATTTGTGTTCTCCTGGCACGCCGATCGGCAGTCCGAGGTCGATCTTCCGCTCCTCTTTGTTAATGTCCGTATCGATCACGGAGATGCTGTCGCTATAGGCATTGGCGACCAGCAGCTTCCTGTGCCAGAAGGCCATGCCGGTGGGGTGCAGGCCGGTCTCGATGCTGTCGGTGACCTTGAAAGTGGCCAAGTCTACCACGGACACGGTGCCGGTCTTGGTGGCGCCCGTCGGATATTCGGCGACGACCGGGGTGCCGTTGGAGTATTCCTGGAAGTCGGTCGCGGTAGCAATGCGGCCGGCCTCGTTGGAGACGTAGGCGGTCTTGCCATCGGGGGAGACCACGACGCTGTGGGGGACGTTGCCGACGCGGATATCGGTGACTTCGACCGGCGTGGCCTGGGTCAGATCGATCTTGGCCAGGGTATCGTTGTTGTCCAGCACGGCGTAGGCGGTCTTGGCATCCGGGGAGATGGCGATGCCCATGGGATAGGAGGTGAATGTGTCATCCGAGAAAATCGAATAGGGGTAGCCGCAGGGGATACCAAAGCTGCCCGTGGTCCCTCCGGGGCTGCCCGATGGGGGCGTGGCCGCAGCATTGTGCGGATAGCAAGTGACGTTGGTCAGTTTCCCCGTGGCGTTGATGTCGATGGGGACTTTTACTTGGGCGTGGTTTGTGAGCAGGCCCGTTGTGGCATTGACGCTGGCGATGGCAACGTAGCTCGAGGGGCCGTAATTGCCGTCCTGGCTGAAGAGCAGGTACTTGCCGTCCGGCGTATAGGTGATGCCGGTGGTGCTGCCGTCTGAATCGTAGCTGATCCCGCCCGTAGAGTTCGTGTAGGGCGCGCTGTAGGTCTGCAGCACAGCGCCGGTCTGGGTGTTGAAGATCGTCACAGCCTGAGGGGCGCCCATTTGAAGGACGGCGGCGGTGTGATTGCCAGTGGGGTTGAGCGCGATGGCCTTGGCGCGGGTGGTGATGCCGAGGTAGACCTGGGTTCCGGCGGGGGTGATGATTGTGCCGTCGCTGACGACCCACGGGTTGGTCAAGGGCTGGGAGTAGGTGGGGCCGGTGGTGGCGCTCGTGTTCTCGCCGGGATTGTAGGTCGGGAAGGGCACGGATTGACCCAGGAGCGCCGGAACGCTGAGCGCTGTCGCCAGCAGTCCGGCGAACAGATGCAGAGGGTGAATCCGAGAATGCTTGCGAGAAATTTTCGCGGACATGAATCATTCTCCTTTTTCGGTTTCTTCCATCACGCGACCCGTAATGGGCCATGCAAGTTGAGGTCGCATCAGGAAACGGGAATTCGAATACGGTAAGCGAGGCGATGGCACGTCAAATCGACCAGTTGCTGCTCCGTTAAGCGTGCTGAATTGTCGTGGAACTTTGACAGCAGCGGTAGAGTTGCGCCAACAGGGCAAGTGTAGGGGCGGGAAAAGGACGCCAGCATGACGCGAGAATTACAGTTTTGTCATCGCATTACAGTGGTGTGAATGGGCAGTGTGACAATCGTTCGGCGGGCTTGGTGTCTTATGGTGAACCGCAAGGACCATCGGTTCCGGGCGATCCTGGCGTTGGGCAAATGGCTGGTTCCACGTAGGCCGAAATTTAATGAAGCCTTAATTAGGGCTTGATCTGCATCCAATAAAAGTGGATTACAAAATTGTCATTGAACAAATTCGAAGAGTCCTTCGGGGATCGTGCTGACGCCCGAACATCATTGAGCGCGATCGAACCTCACACGCACGCCAACGTTTCAAAAGCCCGCCGCGGGAGAAGCCGATGCGGTTCTCCGTTAGCAGCCGGGAACGAGGACACATGTTTCCAACTGTCACAACTTGAAAATCCGGATTGCGATTCCGATGCGCGCAACGAGCGGCGCGCATGACGCGGAATCTTTTGAATTCGCTCGAGAAGCCGCTTTTTCCTGGGGGGGATATGCATTGTGAGTTGAGGAGGAAGCTCCAGTTGGCCGGAAGGTCTTCCAAGGTTCGAGGCCTTCGCGCATTCATCGAGTTCAGCGCGGTCTTCATTCTGGCCGCTTCGACTTTCGCGCAAGTGGACCGCAGCGGGTTGACGGGCACGGTTACCGATCCGTCCGGCCGGGTGCTTGCAGGGACGCACATTACGGCAGTCGAGAACTCTACCCAACTGCAGCGCGAAACCGTGTCGGACTCGACCGGGAACTACGCCATTCCCGAGTTGCCCGTAGACACTTACACAATCACCTTCGAACACCCTGGATTCCAGACACTGAAGTTTGTGGACGTGGAGCAGGTGATAGGACGGACGCAAACTCTGGATGCGATGCTGCGGATTTCGGGCGGCGAGGAGCGCGTGAATGTCTCCTCCGCGCGAGCGCTGATGGACCGCAACACCAGCGCGGTGACCGGCTTGATCGAGCGCGAGCAGGCGAATGAGTTGCCGCTCAACGGCCGCAACTGGTCGGCGCTGACGGCCTTCATCCCTGGCGCCATCGACACCGGCGGCAGTAACCAGCGGACAGTTCGCTTTGCCGGACGGGGTCTGGACGACAGCAACTTTACCTACGACGGCGTGGATGCGACCAACATCGTTAATCAGACCCAGCGCCAGTGGGTGCGGCTGGCTATTCCGCTGGACGCGATCGCGGAGTTTCGCGTCAATTCGCTGACGGCAACCGCCGAGGAAGGCGGGACGGGCGGCGCGCAATTGGACGTAACCTCGCCCTCCGGCACCAACCGCTTCCACGGACGCCTGTTCGAGTACGTGCGCAACGATTTCTTTGACGCTCCGCTGCCTGAATGGGCGTCCAACGGTGAAGCTCAGCAGCCGCTTCGCCTGAATCAGTTCGGCGGATCGCTGGGCGGCCCTGTTGTGCGCGACAAAACGTTTTTCTTCCTGGCTTCGGAAGCCTACCGGCAGAACTGGGGCTATCCGGTGAGCGGGGACGTGCCGAGCCAGTTGCTGATAGCAACGGTTCCGAGCACCTCGCCCGCGTATGCGATCATCAACGGATTCCCAAAAGCCGGGCCCAAAGCGCTTCTGACGTCAACCGGCGATCCGAACATCGACCTGCTGACGTGCTCATGCACGCAGGTGGTGAACGAGAGCTCGGCGATGCTGCGGCTCGACCAGCACTTCTCGACGAAGACCACGGGCTTTCTGCGCTTCAGCTACGACCGGTCGGTGGATACGCAGCCGCTTTCGGCTGCCGCAACGGATTTGCAGCAGAAGGTCTCCGCGCCGGTGAATGGCGCGCTGGAATTGCTGCATGTGTTCAATCCGCGCCTGGTGAACGAGGTCAAGGCAGGCTTCAATCGCTCCAGCTCCAACCAGTACAACTACAGCGACTCCGGGATCATTTATCAGATCGCGGTTTCGGGAGGACCTGGGCCGGGATTTGTGACTGAGAACTACAACTACGCCAGCATCTACGTGGGCAATTCGTTTTCGGGGATCGACGACCTGACCTGGGTTCACGACCGGCATACGTTTAAAGCCGGAGTGGAGTTTCGCTACATTCAAATGAACCAGGAATACGGGCAGCACGGGAAGATTACGTTTTCATCGGTGGAGAATCTGGCCGCCAATTCAGTGAAGAAAGCCAGCCTGACCGGCGCGTTGCCGGTGAACGGATTGCGCAAGAACGATTACTTCGTGTACGCGCAGGACGAGTACAAGTTGCGGCAGAATTTTATCCTGAACCTGGGCCTGCGCTACACCGTCTTCGATCTGTTCGACGAGAAGAACGGGAAGGCCAACCCCTTCGACTTCTCGACCTGCGGGGCGCAGGGATTCTGCGGCGTGGGCTCGAGCTTCGGCCAGCAGAACTATGGCGATGTGGATCCCCGCGTGGCCTTCGCCTGGACGCCGTGGAAGGGGGGCCGGACAGTGATTCGGGGTGGATTCGGCATCTACCACGAAGACGGCCAGTTGGACGATCAGAATTTGCCCGCCAAAAACGAAGTGCCCTCCTATTCGGCGACAGGCAGTTCGAAGTCACCGCTTTCCTATCCGGTCACATTCGGCGCCGGAAGCATCTCACCGAATGCGGAGCAGCGGGACCGCAAGGACACGTATGTCGAGCAGTGGAGTTTCTCGGCGCAGCGGGAGCTACCGGCGGATTTCGTGGGCACGGTGTCCTACCTGGGAAGCCATGGCGTGCATCTGCTGGAGACCAACGTGGTGAACCTGTACGAGGCTCCGGCCTACCAGACTCTGCAATATCCGAACTTTGCACCGGCCATCGGCTGGCGCGGCTCAATCGGCATGAGCGCATACAACGGTCTCTCGGTGGCAATGCGGCGTTCGTTCTCCCGCGGCCTGCTGGTGACTGCCAATTACATGTGGTCGCACGAGATCGACAACGGCTCCAACGGCAGCGGCGATGGGGACGAGGTGTCGCCGCAGAACGCAATGTGCCTGGCCTGCGATCGAGCCAGCGGCACCTGGGACGCCCGCCATGTGGTCAATGCCAATGCGGTCTATCAGCTCCCGTTCGGCATGGGCAAGCCGATGCTGAACGAGCACGGAATTGCAAGCAACCTTGCGGGCAACTGGGAGGTGACCACGACGGCGCTGGCTCGCACCGGCTTCCCGGTGAATGTGCTGATGCCCAGCAGTTACATCGCGCCGGACGGGGCCTCCGGCACGGAGCGTCCCGACCTGGTTGCGGGCGTTTCTCTCACTCCGCCGGGAGGCAGAACGGTGGCGGAGTGGATCAATCCAGCCGCGTTTGCTAACCCGGCAGGAGCGTTCGGCACGGCGCCGCGCAACCTGTTTCGCGGGCCGGGCACGTGGCAGATCGATCTTGGCGCGAGCAAAGAAATTCCCCTGCGGGAGGAGTGGGCTCTCAAATTCCGCTCGGAGTTCTACAACATTTTCAATCACCCGCAGCGGGGTCAGCCGCAGTCCACTTTCAATTCGTCGAACACCACCGGGTTCGGCAGCATCATCAATACGGTTAACACGGTATCGCCGGTAACGCCGGTAGGCTCGGGAACGCCGCGCGAGATGCAGTTCGCGTTGCGCCTGGAGTTCTGATGCCAGCTATCGCCGGATCCCATTTAGCTATTCCGATAGCAAATCCGGATTTGACAAGGAGTCTCTGAACAAGCCTGTTCTTTCGGGGGGAACTTCTCTCGGGGGCTAAAGAGGCTAGGGAAAAAGGGCTGGATTTGCTTTTGGCACGAATTGCAGTTTTGCAGGGGCTAAAGCCCACGTTCATTTTGCGACATTTGCGGCCCGACTGAAGTCGTGCCCTGTTACAAAGCCTTGAAGATTTGTGTCAATACCGAGTTTTTCCGGAGCCTGTGAAGCCCGGCTCCATTTTGCTTGACTTACGGCACGGCGACCCGGCCCGGCCCCGGGGGCACCCCTCACCCCGGCACCCCGGTACCCCGGTCGTGCCCTTTCAAAACTTATTCAGAGGTTCCTTAAGGCGCGTGACAAATGAAGATCCTGATTATCGAAGACGAAGTAAAAACTGCCAAGTTTCTCAAGAAAGGGCTCAGCGAAGCCGGTTACGTCATCGACACGGCCGGCGACGGTCTGGAAGGCCTGCACCTGGCTCAGGAAATCGATTTCGACCTGGTCATTCTCGACGTGATGCTTCCGGTGCTGGACGGCTGGCAGGTACTTGCGCGGTTGCGCGAGGCGAGCAGGCAATCGTTGGTGCTGATGCTGACAGCGCGGGATACCGTGCATGAGCGGGTGCGCGGATTCGAGCTGGGCACGGACGACTACCTGGTGAAGCCTTTTGCGTTTTCCGAACTCCTGGCCCGGGTGCGCTCCTTGCTGCGCCGTTCAACGCCTCGTCCGCAGGAGACGGTTCGCATGGCAGATCTTGAGATCGACCTGCTGCGCCAGCGGGCGACGCGCGCCGGCCAGAAGCTTGAACTCACTTCCAAGGAGTTTCTATTGCTGACACTGCTGGCGCGGCGGCCCGGCGAAGTGCTGTCGCGCACGCTGATCGCCGAATCGGTTTGGGATATGAACTTCGACAGTGACACAAACGTGGTGGACGTGAATGTGCGCAGGCTGCGCAGCAAGGTGGACGACCCATTTCCCGTAAAGCTGATTCACACGGTTCGCGGCGCAGGCTATGTCTTTGAATCCGAAACCTAGCCCGGCAGGCGCGCTGCGCCTGCGCCGGACCCTGGCATTCAGGCTGACGGCGGCCTACTCGCTGGCTGGCCTGTTGATGGTAATTCTGGCCACGGCGAGTCTCTACCTCGTCCTGCGGACGGAACTCGATCGCAGCACAGAGATGTTTCTAGCCGACAAGCTGCACGTGCTTGGCTCCATGCTGNNGTGCCGATCATGACTACGCCGGGCATGGCCGAACAGTTGGATCTTGCCCAGTTGGCGAGCCGAACCCGCGGCCGCTCCGGGCGTTCGATTGCGATGGCGGGCAGACATGGGCAACCATTCCGGGTCACCAGCGCTACGGTTGCCGTGGGCACGCCGCCGACACGCAGCGACACGGTTCAAATCGCCATCGACGTCGCGCAGGAAGAGGAGCTGCTGGCGCGTTATCGGCTGTGGTTCTGGGGCATTCTGCTGGCGACGTCGGTTCTGTTCCCAGTGGTGGGACACCGGATTGCGAGGCACGGCATTCGGCCCGTCGAAGAGATCGCAGCAACTGCGCGGAGAATCACGTCGACGAATCTGCGCGAACGGATCGCGCCGGAAGGCTATCCGTCGGAACTTGCGTTGCTGGCCGGGACATTCAATGAAATGCTGGAGCGTCTTGAAGAATCCTTCGAGCGCATCTCGAGGTTCACGGCGGACATCGCGCACGATTTGCGCACACCGGTCAACAATATTCGCGGAGAAGCCGAGGTGGCTCTGGCCCGCGCACGGACAGGCGACGAGTACCGCGACGTGCTGGAGTCTTCACTGGAAGAAGCAGTGCGGCTTTCCGAGCTGATCGGCGACCTGCTGTTTCTGGCCCGCGCGGAGAGCCCCTTGACCGAGTGGCATCGCGAGAAGGTGAACATCGGCGAGTTGCTGATCACGGTTCGCGACTACTACGAAGCTTCCGCGGCCGACGCGGGCATATCGCTGGTGGTGAACGATGGCGCCGAGCCGCTCAGCGCGGAACTGGATCGCTCACTGATGCTGCGTGCGGTGAGCAACCTGGTCTCGAACGCCATTGTACATACGCCGCCGGGAGGAACCGTGACGCTCGGGGCCTCGAACGAGGACGCCGCGATTCAGATCGAGGTCTCCGACACTGGCGACGGCATTCCCACCGAAGCGCTGCCCAGAGTATTCGATCGCTTCTTCCGCGTCGATCCATCGCGATCCCAGACATCGGGTGGCACAGGGTTGGGCCTGGCGATCGTGCAGAGCATCCTGACGCTTCACGGCGGTAGCGCGGAGATCGCCAGTCAGCTCGGTCGTGGAACTTGCGTCACACTGCGCATGCCGGCCGTTGCTACGCGATGACCGAACTCGAGTTTTCGCGTCGTGCCGGCGTGCGTTGGTGATTTCCGGGAGGATGGAACGCTGCTGTGGTGGAGCTGAAGTTCATGAGTTAAGTCTGGCGGGGGTTCTTCAAAAAGGACGGCAAGTCAGCTTCCGCTTCGCGGAAATGGCAAGTTAGCAAGTTAGCGGATTTGTGCGGCTACACTGGCGCTGCCGGCGGCATTGCTGGTGCGGCTGAACCTGATTCCATCAATCAAGTGGTGATTTTAAGTCCACCGAGCGGGTGGTGATTGAATCCATGTAGGACTCTGACCGCATGATTTCGTGCGTTGGATTTCTGCTATCCCAGGTCCCAAAATCGGGACCTGGGGCTCCCGGTGTTGTTGAGATCCCACTCATCACGATGAAGCTGCGATGAATGGGGCACACACTATTCTTCGCGGAGGAGGATCAGGGGATCGACGGCCAGGGCGCGGCGGGCTGGGATCCATGCGGCGATGAGACCGAGGAAGAGCATGGTCACGGTTACGCCGACGAGCACGAGGGGATCTTTGGGCGTGGCCTGGTAGACGATGAACGAGAGCACGCGGGTAGCTAGCACTCCGAGTAGAAGGCCGGCGGCCGAGCCGATGGCGAGTAGGCGGAAGGCGCGGCCCAGCGAGGCGCGCAGGATTTGGCGCTGCGATGCGCCCAGAGCGACGCGAATGCCGAGCTCGCGCAGACGCTTGCTGACTACGTAAGAAGCCATGCCGAAAATTCCGGTGACGGCGAGAAGCGCGCCCAGCAATCCGAGGACGCCGAGAGCAACCGTGGCCACGCGGGCGGCGAACAGGGCGGAATCCATCTCTTCATTCCATGTTCTGACGGTGAAGGGCAGGCTGGAGTCGAGGCCGCGCATGGCGGTATCGAGCGCGGCCGCAATTTCCTGCGGACTGCGCCGAGAGCGCACGGCGAGATTTGTCTGGCTGGTTGGATACTGGACGAATGAAAAGAACATGGCAGGCATCTGATCTTCAGTGAGGGTGCGGTATTTGCCGTCTTCGACCACGCCGACCACTTCCGCGCGCTCTTTGCCCCAGAATTTGAAATGGCCGCCGATAGCTTTGTCGACGGAACCGAAGACTTTGACGGCAAAGCGGCGATTGACGAGCGCCACTTTAGGGGCCGTTTTGTCGTCGCTGGACTTGAAGTCGCGGCCGGCGAGGAGAGTAGTGCCTGCCGCCTGAATGTAGCCGGGAGAGATGTGATAGTTCATGGCGTCGGCAGCGAAGTTGGTGGGGCGGAAGTCGGTGGTGGAGTCGGTGTAGACGTAGGAGTCGCCGCCTCCCAGGCTTAGCGGAATGTCGCTGCTGGTGCCGACAGCATCGACGCCGGGAATGGCGGCAACCGCATCGATCATGCGCTGCTGCATATGCGGGATGCGGTCTTCATCGTAGCCAGCCATGTGCAGATCGGTTCCGACAAGCAATGCGTTCCGCGGTTGGAAGCCGAAGTTGCTACTGAGAGAACGCACGAGTCCGCGGACGGCGACGAGCGAGGAGGTGACGAGGACCGCGCAGATGGCGATCTGGGTGACGAGCAGCGCATCGCGCAGAGTGAAGCGGCGGGAGCCTGCGGGGCCGCTCATGCCGGTGCGAATGACCTGCCATGGATCGGCGCGCATGACCTGGCGAACGGGCATGATGCCGCATAGGAATCCGCTTGCGAGCGAGAGCAGGAGCGCGACCAGGTAAGTGCGAACGTCGGGGTTGACGGGAACGTTGATGGGGACATCGGGAATGGGCTGCCAGGCGCTGAGCAGGTGGAGGATGAGGACGCCGCCGGCGAGGCCGATGACGCCTCCGGCGAGCGATATCAGAATGGCTTCAGTGAGGAGTTTGCGCAGAATGCGCGTGCGCTTGGATCCGAGGGCGAGGCGGAGGGCGGTATCTTTGGCGCGATCGGCGGCGCGCGCGGCGAACAGGCTGCCAAGGTTGGCGCAGGCGGCGAGCAGGATGAGGCCGGCGAGAAGCATGAGGCCGGCCATAAAGGCGCGGGCCGGACCTCCGAGCATGTCGCCGATCAGGCCGGGATGCGCCAGTGTGAAATTCAAACCTTCATCGTCCGAGGGGTAGGTTTTTGCCAGCCATGCGGCGACGGAGTTCAGGTCGGCGGTCGCGTGGGAGACGGTGACTCCAGGCTTGAGATGGCCTATCGCCCAGAGTGAGTGACTGCCGCGATACTGAAGCTGGTTGCTGCCCATCACAGTGGGCTGCTCGACGATAGGAATCCAAAACGCAGGCGCGAAGAACAGCTCCGTGCCGCGAAAATCCGGTTTCGCCACGCCGAGGATGGTGAATCCGTGCTTGTTGATTTCAACGCTGCGGCCGATGACGCCGGCGTCGCCGTGAAAATAGGTATGCCAGAAGGCGTAGCTCAGAACGACGTAGGGAGCGCTGTCTGTGCCTTTCTCGTCGGCGGCACGGAAAAAGCGGCCGAGATAGGGCTGAACGCCCAGGGTATCGAAGTAATTTCCGCTAGCGAGGATGGGCCAGGCGGTGGTGGGATTTCCGCCGTAATTAACTCCCACCGCGCCTATGATCTGGGCCGCTGCCAGGCTTTCGAAGGTCTGATTGCGGTCGCGCAGGTCCAGATAGTCAGGGTAGGACTGCGATGGATTACCGTTCCGTTGCAGCATGTAGAGACTCTGCGGATGGGGCACGTTCACCGGGCGCAGAATCAAAGCATTCAGGACGCTGAACACGATGGCGTTGGCGCCGATGCCCAGGGCGAGGGTGACAATGGCCGTCAAGGCAAAGCCCGGCGATTTGAGCAACTGACGTAAGGCGAGTTTCAGGTCGGTGAACATGATTGTCTTGAAGTACGCGGGTTGGGCGCGGGCGGTTCCTGGGGAGGGGGATTTTTTCTTGACGCCAGATTGAAAAAGATCATTTCCTTGGGGGCTAGGCAGGCTGCGGAAAGAGTGTTGAATTTGGAAGAAACGCCCGAAGAGCATACCTTGGGGGCTAAACAGGCTGCGGAAAAAGCCTGGTTTTGGGCTGAAGTCGCGAAAAGCATACCTCCGGGGCTAAAGCCCGCGTTGATTTTACGGCAGTTGCGGCACGACTAAAGTCGTGCCACTTCAAGACAGCGTGGCAACAGGAGTTTTTTCGCAGCCTGTGAAGGCCCATGCCCCCTCCGTTGCAATGGCGCGGCGTTCCCTTGAGAACAAGACTTTGACGCGGTTGTTTGGGCTGCCTGGAGAGCTCAGGTTAGAAGCCCAGGGTGACGCCTTGTTCGCCGATGATGGTGAAGCAGCCGAGGAGATGGGTGAGGCCGAGTAGTTCGCGGATGCGCTTGCCGAGGTGGATGAGCTCGAGCGAGCAGCCGTTGGATTTGGCGGAGACGACCAGGCGGACCAGGGCGCCGAGGCCCATGCTGTCCATGTAAGAAACGTCGCAGAGGTCGAGGACGATTCGCTTGTGGTCGGGCATGAGCTGGCGGACGCGGGTGTAGAAATTGCCTCCGACTTCGGCGATGAGGCGGCCGTGGCACTTGACATAGGCCACTTCGCCCTTGTATTCGACCTCGAGAGAGAGAATGCAATCTGGAGCATTGCCGGACATGAGGAATTCCTTATCTATTTGAGAACGAACGGGATTCGATGTTGCTTTTTGGGGAAGCGAGGGCTGCTACGCGGTGATTCTCTCATATTGTGGGGCGGGATGGGAATGAAAAGTTGAGGTCGGAGCCAAGCTACGGCGGGCGACGGCGCTGTGGAAAGTGAGCCCGGTATTTTGCAATTTCTGTATCAATTTGAACAGGTGTAAAGCGGCGGATTAGGGTACGAATGATACAAGCGAACTTGAAGGGCGGATGGAAACCTATATGGAAGCAGTCATGAAACTGGAAGCCACCGGGGTTCAATTGAAGGAAGAGGTAACCCGCACTTCAGAAAACATTTGGGCACGCTATCGGGAGAACCGCAACTGGCGGATCTACCCGAAGGAATGGGTATACAAGAATATTGCGCTGGAAGGCAAAGACGTTTTGGACTTTGGTTGTGGAACCGGGGAAATCGCCACACAGATCGCATTTCTTGGGGCGCATCGGGTGTACGCACTCGACGTGAATCACGGGCTGCTTGATTTGACGCGGCGGCGCGCGGAGCTGGACGGCCTGGCAGACCGGGTGACGATGGTGTTCGGGAAGATTGGGGAGGTCGAGCCGCGGCCGGTGGACGTGATCGTGGTAAACAAGGTGCTGCACCATTGTTTTCCACTTGAAAATGTGATGCCCGCGTTGTTGCGGTGGCTTAAGCCCGGCGGCACCTTTGTGGCGATCGAGCCAGTCGTCTATTTGAAGTCTTTGGAATGGCTGAGGGATCACTCGCTTATTCCAAACGGTCCACTCGATGAGGGAGAGCGGAAGCTGCGGCCAGAGGACATGCGGTATGTTGCGAGCCTTTTCTCAGAGTCGCAGACTCATCATTTCCGTGTGCTGGGCCGGCTGTCGCGCATCTGGCCCAAGGGCGACCGGCTCTATCGGCAGATCGACCGCCTGATCCTGAGTGTGCCGATGGCCTGGAGATTTGCGGGGACTGCTGTTTTTGTGGGCCGGTATTGATAAGGTCGAGTTAGGCGATGCGGGGAGTGCCTCATCGCATGGATTAGTCGCAGCGGGTGCTCTATTTCACAGGCTCTTCCGTTCTTGAACTTCCAGGCCATTCCATTTTTGCGGAGCGGCGTTCGCGTCCGCTGAGCAGATAGATAGCTGCCTCAGTTCGAGGAGCGGGTCGGCCGAGGGCTCGATTCCAGCGACGCGCGGAATGGGATCGAAGATGATGCGCTGCTGCGGGGTGGTATTGTCGGCGAGGACGGAGTTGAGCTCGCTTTATGGCAAGTTTCCACTCATAATTATCTTCGGAGTTTGCCTCGTTTCTGTAATTGCAGCGTCATGGACCGTTTATCGATTTGTGGAGATACCATTCATCAACCTTGGACGGAAGCTTGGCGGATACTTTTGAGTAAGTTCCAAAAGTTACAGTGTCGTATAGTGGCCAGATTTGTAGGCGAAGTCCCAAGGCACATTCCCAGTCAGGCTATAGTCCCAACCGCAGAAGACACCGGCCTCAGTGAGCGATCTGGGGTTGCGAGAACCAGTTTCTGATCTGTTTTCGCATAGGAACCTCCACGAGCCGGTAACTGACGATCGCCGCTGCCAGCGCGATGAGAATATTCCACGGGAAGGCCAGCCACCTCATTCCGGGCGCCAGAATGAAAAGTTGTTGCCAGATGTAGAGGCTGTAGGAGAGTAGTCCCAACTGAACCACAGGCCAAGACTCAAGAATCCGGCGCAGCAGACCACCCTCCCCGGAAAGCAGCCAAAACATCAGCAGCAACGTGGCTAGGCTCTGTAGCGTGGGAAGCAATATGTCATTGAGCCCTAGACAAGGATAGGCCTGCATTACCCCTCCAAGACCAAAGAGGATTAGCGCCGCAATCCAGGGATATGCCCAGCGGAAACGTTGCGTCCGCATACGATCCATTATGCCAGCTTGCGCGACAAATGCTCCCAGCGCTCCCCACATCAGTACATCCTGAACGGCGCGAAACAGCACAGCCTTCGTGAACTCCAAAGCAATGCCCCTATGTAGGCAGTACAGGTAGACCGCAAAGCGGATGAAAGGAAACAGGATGACGCAAGCAATGGCCAGGCGCCGCGACCAAAGCCGGCCCAAGAAGACAAGAATGCCAGGCCAGATGAGATAAAACTGCTCCTCGACCGAAAGAGTCCAGAGGTGGCCGAAGACTTCGACTTGGATCGAGGGTCCATGTAAACTCCACACCTTGGAGATATTGACGGTAAAAGTTGCCGCGGCCCAAAAAGAAGCTAGCGGAATCCTCATAACTCCGAACACTGTGAGGATGGCTACAGCAGCAATATATAAATAGAGAGCCGGAACGATACGCGCGATACGACGCTCATAAAACCCGCGAATCGAGATGCGGCCGGTTGCTTCTCTCTCGTTCAGAAGGAGGGTGGTAATCAGGAAGCCGCTCAGGACGAAAAAGATGCGGACTCCCAGCCCAGTGTCGGTCACAAACGTCCGCAAATACCACTTACTCTGAAGCCAGGAATCGGGCTGAAGAGAATGGCCCAGGACAACTACCAAGATGGAGTAGGCACGTAAACCATCCAGATAAGGTATCTTCGAGGACTTGCGGGAAAGTTTGTCCATTGTCGCGATGTCACCGTTCGGCTTTGCGGATTGTCAAGCTGGATGCACCTGTTAACCTGAATGTCCATTTTGCTTGGCCCGCCACCAGAGAATATATCCCCGAGTGCCCGGCTAGCCACCTTTTTCGCTTTTGTTCCAACAGCGAAGGCCTTGTTGTCCCCGCAAAACGTCTGCCCGGATTGGTTTCGCCTTGCTGCCACAGTGCGACGGCAGATCGCAACCCACCAAGCCCGCTTTCTACCACGTTGTCCGTGCTGTCTTCGCGGACTCCTATAACGCAGTAACCCTAGAACTGGAAATAAATGAAATCGACATGCCCAAACACGCCGAAAAACACGATACTATACGCGCACGCCTGGAAGAAGAACCACCGTGCAGGAGGTGATGAAAAAGCTCGCGGCGCACGGTGTGGGTGCATGATCCACCATTCAACAACGAACATGGCAAGAATGAAGAACAGCAGGAAAGGGGCGTTCACGCGAGGTATTCCGCCTTCGTTCAGGTTGTAGAGGTTGAAATGGCCCAGCGGCAAGAAGTGAGTCACGATGTACACGGCTGAGCCCAAATCTTTAGCGCGGAACAGGACCCAGGCAACAGTAACAAGCGCAAAGGTCGAGATCCTCTGCAGGCAGGCCAATAGCATGGGGAACCGATCGAGAAACAGGAACTCGCGTACTTTCAAGCGGAGATCTGAAGTCATCTTGGAAAAGATCAAAAAGGCGCCATGGAGCGCTCCCCATGCAACGAATGTCCAATCCGCACCATGCCACAACCCACTTATGATAAAAGTTGCGAGCAGATTGAAGTAATACCTGGGAACAGCGACACGGTTCCCACCCAGAGCAATATATACATAGTCGCGGAACCAGGTTGAGAGCGATATATGCCAGCGATGCCAAAACTCCGCGACCGAGCAGCTAAAGTAGGGCTGGGCAAAGTTGACGCGGAGTTCATAGCCCATCATGCGC
Organism: Acidobacteriaceae bacterium; assembly: GCA_003142935.1. Lineage (GTDB taxonomy): Bacteria > Acidobacteriota > Terriglobia > Terriglobales > Acidobacteriaceae > Telmatobacter. The sequence continues at coordinate 46,894 of PLOG01000106.1, forward strand.
GCTACGCCAAGGGCTATCTCAGAGTATCCAGAGAAGTCGCAATAGATCTGAAAAGAGAATGCCAACGTAGCAACAGCGAGCTCAGCGCCTGAAAAGCTTTGGGGCGTGGAGTAGACCATTTTCACAAAACCGGCCAGCGAGTCTGCAATCACCATCTTCTTGAAGAGTCCCCAAATTGCGTGTTCCATCCCGGAGCGTACGCGCTCGAGACGAAGGCTGGGATCACGATAAAACTGGGGCAAAAGCTCTCTTGGTCTCTCGATGGGGCCAGCCACCATTTGCGGAAAGAATGCCACGTAGAGAGCGTAGTTAAGCAGACTCCTTTCCGCCGGAGCTTTTCCTCTGTACACGTCGATGGTGTAGCTCATGGCTTGGAAAGTGTGAAAGGACAGCCCGACAGGAAGAAGGGTATGAAGGAGCGGAGCGTCATAACCCAGTCCTAACCAACGGAAAAGGTCCGCGGTGGATAAGCTGAGGAAGTTGAAGTATTTGAAAACGACCAGGAGCCCGATGTTACAAAATAGGCTAAGCGCGAGATAGAGTTTCTTTGATCGATGCTCTGCACTCTTCTCGATCAGTAGACCCGCAAAATAATCAATAACCGTGATGCCCAGGATTACAAGGATATACTTGGCGTTCCAGCACATGTAGAAGTAATAGCTGGCGATGAGCAGGAGAAGTTTGCGAGGAACGCCGCGCAGGGCCAGGATGAGCACCCAGACAGCGATGAAAAAAAAGAGAAAATGGAACGTATTGAAAAGCATCTTCAGTGCTCCTCAATCTGCTTGGCAAGTAGCTTGTAAAGTGCTTCGGTGTAGATCCTGGCCCCCGCGGGATTTGTATGCCAAACATCAGAATACAAACGATTGGGATAGAGATAGTAATCTGGACCAATTAACTTGCAGGAAGTGTACCGATCGAGCAATTCAGCGAATTGACGGTCGACTTCGGGCGCAGGGGCTCTCATTCCCGCGCGTACCGGATTGGGAACGAAGTAACACTGTATCCTGTGCTCGCGAACAATGGCGTTTAGCGCGGTGAGTTCCTTGCTCTCCGGGTCGGCAGTGCGCAAATCGACTTTGTTGGGCAGGTCAGAAGTGAAATGGAAGTTGTCGGGCAGAGTTGCATTGGGAGTTTCAGCCAATTCCAAAAGCGCGTAATAGCCGCGATCCTGCTGCATTCTAGCAACATTCAACTTCGAATCGCGAATGAAGTTGAGCATGCCGCCATGCTTGCCTACGTTGGCCAGAACGCTGGCGGCGTTGCGAATAAGCTCTCTGAACGGGAAAAGGCGGTTTGCGATTGCGCCGTCGTCCGGCAATGGGTGAAGAATGTCTGACTGAATCGAGTTTCCCCAGGGATTCGTCAATAGCAGGATGTCCGGAACGTTGGATTTGTTTGCAACGATTCTCTCCAGTTGAGGCACAAACTGAGCGTTTCCCGGGTATCCCGAGTTGAAAGAAACAACGTTGAGGCCATGTTCAGCAGCCAGGGCGTCGAATTCTTCGGGGACAAATCCGGCCAGGATCCTGCTATCACCAAAGATGATAACTTTGTGGGCAGTCGAGTCAGGTGGAAATATGGACCCTCTCAACTCCCGGTCGAGCTTTGCCTGAAAGATTACTTCAGCTCCGGGAGTGAGAAATGGAAGCGCCTTGTAAAGACCGAAGAATATGGCCCAAAGAATGGCGAAGCCAAGGAAGTATCGTGCCAGGAACCAAACGACTCTACTCCCCTCCTTGAAGGGAGTGTTCGCCATAGGTGCGGATGTTTCGGCATGTTCCAAATTCAGCTCCTGCAAGTGAAAGCAAGGACAAATGCTACATCCAGCGATAATACAATTCTGTTGTCTTCGGCACCACATCCGAGTGATTCAACTTGAGACATTCTGATGCATTCGAGCGAAAATCGCTGAAGCTATTGCGTCTGCGAGAGCAATCCTCCCTTTCGCAGACAAGTGCGATGGATTCTCCCACAATTCAGGCCGAGTGGTGGGCGATCCGATGGCGGGATCGGGATTAAGAAGATTCACGTGAAGGCCGGCGATGTCGTTCCGAGCCTGTTGGCGGTATTGATCGATGGGGGCAAAGGACCCGTGATCGAAGATGAACCGATATAGAAGATTACGGACCCTCAAGTAAGCAGGAGCATCGCCGGCCACCACTCCCTCCTGATCGTATTGCGGAAGTTCCACGATTAGCGGGGAACAACCACGTTGCAGAGCCAGTTTTGCAAGCAGGCGAATATGGTGCGCATAGTAGTGGGCGCCGAAATGTCCGATACTGTCATTGATCCCCGCGACAATCACGCAGGTTGCGGCAGTTTCCTGCGACGCTGCAAGATGCTCATAAATCTTACCTGTCCGCTCGCCGGAATAGCCGAGGCTGTGAACTTGAGCAACGATGGTACGGCGGGCGAGAGCGTCACGGATGGGCTCATCCAGAACTCTATCTGCGACCCAGGAATCGCCAATGACAAGTACCCTCGTGGAAGGGTTGTCATTGACCGCGATTGGGGCGATCCTCGCATCATCCGAGTAGCGATGATTGATGGAAACCGCAACGACGGCAAGCAAGACTGCGGCGACAATTGCAGAAATTGCGGTCTTGGTTCTCATCTGGTTAGTTTAACAACTGCAAGCGCCGGCTACGGCTACGGCTCCGGTCCGCGAACCGTGTCGCTCTTGCCCGTGTCCAGGCGCCAACAGGTAGCCTGACGCGTTCCGAGCCCGCCGACAGGCGTTCCAAGGGGGTTCCCGATCTATCGGCTTCCCGGCGGGCTCAGGAAATGCACGTAGTACTGTGTATCGCCAATTTTTTGCCAGTCCGCGAGCCTGCCGAAAGACGGCGCTTTTTGCGACACAACAGCCATTACTCCGGCGCTCGCCAAGGCACTATAAATTTCTGTCTCTACACGGGGGTCCGAGACGCGCCAGAAGTCATCCACGTCTTCGGGGGGAATTTGGGCAACAATTCGAAGCCGCGCCAACCGTGCCCAGGTCATCCCATCAAATGCAGGGCCGACAACAGCCACTGCCTGGCCGGGCAGCAGTCCATCCGCATTCAAGATTTCAGCCACTTGATAGTACCTCCCTCCATGGCCTTGGAGAATGGGGAGTGGCCGGGCCAAATAGTAAACGGAGAGTCCGGCAACCATGACTGTCAGCCAGCCAGCGAACGCCAGCATTGTGATTTGGGCAAACCGCAATGAATCATGGTTTTTCGGGATGCGGATTCCAGACAAAAGCCCAATCCATATCAGGACCGCAAAGGCAGCGATGTAACGTGGCTCCAGGAGAACGAGGGAATACATGCAGATCCCAACAACGCCTGGGACGATCAGTGGCCAGCCCCTAAGGGTGCGCCGCATGCACCCGGATAAACTACGGCTCAATATAAGAAGAATCAGGTAACAAGTTATCGGGCCGGCCATAGGCTTAATGAGAATGCCGAAGAATCTCTTCGCACTCTGAACGATCACACGAAGCTGGTCTGTGAGGTTAAAACGCGTCTTAAAGCCAGCGTCCCAATATGTCACGTCGTACCAGAGCGGATATGTTCCGATGAAAGGATGGCCAAATTCGAACACGTTAGGGTCATGATGGATCCTATTCAAAGGGTGTATTAAATAGGGCGGAGGAGTGGTGGAATAGAATGGGAACGTTTTCTCTCCTCCGACAAGCCTGGCATAAGCATTCGAGCCACTGTCACCGAAGGTGAGATGACCAGCAGTTTTCGAGGTAACCATAACGAGGGGAGCAGCGACGGCGCCGAAGACAAGGGCCATTACGAGCGAGTAACGAACTGCTTTTCGCCATTCGCCAGCCACAAAAAACGCAACGGCCATAAGCATAAAAGCAATGGGGAACATGGCTGCCTTTGCATAATAGCCCAACCCAAGGCTGAGACCGAGCAAGAGGAACTTAGGGAGTTGCTTTGCACCGGCGCGAATCCGAAGCAAGAGACCGGCGTCAAGATAGATAAACGCAGCAACCAATAGATCCGGGAATACTCCTCGTATGCCCTTGGCCAATACCAATGCGCTCCAGGCAAATAAGCTATACCCAAGCAGGGTCCATAAAGATGGTGGCAGCAGAAACATCGGTTCCCGGTCTTGTAGCTCATCAATGGGAGTGTTGGGAGGAAGGGCTTGAACCAGGAAGAACTCGAAAGCTGCCAGCGCTACCAAGAAGATGGCGAAATTTACCAGGTGCACAACGGGTAGTTCCCAGTAAGCGCTGGGGTGGATCAGTCCCCTGGCTATGCCAATTAAGAATGGGTAAAGTGGGCTCCAGTAGGGGTTAACGAGCATATGCCAGTTGTGCTTTAGCAATGCGTCACTCATGTCGAGGTAGGAAATTCCGTCCGGGTCCGTGTAGTTCCGCCCCGACCAGAGTTGAAGAAGCGCGAACCCTATGCATATGGTCCATGCTCCGACTTTAATTCGACTCTGCTGAATATTAATCACGGTAGCCTTTCAAGTTATCTTCTGAAGAGAGGACATGTGGTTTTCGATTTTCATTTTACTAAGCCATCGATGCGGGCAACTGCGAGAAAAGCGGAGCGTTTATCTGATAGTCCCGTGGGATCAGTATTGGCAAAGCACGAGGAATTGACCGCCGAGCGGAAGTCCTCTTAGAAAGCGTTCGGCAGGCCGCAGCGCGCTCAATTGACGAGGGAAGAAGAAGAGAAAATCGGAACGGAGAATCCTGAACCCCGCCTGGGACAACATTTTTCGTGCTTCCCAAGGGCTGATTGTGATGGAGTTCTCATCGAATTTGCACTGCGACATTACATAGCGCGTACCTGGATTCCAAGGGTTGTTCTCCCAGAAGGCAAGCAGCCCATCACCGGTGAGCGCTCGACGAATTGTGTGGAGAGTGTCTATTCGGTTCTCTGGCGTTATGTGATGAAATACCCCGTTGACGTAGGCCAGGTCAGCCTTTGCATCTGGAACCCAGTCATCTGTAGTAAGGAACGATACGTTTTCGGATATGTGCGATTTTGAGGCGAGCGCAATAGATGACGTTGAGATATCCACTCCGAGTACATGGTCCGGTTTGAACCTGGCCTCCAGCATGGGTGCGTTGGCGCCGTCACCACAACCATAGTCCAGGATGCGGCGCACTTTTAGTCCGAGATCTGCTGCGCATTTTGCCGTCCAATCTATCCTGCCATGGGCGTAAAAGTCTCTGCCCTCGCCTGTGACGGCGAGGGACTTCGATAAGTCCTTGTTGTAGCTAGTGGCGAATTGATCGAATTCAGCTTGACTCATTTGATCAACGCCTACGGAGGCCGAGGATACTCAGGAAAAAACTGCTGAAGATGATTTGTGCCCCAAGCGCCAGGGAAAAGACGGAAGGCATGACAATGCGCAGCAGGCTCTCCGAGTCCATTGGGCCGAAGTTGCTTCGAGCCCAACTGGAAAGAGCGAAGATCGAGCCGGCAATTCCGGACACTATGAGCGAACCGCCAATGGCTAACCCGGTTTCAAGTTTGAGATATTTGAAGAGGCGGTTCAGCTTCGGGTCCTCGGGCAGCAGTCCCTCGGTAATTGCGAAGACTTTGGTAAATACGGCGAACGCCATCGACTGAAAGCCAACCAGCGTAAGACCAAAAGCATATAAGAGAGTATGGACGTCGAGCACAACCCCGCCGATTCGGCGAGGGCCCACCACGAGCCATAGACTGGCCGCTAATCCAGCGAGGAAGGAAGCTATGCCCGGATACAGGAAGAGCCATCGAGGGCTGTACATAAGCAGGAATCGCAGGTGACGCCAACCATCGTGCCATGTTCGCAGGTGCGGTGGACGGCTGCGCCCATCAGGAGAGAGCGTCGTCGGCACCTCGGTCACTCTCATCCTCAACAGGCTGGCCTTTACCACCATTTCGCTGGCAAATTCCATGCCCGTTGAACGGATGTCCATGCGCTCAAAACTGTCTCTGCGGAAGGCGCGCATTCCACAGTGGAAATCACGGCAAGGGGATTGAAATAAAAATCTGCCCAAAGCTGTTAGCACGGGGTTGCCGAGATAGCGGTGCAGGTGAGGCATCGCTCCGGTCTGGATTCCACCGCGAAAACGGTTGCCCATCGCCAGGTCGGAACCGGCTCTCAGCTGTTCAACAAACCGGGAAATATGGCCGAAATCGTAACTATCGTCGGCGTCTGCCATAAGGACGTAATCTCCAAGAGAGGCTTGAATGCCTCCCTTCAGAGCGTTCCCGTACCCACGGTCTCCAACAGGCACCACTCTAGCTCCGGCCGCTTGTGCGGCCTCCACGGAACCGTCATTCGATCCGTTATCCGCAACAATTACTTCGCCGCTGAGGCCAGCAGATTGCAATGACGAAAGCGCCTTTGAGACGCATATACCAACCGTCTCGCGTTCATTCAGGCACGGCAAGACGATAGAGATCTCAACGGCTCCCTTGGGGGGCGACGCATCGAAAGCACCAGATACGAATTGGGTAGACTTGCACATACGGGTCTTGCGATCGGGAAGTCTTTTTGCTTCTTAGATACATATCAATATATCGTCTATGCGTCCTATCACGATGTTTTTTCCATCCGCGGCAACGCCGAAGACCCAATCCGCCCAGGAAAATGAGGATGATCAGAGCACCCGCAGAACTGGGAGCAGAGACCGCGGCCAATATCTCCCTTTCGTTCACTTGCGGTCAAACCGGAATGCTGCAGCCTGAAAATCTCCTCTGAATCCCTCGTCCATCTCCAGTCCATGATTCATCCACCAGGCTCCGCTGGCGACCTCTGGCGTTCCCACTCGCGGCTTGCCTTCAATCGAAGTCAACTTGTACTTCGCAGTTGCATCCAGCCCCTTCAGCTTGAGAGTTGGAAATCCGCGCCCCTCTTGCGTCGAGTGGATGAAGGCAAATAGCACCGCCTGGCTCTTGTCCGCTTTCACCGTCTCCGTCGCTGAAAACTCGCTCTCATTGAGTGGCGAGATCAGCCGGTACAGATCGCCTTGCACAATCGTTGACTGGACATCCTTGTACGCTGCAATCAGCCGTTTGGCCGCCGAAGTTTCGTCCGGTGTCCACTTCTCAATGTTCGCTCCAATCCCCAGTGACCCTTGCATCGAGCTGAGCATTCTGTATTGAAGGGAAGTGGTCCGGTTGTTCAGCCAGTGCGGCGAGTCTGTGACCCACGCCATCATGATCTGGGGCGCGTAGGCATAAGTAAATCCGTTCTGCTGCGTCAGCCTGTCAAAGGGATCGGTATTGTCCGAAGGCCAAACCTCGTCAACATACTTCAGAATCCCAAGGTCCACGCGCCCGCCACCGCCCGAGCACGATTCAATCTCCACCTTCGGATGCCGCTGCCGCAACTCGGCAAGAATTGCATACAGGTTCTTCGTGTATTCCACGTAAACCTGCTTCTGCTCTGCCGGAGGTACCTGGTCCCAGCCAGGCTCGCTCCAGTTGCGGTTGTAATCCCATTTCAAGAATGCAATGTCGTTTTCAGTGAGCAGCTTGTCGAGAAAACCCAGGATGTACGCGTGCACATCCGGCCGCGCGAGGTTCAGGACCAGCTGATTGCGCTGCTGCGTCTCCGGGCGCCCCTTGAAGTTCAGCACCCACTCCGGATGGTTGCGATAGAGATCCGAGTCCGGGTTCACCATCTCCGGTTCCACCCACAGTCCAAAATCCATCCCCAGCGCGTGAACCTTGTCGATCAGAGGCTTAAGACCATGGGGAAACTTCTCCTGGTTCACATACCAGTCACCCAGACCCGCGTGGTCGTCCTTGCGCTGCCCAAACCAGCCGTCATCCATCACGAAGCGATCTATGCCGAGCGCCGCTGCCTTTTCCGCCAGCGCCATCTGTCCAGCCTCGTTCACTCCGAATTCAGTTGCTTCCCAGGAGTTGTAAATGACGGGGCGCAGTTTTGGCGTCAGGGCCTTTGGCTCCGCGCCCGCCGCACTTGCCGCCGTCGAACTCGGCAACGGCAGAATGTGCTCCAGCTCAAAGTGGTGCAGCAGCCTCGACGCTCCACCCAGGCCGTGCGGCGAATATCCGCCGTAGAAAACCGGCGTCTCGAGCGACATTCCGGGATGTAGCACATATCCGAAGTCGAAGGGGTTGAACCCTCCCGTCACGCGCACTGCGTCCAGTTGATCCCGCTCCACCGTGATCCGCCACGACCCGCTCCAGGCCAGCGCACCAAACCATACCTCGCCGTGATCTTCACTCGCTTCGCCCGCCTGCAGCGCAAACCACGGGTTTGCCTGGTGCCCGGTCGATCCGCGCCGGCTCTCGATTACGCGCGCACCGGCAAGAAGCGACTCCTGGTTTAGCGTCCACTCCCCGGCCCAACGCCCGGTCAGGTAGTTCAACGTGTACCTGGCAGCAGGCAGCGACCACGATGCGGCCGCGGCCTGCTCCACTGTCGCCGCCTCACTACCGCGGTTCTCAATCGTCGCTGACCGAGCCAGGATGCCGCTTCCCGGATCCATTGCATAGTGCAGCGTCACATAAATCGGATGGGAAATATCCTTCATCACTACGTCGAACCCGTTTGTGGTCGCCGCGTGACTCTCGTAGTGCAGTACCAGGTCACGGTTGCCGTCGGGAAAAGCGATCTTCAGCGCTGGCTCCATATACAACCCGCCGCCCCAACCCGCATACTCCTGCGGCGTATTTGTATAGGACGTATCGAACGAAGCCCACTCCGGCATTACTTTGGCTGCCGGAAAAGTGTCCGATGCGCCTAGCCTTCCGCCCCAATAGAGCTGTTGCAGCTCTCCTCGCGCATTCACGCCGAATACATACGAACTCCCGCCGCCATCAAGCCGGAAAACCTTCGTGGCTGCGTCGAACCTGCCCGGGGCGGGCTGCGCGGACGTAAAAGCAGAAGCGACAAGCAATGCAAGAACGGACGTGAGGACTTTTAACATTGGCGTGTTCCTTTGAGATTTCTTGAGACCGGCCCATCATAACACTTAGCCAACCCGGCCGTTTGCCGCCATATCGCCTCGCCAAGCGAGACGCGGTTCTTTCCTAACTAGGACTCTGACCGCATGATTTCGTGCCTTGAGTTTCTACTATCCCAGGTCCCAAAATCGGGACCTGGGGCACCCAGAGTTGGTACAACTTCAAGCGGTCAGAAACCTAGCACTACTGGAGATGCGTATGACTCCGGACTCGCTGTTACAAACAACCGCTCTTTTTCATTGGCTTTGCTCCGCGGATTCGAGCTGTTCTGGCTGAGTACTCGACATTTCAGTCGAACTGATCGCTGTTCGTTTCTCATTTCCTGAAGAACAAGCTATACTCATGCCGAAAGATGGCTGGCACGCATCAACAGCGAGTGGTATCTGCGCGCGCTTCACTCCCCGGATTTCTCCGGTGGTTCTCTGTGTTTTCACTCTGGAGTTTCGCTTGGACGGCCATCGTTGTTATGGTGGCCGTCGGAGTGTTGCGCAGACCGGGCTTTTCAGTCATGGCTCAGCAGACCCTGCAAGCTCAAGACGCGAAATCTCCCCAACAGGCCCCCGTGGAGAACCGGTCGGTACAGCCAGCACCTCCGGTTTCCCAGCAATCCTATATCAAATTTGAAGATGCGATTGATCGCTCGGGCATCCAGTTCCAGTTGAGGAACAGTGTGAGCCCGCAAAAGTACTACATCGAGACGATGCTGGGGGGCGTTGCCGTCTTCGATTACAACAACGACGGGCTGCAGGACATTTTTTTCACCAATGGGGCTCAAATCCCTTCGCTCGAAAAATCGGACCCCAGCTTTTACAACCGGCTCTACCGTAACAATGGCGATGGAACCTTCACCGACGTGACAGAAAAGGCAGGCGTGAAGGGAGTGGGCTACTCGATGGGAGTGGCCGCCGGAGATTACGACAATGATGGTTTTGTCGACCTCTACGTGGTTGGCGTGAATCGCAACCAACTCCTGCACAACAATGGTGACGGGACGTTTACCGATGTGACCGAAAAGGCCGGCGTCAGCGGCGAGATTCCCGGAGAGGGCAAGCCGTGGGCGGTGGCGGCCGGTTGGTTCGACTATAACAACGACGGGCTACTCGATCTGCTGGTGATCAATTACCTTGACTACAACATCCAAACAGCGAAGCCTTGCTCGATTGACGGTGTCCGTACCTATTGCGCTCCAGGAAACTTCAAGGGGACCGCAAACATTCTTTACCGGAATAACGGCGACGGAACCTTTACCGACGTTTCCAAGTCATCGCACATCTCGCAATACATCGGCAAAGGCATGGCCCTGGCATTTGCCGATTACGACAACGATGGATTCATGGACGTATTTGTCTCCAACGACACCTTCCCGAATTTCCTTTTTCGCAATAACGGCGATGGAACTTTCACTGACGTTGCCCTGGAGGCGGGCGTTGCATACACCGCAAACGGGGGTGTTGTGGCTGGAATGGGAGCGGATTTCCGCGATCTGGATAACGATGGACTTCCGGACATATTTCATACGGCAATGTACGGAAACACTTTTCCCATTTACAGAAATAACGGCGGACAGTTTGAAGAAATGACCGAGGTTGCCGGAATAACCGCATTCAGCCGCCGCATGACGGCATGGGGCACCGGCGCATTCGATTTCGATAACGATGGACTGAAGGATTTATTTGCAGCGGGCGGCGCCATTCTCGACAACGAAATGGAGGTGCTGCATCGGCCCACGAAGATTCCCAACGGATTGTTGCGCAACATGGGCAACTTCAAGTTCAGCGACGTCAGTTCAACGGCCGGAGCCGCTTTCATCGATCCGCGGTCTCATCGCGGGGCAGCATTTGGCGATTTCAACAACGACGGGAAGATCGATATCGTAGTCTCGACGCTGAATGACAGACCGCAGTTATTCCTGAATCGCACGTCGAATTCAAATCACTGGATCTTGCTCAACCTGGTGGGAACCAAAGATAACCGGGATGGGTTGGGAACAAAAATCAAAATCACAACCTCGGAGGGCGTGCAGTATAACGAGGCCACAACAGCTGTCGGCTACAGTTCGTCGAGTGATAAGCGTGTCCACTTTGGATTGGGCAAGGCGACGACGATCGACAAGATTGAGCTCTGGTGGCCAACGGGAGTGAAACAAACTCTGACCAACGTCAGAGCCGACCAGGTTCTCACCATCGTGGAGGGACGATAGTTTCTCCATGTGCCGTGCGAAATCGCGGTGTTATCCGGTATGCACTGGGGCTGGTTCCGGCTCATCTACCTTCATGATCCGATCAATCGCCGGACGATCGATCCGCTGTACGATCCGGCTTGGCCATCGGATCTCGACGTGGGCGATCTCAGTTTCCGCGCCCAGCCCGAAGTGCACCCTCCGATCGCCGGATGACATGAACCCAACGCTTGTCGTCACATGGTTGTAGAGTGTTCTCCCTGAGGCCGTCACCACTTTGATTGACGCGCCGATCGCGCTTCGATTGCTGGTGGCGCCGCGCAAGTCGAACATGATCCAGTGATTCTTCACCAGAGCGTTGTTCATAAGAATGCGCGGCTTCTCGCCGAGGGACGTCACTACCAGATCGAGGAAGCCGTCATTGTTCAGATCGACAAAAGCAGATCCCCGCTGAAAACCGATAAAGCCGAAATCCGGGCCCATATCGCCGGTTACATCTTTCAGCAATTTGCCGTCTGCATTCGCAAACATCGTGTCGTGCTGCTTGGCCGAAGCGCTTAGATTGTCCACGTCGCCGTTCGCGGAGTAGATGTCTTTCCATCCATCGTTGTTGTAGTCGATGAAGCCAATGCTCCACCCGGACAGGTTGCGGCTTAGCGATCCGAGCTTTGAGGGCCAGGTTATGTCGCTGAACGATTTGCCGCCCTGGTTCTTCATCAACCCAAAGACCTGACCGGAAAGATCGTTGTAGACGATATCCACCCAGCCGTCATTGTCGAAGTCCCTGGCATCGGAACCCATACCGGAGACGGAGGATCCCTGGCTATTGTAGGCAACTCCGAATTCCAATCCGCTTTCCTTGAACGTGCCGTTACCCTGGTTGAGGAAGAGGAAGTTCGGTTCCGTATCGTTGGCTACAAAAACATCCATGAATCCATCGCCGTTGAAATCGGCAATCGAAATGCCCATACCCTTACCCAGCGCTGAGCCGATGCCCGAGGCCTCAGTAACATCTTCAAAGCGGCCGTGGCCCAGGTTGCGGTAAAGTCTGGATGCGACACTCTTGTAAACCGTGGGACTGCAGTACTCATCCCGTCCCGGAGCCATGAAACATTCCTTGTCTGTGTCCGGAGTCCAGGTCGTGTAATTGGTGACGAGCAGATCCAGCCGTCCGTCGTTATCGTAGTCGAACCATGCGGCGCCTACGCTCAATACATTTTCCGGCTTGTGGTCCAGACCGGAACCGGCGGTGACATCGGCGAAAGTTCCGTCACCGTTGTTGTGATAGAGGGTATTGCTGCCGGCATTGCAGATAAAAATATCGTCGCAACCGTCGTTGTCGTAATCGGCGACAGCCACGCCAAAGCAAAAACCCAGATTCCTGCCCTCAAGACCGGCCTTTGCGGTCACGTCTTCGAAGGTGCCGTCGCCCCTGTTGCGCAGAAGGCAGTTAAAGAATTCAGGGGCGGTCTTCTTCAACTCCGGCAGCTTGGCTCCGTTCGTGAAAAACAGATCCATGAAGCCGTCGTTGTTGTAGTCGATTGCGGCCACGCCTCCGCACATGGGCTGAGGGAAGTACTTCCTGCCCGTGAAGTCGTTGTTAGATTTATAGGAAAAATGGGAGCGGTCCGCGACGTTTGTAAACCAGAACGGGTTCGCCTTGACCGGCGCATTCTCAGCGCGCGATTCCAGGGCACCCCCGCTCCGGAACTCGCCAGGAGTTTGAAACACGCGAGCGAGTTCGCGGGCGAGCGCACTTCGCGGAACCATAGACGCAAGTGCCGCGGCACACGCAGACAGGACGGATCTACGGGTCATTTGAGACATATTGCAGTGAAATCGAGCGGCGCGGAACGCATGGAATACTCCTGATGGTGAACGAATTCTAACATTGCAATTGGGCCCGGCACGAGGGCGGGTATAGGTGCGGGTTTCATCCCTGCGGGGACATGTATGTCCTGCGCTCGCACGCCTGTCGGGAAGCGTACAGTCACTCAGGATATCAGGTCACCGGAGTTGGTCCAGAATTCCAGGGGCGGCTCAAAGAAAGCGGTATGCGGTATGATTTCGAGGTATGGAACATGAGGCCACAGCCGCGGTTGAGATCGGGAGGTCTGGTTCTGTTGCGCAGGTGAAACGTTTTACATTTGGAATTTTCGAGGCCGATCTCTCAACAGGAGAGTTGAAGAGGTCGGGCCGCAGAATTCCCCTCCAGGGTCAACCTTTCAGGGTATTGGAAGCGCTGCTGGAGAAGCCGGGACAATTGGTCACCAGGCAGGAACTTCAATTGAAGGTGTGGGGATCGGATGTTGTTGTCGATTTTGAGCATGGACTTGGAAACGCCATCAAGAAGATCCGCGATGCCATTGGAGATTCCGCGGAGAATCCGCGCTTCATCGAGACCATAGCGGGGCGTGGATTTCGATTCATTGCTCCTGTCGCTACACTTCCTGGATCGGCTGAGCCGCCTGTTGGGGAACTGATTGAGAAGGCGCACAGCGTCCAGGCGATCTCAACCAATACAGATACTCCTAGGACCGCCGCAGACCCCGATCGATTGGTCCAAAGAAAAAAGGCCTTTCCTGGTCATGGAATTCAAAGTCTCTCCTGGTTTCTTGCAGGTCTTTTAAGCGCCATGATTCTTGGAGTGGTAGGCCTAAAGGAACTGCTGGATAGACGTTTGCCGATCCTGCCTCGCATTTCGCAGGTGTCTCTCGATGGCGAAGTCTATCCGCAGAGCTTCAGGTCCGCGGAGACTCTTTCTCCTCTAGCTGTCGACTATGGACGAATCTTCTCGTCTTCGATCAATCAGAGCAGTATCGTTATCTCCGAAACGGACGTGGACACAGGCCGGTCACGGGAAATGAACCTCCCCGCAGAGGTCCAAGGGCCGGAAATCGATGACATTTCGCCAGACGGAACCAATTTATTGGTTCGCAGCCATTCCGGCGTCGAGTTGCAAGAGTCGGAGGAGCCTCTCTGGGTAATACCCACCAACGGAGGATCGGCTTTCCGCATCGGCGACATTCTGGCCCATGACGCGACCTGGTTTCCCGACGGAAAGAGAATTCTTTATGCGACCGAAAATCGCCTGGAAACAGTGCCGCTGGAAGGCGGACCCTCCAAACTTCTAGCTCTAGTTCCGGGGCGGCCCTCTTGGCTTCGGTGGTCTCCCGACGGCAAATTGCTTCGCTTCACAATCGTGGATCTCCAAGGAGACAAATACTCCCTTTGGGAGTTGCGCGCAGACGAACATGTTGCGCACCGTTTGTTCTTTGCTCCAAAGGCTCTTGAAAACGTATGCTGCGGCATCTGGACTTCGGATGGCAAGTTCTTCGTTTTGCAAAGCACGTATCAAGGCGAATCGGATCTTTGGGAGTTGAGAGGGAACTCGACTGAACGAGCCTTGCAAATCACGAATGGCCCGCTGAATTACACATCGCCGGCAGCAGGACGCGACGGACAGATTTTCCTTCAAGGAGTGGACTCCGTCGCTCCCGTCGAAGAGCAAGAATTCGATCCCTCACAAATGAGGTTTCTATCTCGAACAGACTTCCTCCAGGAGGCGGTTAGAATCGTCTTCTCTCTAGACCATCAGTGGGTGGCCTGGACGGATGTTCGCGGCCATCTCTGGCGGGCGCGAGTCGATGGCACTGAAAAGCTGCAATTAACCTCTGATTCGATCCTGGTCCTAAATGCATCATGGTCGACGGATAATCGCACGCTCGCCATCATGGCGAAGTATCCAAATCAAGGCTGGCAGATTTTCTGGATCAGTCAGAGTGGAGGTAAGCCGGAATATATATTACCCCCGAATGAGCAGGCGATCGGAGATCCGAATTTCTCTCCCGATGGAAAGTCCCTGGCATTCGGAGGACTGCCCATTCTGATGGGTGGAGATAGCAGCAATCATCCGCCAATCCGAGTCCTGGATCTAAAGACAAAGCGTATTGAGGATCTGCCCGACTCCGCAGACATGTTCAGCCCAAGATGGTCTCCGGATGGCCGATATATTGCGGCCTTAACCTTAGATCAGCAAGATCTGATGCTGTATGACATTGCGAAACGGTCATGGAAAGTTGTTGCAAAGATCTCCGTGTCCGACCCATTATGGAGTCCAGATGGCAAGTCTTTATTTTTCTACGCTAGCGTCAGCAAGAGCCGTCCAATTTACCAAATAGGTATCCCAAACCTGAAAGTCCGACAGATTTACCGCGCGGACTGCGGACATCACAACTGCATTTTGTCGGGGATTTCACCCGACAACCGGCCACTAATTCGCATGGATTTGCGACGTTCAAATATCTTCAGCATCGATTTGGGCCGCAATTGACCCACCCGTCGTCAGGCATGATTTGACTGGTTGACCATGTGGGTTGTTCTGCCGCAAATCGCGGATAGGATCCGATGCCGCGGATCGACTGCCGAAACTGAATTCGCGATTCGGAAAACTCACCTTCCTGTCTACAACTCTCCTGACCGATAGTCCATAAAGTGCACGAGGAATCTCTGCGATCGAAGGCTTGAGCCGCTTTTTCATTCCAAATCTGCCCTTCCGCCGAAGTACATTCGCGCGTAAATAAAAGTCCGCAAACGGTTTATCTGGCTATACAAGTCAGAGCTTGAAAGGGACTAGAAGTTAACTGGCGGTGATTGCCAATGCCGAGATGACCGCGCTACAAACAACCCGCGTCTTCAAGAGCTCGTTGGCTGTTTCCTATTAAGAACGAGTCGAGATGGAGGCCTAGGCATGAATGTAACCGTTTCCAACGCGGGGAGCCCATTTCTTCAACTGGGAAAAGCTTTTTTTCCCGCAATGCCGGATCAACTGTGGACCGGATTTACCAAGCATGGGTTGGCGTGAAGTTTTTGCTGTTTTGTACCTTTGCCGGCTACGGCCAACCCACACGATGCAACACATTTGAAGTTGACGATAGGAGTTTCCGCCGAGACTTTGCGGCTAAGAGCGAGCTGTAACGGTTTACGGCTCAATCGCGGGGGCCGAAGTTGTCTTTCGGCCTTTAGGCAATGTGAACTGCTCTCAGAGAGAATCTCTCAGAGAGCAACTACCAATTCTTCAGGGAGGCACTATGCAGAAAAGACAGTCAGAGATAATGAATTGCCTGCTCCTTGCGCTTCTTGGGATGTTTTTGTTCGCTACATCCCACCGAAGCTACGGACAGGATATCAACGCCACGCTTAGCGGCACTGTGACAGATCCGAGCGGCGCGGTGGTTCCAGGCGCCAAGCTCACCCTGGTGAACGAA
Source organism: Acidobacteriaceae bacterium (assembly GCA_003142935.1). GTDB lineage: Bacteria > Acidobacteriota > Terriglobia > Terriglobales > Acidobacteriaceae > Telmatobacter. The sequence continues at coordinate 63,291 of PLOG01000106.1, forward strand.
GGGACTGGTTTTCAATTCAGTTATGTTTCAGATTCGGCCGGAGAGTACAGCTTCGGTAACCTTACCCCAGGAAAATACGACCTCACGGTTACTGTGACTGGCTTCAAGGAAGTGAGCCAGAAAGGCATTGAGCTGTTGGTGGCCCAGCGAGGGCATTCGGATGTTCACCTCACGGTCGGCCAGACGGATCAGACGGTCGAAGTCAGTGCCGATACTTCACTGATCAACTTCGAAACACAGACCCTGGAAGGCGGCGTCAGCCCGGAAACGCTGCAGGCGCTTCCACTGGTGGTTTCAGGCGCGCCTCGCTCCTCGGTTGCCATTGCGACGATGATGCCGGGCGTTACCTCTGCCGGGGGCAACAACGCCTTTAACGCACGCATTAACGGCGGCATCATCACCGGAGACGAAGCCATCGTCGATGGCGTGACCACTTCGGAAGGCTTCATGAACCAGAGCGGCATGGTCGCTCTGCAGACCGACTTCGGCATGTCCCCCGACATCACCTCCGAAGTCCACATTCTGACGGCCAACTACGACGCCCAGTATGGAAACTCAACTTCCGGTCAGCTCATCATTCAGACCAAGGGCGGCAGTGAGCAATTCCATGGCGGCGGATACGAGTACATCCGCAACGACTTCTTCAACGCAATCCAATACGGCAACTCGAAGCGTCCCCCCGATAAGGAAAACGACTTCGGCACCTATGTTGGCGGCCCTTGGTATGTTCCCGGCTTCCATGGCGCCAATTCGTTTTTCAAGGGCTACTTCTATTTCAACTGGGAAGGCTTCCAGGATCACGGTGGCGCGGTTTCCGCCAATGATACGATCGCTTCAACCAACGCCCGCGCCGGAAACTTCAGTGGCTGGGGCAGTCAGATATGGTACCCGAACGATCCAGCCAAGTATGGCGTGCTGGCTGGCCAGAAGGTAGATGCTTCCGGCCTGGGCCACAACGTGATCGATCCCAGGTTTGAGGACTCGATTGCCAAGGCCTGGATGGCTGCTTTGCCGACTCCGACCAGCGGTGGCGAACTGAACAACTACTACGTTCCTATATCCGGACAGGGCTCGCTGACTAACAGCGAAAATGTCTACTTCGCCCGCGCCGACCTCAACATCGGGGCAAAGGATCACCTCTACTACACCTACTGGTGGCAATACAGCGGCATCAACACGCAGAGCGACCTTCCTATCGCGCTGTCCAACGCCGGCCCCGCCAGCCCTGAGAACGCGCCCATTCAGCGTTTCAACTGGGAACATACGTTGAACAACAAGATGACCAACCACTTCAGCTTTGGTTATCTGAACCGCAACGAAGGCTATTACCAGCTCGACAGAGCTTCGACCCTGCCGAAGGTTCCGGGCGTTTCCAGCACTAAGGACATGCCGGCCATGACCTTCAGCAACTACACGGGGTTGGGCTCGACCCGCCCGGCCGACTCAAGCGAAGATCTGACCACGCGCGGAACCTACGGCCTGAACGATGTTTTCACCGCGGTCTTCGGCAAGCACACGCTGAAGGGCGGATTCGAGTGGAAGAAAGCAGGCACCAGCATCCATAACGGCTCCACCCTCGGCGGCACGTTCGGCTTCGCAGAGGATACGACGGGCAATACCGCAACCGGCGACACTGGCGACGACATGGCTTCCTTCTACCTGGGCGCGGTTTCGGGTGCCTCCACAAACTACTACAACGTGCTAGCAGAGTACCCGCGGCAGTATGGCTATGCGGCGCACTTCGGCGACGAGTGGCGCGTGAGCCCCAAACTGATTGCCAACCTCAGCGTTCGCTGGGATTACATCACACCGTTTGCCGAAAAGTTCAACAACCTGTCGTTCTTCGATCCGAATGGAGCGAACCCCGGCGCCATTAGTACAATAACGGGCAAGCCCCTCGCCGGCCGTCTCGCCTACGCGGGAACGAAGTGGGGAGCGGCGAGCTATGGCGCACCCTATCCGGAAGTTCCCTTCAAGAACGCATGGGCGCCGCGCGTTGGCTTTGCCTACACCCTCGACGAGAAAACCGTCGTTCGCGCCGGCTACGGCATCTACTACGCCCAGGCCTTCTATCCCGGATGGGATGGCGGCATGAGCCAGGACGGCTTCAACAAGACGGTGTCGCTCAATGAAACGACCGCAGGCTCATTCAAGGTGCCGGCCCTCTATCTTCAAAACGGCATTTCGGCAGCGCAAACCGGATCGACGGCCAGCACCATCAGCTCGACGTTCGACAATGGCGGGAATTCGCCCAAGTATCGCCCGCTCGATGGCAACAAGCGGCCATACTCGCAGATGTGGAGTCTGACGTTGGAACGGCAACTGCCAGCCAAGTTCTTCCTTCAGGTCTCCTATGTGGGCACAAAGGGTACGCACCTGCCTTCAGCCTTGAGCCCGCTGAATGTTCTCAATCCAAACGACCCGACTGTTCAGGCGCTCGGCGACCACCTGAAGGACAACTTCACTGCCAACCAGACTACGTTGGACGGCGTCTCGCAGCCCTATGCTGGTTGGGCTTCGCAGATGACTTCCTGCTCTGCCTCGGTGGCCCAGGCGCTGCTGCCCTATCCGATGATTTGCGGCAACCTACAGGGGCAGAACGAGGAGCATGCAACCTCGATTTACAGCTCATTCCAGGCCAAGGTGGAACGTCGCATGTCCCATGGACTCTATGTCCTGGGGACAATGACGGTTCAGAAGATGTACACGGATGGGTCGGATACGGTGCAGTCCGGCAACGTCACTGGAGCGGGTAACCAGGGCAACGACGGGCAATTCTCGCCGTTCAATGAGAAGCCGCGGGCATGGTCCATCGTTCCGGATAACGTTCCAGTTACGCTGCAGCTCACGGCAATTTACAGTCTCCCCTTCGGAAAGGGTCAGCAGTGGGCCAACGATAACGCCGTTGCCGATGCCATCATTGGCGGTTGGAAGGTTATCCCGCTGTACCACTACGACTACGGGACGCCGTTCTCGTTCTACTCGAACACCTGCATCACGTCCCACGATGCGGGCGCGCTGCGGGAAGGTTGCGTCCCAGGCATTCTGCCAGGGCAGACCGTCCAGTTGCACGGACGGAACGGGTATAACCCGATGAGCGGGGCGCCTTATCTCAACCTGAACGCCCTGGAAGGGGGCGCCGCAACTCTCCAGGGAACGGCCTCACCCTTCAGCAACTTCGGCTACACCGGTGTCGGCAACGCTGTTACCTCCGTCTACGGTCCGTCGTACAAGGATTGGGATATTTCTCTCGCCAGGGAATTCAAGGTCGTCGAGAGGGTCAACTTCAAGTTCGCGGCCAACTTCTATGACGCGTTCAACAACCACTATCTGATCGCATCGCAGGGCGGCAACTACGGCGGCCCCTCGGTTGCGTTCCATAACGACGTCGCAAACAGCAACTTCGGAAGCTGGACCGGCAGTGTAAGCTCGCCGCGTACGATCCAGTTCTCAGGACGCCTGGAATTCTAGGACGTTGCTATTTGCGATCTTCATCACCGCGTCATCTGGCCTGCAACCCAGGCCGGATGACGCATTTTCTTCCCAGGAGGCGAAGCTACAAACCGATCTTCCTACGCTCCGATTTTCGTGCGCCCCAATCGGCGAGCCGCGGATTATATTTCCGTTTTGCAGACCGCGTCAGGGAGTCGAAGACGGATGGAGATGCAGGTAGGTTTTGACCTCTTCGCGGGCGGAGGATTCCTGCCCCAGTTTGTGATAGACCCGCGCCAGCGCCATGTGAGGTTCGGCGTAGGCGGGATCAAGACGGGCCGCCTCTTTCAGTTCTTCCAGGGCAGCCTGCGGTTCTTGCAGGCTTTCCAAAACTGTCCCGAGTTGAAAATGCGCCTTTGCAAAATCCGGGTCCAGCCGGATTGCCTCACGCAGGTTCTTCTCGGCGTCACTGAGTTGATTCAGAAATTGCTGCGCGATGGCCAGGTTCAGATAGGGCCATGCCGATGGATGCGCCGATCCGCGATCCAGCTCGATGGCCTTTTGGTAATTCGCGACGGCAAGATCGTTCTGGTTCAGATAGAAGTAGCAGAGTCCGAGGTTGTCGTAAGCCCGCGCCATGCCGGGAGCCAACGAAATGGCGCGCTGAAAGTTGCCGATGGCCCGGTTGTATTCATGCCCGTCGTAGTCAAGGCGGCCAAGCCAGTAGGGAAAGAGCGCCTCATCCCGGTTCTGCGCGGCCAGAGATTCCAAAACTGTGCGCGCCCAGTCCAGATGCGCCATACGGATGTAGGCCATGGCCAGAGAAAATTGCAGGGAAGGCTCCAGCGGCGCAATCGCTTCGGACTTCTTCCAGGCCACGGCTGCATTGAGGTAGTCCCGATTGAGAAAATATACGCTGCCGGCAAATGCAAGCAGGCGGGCTGCACGAGGCGAGTGGGGATCGCTGTCAATCTCGGCCAGCAGCAGTTTTTCGGCCGAGATATAGTCGTGAGCGTCGATGGCATGTTGCAGTTGCGATGCTTCTTGCGGGGCGAGCCCAAGCGGCTCGACAGGAGATACCAGTTGAGAGGGTTCATCGTTGACCGTCTGCCCGTGAGAACATAACCCGGTGAGATTGAGCAATGCGAGGGCCAGCAGCGGCCTGAGTGGTATCTTCACATTTCGTAACATCATGCGAAACAGTTTAGTGGAACGAAGGATGAAAGCGATAGTGACAAACGGCAATCGAAACCGCGTTACGCTGCCCGGAATTTTGAAGCGCACCGGAACCGAAGCGCTGCTGACGCTTGTAATCGTCCTTTCGCCTTTTGCGTTTCCAGCGCCAGTTCAGGATAAGGGAACGTCGTACCAGCAGACGTTGCTCTCAATCCAGGAGCAGATCGAGGCTAACAATCTGGACGGCGCCAGCACGTTGATAGCCGATGCAAGCAAGCGGTTCCCAAGCGACGGCGGCATTGAAAATCTGCTAGGCGTGGTCGAAATTCAGCGGGGAGATGTAAGCGGCGCCCGAAAGGCCTTCTCTGCGGCGATACGTCACAACCCGAGATTGGTCGCGGCTTACCTGAATCTGAGCCGCATCGATATGCAGACCGCCGCAACCGACTCCATTGCTCGTGCTGAAGCGCTCCACCTCAGCGACAAGGTGGTGCAATTGGAGCCCACCAACGACGAGGCAAACTATCAGATCGCAACCATTTCAAACTGGACACAGAGTTATCGGGTTTCTCTGGAATACCTGGCTAAGCTCAGTGCTTCGGCTCGGGCCCAGGTTGGCGCCGAGGCCCTTCTCTGCGCGGATGAAGCAGCGCTTGGGCACCGGGAAGCTGCCGATCGAGCCGCCGCCTCCCTGGCCGCAAACCCCGACCTCACCGAAACGGATGCAATGGTGTGCCTGCCCGCATTACGCGCGGCGCGCCGCGCCGATCTCATCGAAACGATCTTTGCTGCCGCAGCCGCCCGTCAGCCGCTTTCTCCCGCAGGCTTGCGCATCCTGGGACTGGCACAGGAGGCTGAAGGAAGGCTGGAGCAGGCCCGCGCCACGCTGGAAAGCGCGTTTGTCGCGGATAGCAAGTCCGCGGCTATCCTCGTGGACCTGACCCGAATTGCAGAGACCGCCAAGGATTATCAGGGTGCTCTCGGCTACCTGGCCCATGCTCGCGAGTTGCAGCCTGCAGACGCCAGTTTGCCGTATGAATTCGGCTCAATCTGCCTCAAGCTGGGTCTCTATGCAGAGTCGCGGAAGGCCATTGCGGAGGCAGTGAGGCTGGCTCCGGACAATCCCGAGTACAACTTTGGAATGGGAACGGTGGTGTCCTTCTCGGAGGACCCGTCTCAAGCTCTTCCGTACCTCGATAAGTATCACGTTCTGCGCCCGCGGGATACGGAAGGCATTCTCACACTTGGCGAAACATATTTCAGAGCGAAGGATTATGATTCCGCGGCCAAGTGGCTTAAACAGGCGATCGCGGACCCGAAGACCGCAGCCGAAGCACACTTCTATCTGGGCCGGATTGCCCGCCAGGAAGGTCATCTCGACGATGCGGCCGATGAATTGAAACAATCGCTTGCTTTGCGCCCGGATTTTCCCGACGTGTTGGCGGAACTGGGCCAGATTTGCGTGACGAAACGCAGCTATCCGGAAGCTCAATCCTATTTTGAGCGGGCCATTCAACTGGATCGAGATAACTACGGAGCTAACTTCGGACTGCTGCAACTTTACGCGCGTACTGGCGATCAGCGCCGCGAGCAGCAATCGAAGCGCTTCGACGAAATCAAAGACAAAAAAGAGGAGCAGGATCGCGACATGATGCGGGTCATCGAGATTCGTCCCGATGGCGAACCAGGCAAGTAGAACAACCGGGATTGGCAGGAAAATATTTTCTGCGGAATGGAGAAAGAAGATGGTCAACGAAGAGCGTACAGAGAGAATGGGCCCGGTAACCTGGGCCGCCGGCATTCTGTGCCTCGCGGTTTGCATGGCGGTGTTCTTGGCGCCAGCGCACGCGCAGAGTTTGAATGGCCGCTGGGCCGCAACAGGCAAGACCATGGAAAACGGCGAACAGCAAAAGGCTGTTCTGGAACTCAAACAGGACGGCGACAAGCTGAGCGGCACCCTGCATTCGCTTGGCTTCGCAAACGAAGTTACAGGCAAGGCAACCGGCGCGCACTTTGAGCTGTGGGGCGTGGGCTGGAACGACCCCAAGCCTTTCCTCACCGGAGATCTGCTCAACGGAGAGCTGCATGCCACGGTGTGGGGAGACCAGATTGTGGCCCGCAAAGCGAGCGCGGCCGACGATATTCCCCTCCCGGCTTACATTGAGCCGCCGGCGCTGCACAAGGTAAAGTCGAACGGCCTCGCCGCGACGCCGCCCATGGGATGGAACAGTTGGAATCTGTTTGCGGAGAAGGTGGATGATCGGACCGTGCGCACCATGGCCGACGCAATGGTGTCGAGCGGCATGCGCGACGCCGGCTATATCTATGTGAATATCGACGACACATGGGAAGGCGTGCGGGATGCACAAGGAAACCTGCCGCCGAACCACAAATTTCCCGACATGAAGGCCCTTGCCGACTATGTCCATTCCAAGGGGCTCAAGCTCGGGATCTACTCCGGGCCCGGCCCGCGCACCTGCGGCAGCTACCCTGCCAGTTACGGACACGAAGCGCAGGATGCGAAGATGTGGGCTTCCTGGGGCATCGATTACTTGAAGTACGACTGGTGCAGCGCGGGCTCCATCTACAAGAACGACGCGCTGCAACCCATCTACCAGAAAATGGGAGACGCGCTCGCCGAGACCGGACGCCCCATCGTCTACAGCCTGTGCGAATACGGCATGGGCAGCGTTGAAAAGTGGGGCGCCGACGTCAGTGGCAACTTGTGGCGCACCACCGGCGACATCCGCGACGCATGGGACAGCATGATCGACAACATCGAGAAGCAGGTGCCGACAGCGCCCTACGCTGGGCCTGGACACTGGAACGACCCTGACATGCTGGAGATCGGCAACGGTCACATGAGCGACGACGAGTACCGCACCCATATGAGCCTGTGGGCACTTTCTGCTGCTCCACTGCTGGCCGGCAACGACATCCGCACAATGACGCCAGTGACGAGATCGATCCTGATGAATAGGGAAGTCATCTCCATCGATCAGGACCCGCTTGGCAAGCAGGCCTCGCCCGTCAAGAACGGCGATCTCGAGACCTGGATCAAGCCGCTGGCCGACGGCAGTGTCGCCGTGGGCGTGGTGAATCTGGGCGGCGCTGCCGCGCAGGGTACAATCCACGCATCCGATTTGCACCTTGCCAACGCGGTGACGAGGGCCCGGGATCTGTGGAGTCACAAGGAAGTGAAGTTTGTGAATGGCGCTTATGCGGCGCCGGTCCCGTCGCACGGTGTGCTGCTGCTGCGCATATGGGCGAAGTGAGAAGGAACACGCGGACAGGCACAGGGCAATCGCATTTGAAGCGTTGAAGGGTACGGGCTTCAGCCCGTACCCTTCAATACATTGAAAAAAGGGGGCTTCAGCCCCTGAGGGGAGAGACAGCACGAGTCTGGGCTTGTGATTGTGATGGAATCGGAACCCGGCGCACGACGAAATCGAGGACAAATTTACGCAGAGGCTGTCCCTCAGGGGCTAAAGCCCAACTGATTTTGCTGAGTTTATGTACGGGCTGAAGCCCGTACCCTTCATTCTTCGCTCAAAATCCAAATGCGATTGCCGTGCGGACAGGCAGATCGCAGGTGACCATCGCGATTGTCCAGAAGTATACTTCGCTTGCCGGGAAGTTCCTGCTTCCAGGGTTCGTCCGATCGGTCAAGCTTTGAGCACCGAGGTTCGCACAATGGGTTTTCACAATGGGTTTTGTTGATGAGTGCGGCGATCAGCCGCAGCAGCCAAACTGTCTTCCAACGGCCGGGCTGAACGGCTCAAACCGTTCAGCCCGCGCATTCGCCAGCGTCATCGCGGCCTGTTTGATGGTTTGTACGGCGTGGCTGACGGGGCTGGACAAGATCGTTGCCGGAGCAACGAATGCACCCGCCACAATCACCGTCGATTACCCGTTCAATGGGTCGGTCTTTCCGCCCGATATGGCCGCCCCCACTTTCCAGTGGCGCGATCCGGTCGAAAGCATCGTCAGTTGGCGGATTGACATCGCATTTGACGATGGTTCCACTGCCCTGCACATGTTATCGAAGGGCGAAGGGTTGAAGATCGGCGAGATAGATCCGCGCTGTATTTCGAACAGCAACAAGCTGCCAACCTTGACGGCGGAACAGGCGGCCGCACATACCTGGAAGCCGGATGCGGCGACGTGGGCCGCGATCCGCGAACATGCAGTCGAGCGTCCGGCCACCGTCACCATTACCGGCTATGCGGATGGCGATCAAAAGCAATCCCTGTCGCGCGGCGTCATACAACTGACCATTTCACGCGATCCTGTCGGGGCGCCGATCTTTTATCGGGATGTGCCGCTGATGCCATCGGCGACAGAGAGGGGCGTTATCAAACCGCTGGCTCAGAGCGCGGTTCCGCTGATCGAATGGCGCATGCGCGACGTTTCCAAGCCCACCAGCCATGTTGTGATGACGGACTTGCACTCCTGCGCCAATTGCCACTCTTTCAGCCGCGACGGCAAGACGCTGGGACTGGATATGGATGGTCCACAAAACGACAAAGGGCTCTACGCGCTGGTGCCCGTGGAGCAAAAGATGTCGGTGGGCACGAAGGACATGATCTCGTGGGCCAAGTTTACCGGCGAAATGGATTCGCAGTCGCGCCTGGGATTCATGTCACAGGTTTCGCCGGACGGCCGCTACGTGGCGACCACAATCAAGCCGCCGGGGACCAAGGGCTGGCAGTTTTATTACATCGCCAACTTCCTCGATTACCGGTTCCTGCAGGTTTTCTATCCTACGCGCGGAATCCTGGCGTGGTATGACAGGGAGACGAAGAAAATGCAGCCGCTGCCCGGTGCTGACGATCCGAAGCTCGTGCAGGCAAGCGCGGTGTGGAGTCCAGACGGAAAGTATCTTGTGTTTGCGCGCGCGGAAGCGAAGGACCCGAATCCGGCTGACGGCAAACTGGCCACCTACGCAAACGACCCTACCGAGGTGCAGATCCAATACGATCTCTATCGCATTCCATTCAACGGCGGCCGTGGCGGGGAGGCTGTGCCGATTTCCGGCGCGTCACAAAACGGGATGAGCAACAGCTTTGCCAAGATATCTCCGGATGGCAAGTGGATGGTGTTTGTGCAGGCGCACAATGGCCAGTTGATGCGACCCGACGGCAAGCTATACATTGTTCCGGCTATGGGCGGAAAAGCGCGGCTGATGAATTGCAACACGCGGCTGATGAACTCGTGGCACAGCTTTTCGCCGAATGGGCGCTGGATGGTTTTCTCGTCCAAGAGCCGGACACCCTACACGCAGATGTTCTTGACACACATCGACGAGAACGGCAATGACTCGCCGGCGATTCTGATTGAAAACTCGACGGCCGCCAATCGCGCCGTGAATATTCCCGAGTTCGTCAACATGAATCCCAGCGGAATCGAACATATCGATACGCCCGCGGTGGATCTCTACAAGCAAATCGATATTGCATCCGACCTGACCCAAAAAGGCAAGTACGAGGCTGCGACCGTGCAGTGGAAAAAGGCCATGGCCATGGGACCCGACGATCCGGGTGCTCACTACGGCCTGGGGCAGACAATGTTTTTTGCGGGCAAGGTGGACGATGGAATTGCGCAATTTCGTGAGGCTCTCCGCCTGGATCCGCACAGCGCAGAGGCGCATAACGGCCTGGGCACTGCGCTTGGCCAGACAGGAAACGCGAGCGAATCGATCGAGCAGTTTCACCTGGCGCTCGAAGACAGGCCGGGGTATGCCGAGGCACACAACAACCTGGGCTCCGCGCTGTTGGGAGAGCATTCCATTTCTGAAGCGGAGAAGGAATTCAAAGCCGCGATCGAAGACAATCCCGATTTTGCCGAGGCTCATAACAATCTCGGCTCCGTTTATGCCGCGGAGGGGAAAACCGACGAAGCGGTGGAAGAGTATCGCAAGGCCATCGCAATCAATCCGGGACATGCGCCGGCGTACAACAATCTGGGGTTAGCGCTGGCCGCGAAGGGAGAATTGGACCAAGCCATCGCGGAGTTCAGAAAGACAGTTGAACTGGAGCCGGCCAGAGCCGAGGGGGAAAACAACCTCGGTCGCGCGCTGATGGCGAAAGGCAGCGTGGGCGAGGCGATTCTGCATTTTCAAAAGGCGCTGGATCTTGGTCCGGAGACTGCTGAATTTCACACCAACCTCGGCATTGCCCTGGCAAAATCGGGCCGGCTTCCCGATGCCATTCCGCAATTCGAGAGGGCGCAGGCGCTCTCACCGGATGCGGTGGACGCACGCTACTACCTAGGCAAGGCGCTGGTGATGAGTGGACGCGGCGCGGAGGGCCTTGCCTACTGGAAGCAGGCGCTGAGCAAGGACCCTGACAACCTGCATGTGCTGAATGACTTTGCATGGGTGCTCGCCACTTCGCGCGACGAGACGCTCCGCGACGGCAATGCGGCGTTGCCATTGGCCGAGTACGCTGTCGAGCTTACTTCGGCGCGCGAGCCGGCGATTCTGGGCACACTCGCCGCCGTCTATGCCGAGATCGGCCGCTTCGACAAGGCAATCGAGTTGGAGCAGCAAGCCGTCGAACTGGCGAAGCAACAAGGCAATTCCACCCTGGCGCAGAGCCTGAATGAAAGGCTGGCGCTCTTTCAAAATAAGACCCCCATGCGGCAATAAGCCGCGCCGCCCCACGCAATTTATTCAACATGAACAAACAAAAAGTCTTTTGCGGCGAGTTCGCCAGTACTCTCCCTTAGAGCGGGGCAAGGTCACTTGCGCCTGAAATCAAGCTCCTCGACGGCCGCCCATGGAGACGTTTACGCCAATACGTTTGAATGCGCCCCTCACAACTAAGAATGATTCCTGTCTTGCGCCTTTGCGATGTTCCTGCCTGGCATTTGTCGCTACTGGCGAATGACCGAAGCTAAACTAGTGCTTGAATTGAGATCCTGGTTTTCTTATAGTTTCAATGCATACTTACCAGCTGATCTCCCTGCCATCGCTGTCACCTCTCTTGTTTCAGCCGCACAGGTAAAGGCTCTGCTAAATCCAACCGGCATCTATAACGTAGCTCTGATTGGTGATGGCCGAACTATCGTCCGAAGCCAGGAATAAGATCAGCCGAGCAACCTCGTCAGGCAGGATCATCCTCTTCAATGCCTGATTTGCCAGGACATGAGCCGTGTACTCCTCGGTGAGCCAGAGCCGCTGCTGCCGCTCGGTGAGGATGGCGCCCGGCATGATGCAATTGACGCGGATGTTATCTGCGCCGAATTCATGAGCAAGGGTGCGGGTCATCCCGACGACGGCTGCTTTTGCCGTAACATAGACCACTTGGCTTGTGGAGGGAATGACCCAACCGATGGAGCTCATATTGATGATTGAACCTCGATGCGCCTTCTGCATGGAGGGAATCACTGCCTGCGACATGAAGAACTGATGTCTGAGATTGACGGCGATGGTTCTGTCCCAGAATTCGGGCGTCACCCCGGCAACCGTATGGCGCGTATCGTTTCCGGCATTGTTCACCAGCACATCGACGGTTCCAAACCTCTGCAAAATGGCTTGGACTGTGCGCTGCGCCTCAGCAATATCTGTCAGATCGCAGTGGCAATAGATCGGCTCGGCGGCGCCGGCCGTAGCCAGCCGTTGTACAAGCGCTGCTGCCGGCTCATCCTGAATGTCCAGGAAGGCGACCCTGGCCTGCTGCATGGCAAAGGCCTCCACAATCGCCTCGCCGATGCCGCTTGCACCTCCAGTAACGACAACTGCGCGATCACGAAGACTCGGGTAAGTAGCGTATACTCCGGTATGCTCCATGGCGTGATTTCCTTAATTCATCTCCTCTACTGAGCCTCGCGCATGACCTCGGTTCCCCGGCAGCCAACCAGGGAATCAAGATCCGCATCTTCAGATGCTTGGGTCTGCCAACGCAATCATACGCAAGTAGTCTACTAAATAGCCTCAAGCGCCACTTTGTTAATTGCGGATCGAGCGGTGCTGATCGCACGTAAAGTAGACCGCAGGATTGTCCAACTAATCGCCCTTCCCTCATGTCACTGCTTTATTACTACACTGAAAGGGGTAACCGATGGCAGGCAAGAAGGTCAACTTTCCCTCCTAAATCCAGCGGGCGCCCTGGGGTCAAACTTCTCCCCAGGGCGCCCGCGAGCATGCTTAATCGGTTGAAGGCTATTTGGAGGCGATTGCCTGTGCCTTTGCATCCCTGACAGCATCGAGGAATGCATGTGCGGCTTCCGGCACTGCTACATCGCCTTGCAGAATGCGGCGGGTGGAGATGTCGTGGCCATAGATGGCTTCGGTGGAATCGTCGTCACGGCGAATGGCAGCACCATTCAGCGTGACTCCGGCAAAAGCGCCCCTGGCGCGTGAGTAAGTAAGGACTTCGGTTTCCATCTTCCAGTTGGTATCGGCGGAAGCATGGCGTCCAACAGGTCCGGCCGCCGCTGAGGCGTCCGCGCCCAACTCAAAATTGCTGTTGATCAAATGCTGCATTCCGCGGTCGTTCTGGATGATCATGACCAGGTCAACGCCTTCGATCCCGATCTGCAATCCCCAGCTTCCGCCGGTGATGGTAAAGAACGCAGGTGCGCTCCATCCATCGGCTGTGCGGCAAGTGGCGATGCCTCTGCCATTCTCCGCGCCAAAAACAAAGCCGCCCTTGAGCAGATGAGGCACGACGGCAATGCACTTTGCGTGTTCGAGAACTTCTTCCGGAATGCCCTTATCCGGCGCCGACATGATTTCGTGGAGCACACTGCCGGCATGATCGAGCCGGTCGTTCGTTGCTTCGCGGCTGGATGCCGCCCAACCCATGCTCGTCAAACCGAGCACCGCTACTAATGCCATAACTTTTTTCATGTGACTCACCATTTTCTACCCATGCGCAGCGTCACAAGCTTCCCGCGCACTGAGGCGCACAAGGTAACTTTCACGTTAGATGGATTCGATTGCCGCGTCTGTGCAATACGGCTCAGTTAACGGCGAGGCGAGTGGCTGGCACCATGCGACGACGTGATCCAAACTGCTCAGACCAGAATCAACCTGGCAAATAGATTCAAGTTAAGAAGAAATCAGTTCACACAGGAGGAGTTTATGGATAGCAATCGAGTGAAGGGTGCAGTCGATGAAATTGTGGGAATCGCAAAGCAGAAAACCGGCGGCCTGACTGGCAATACCAAGCTCCAGGTGGAAGGAATTGCGCAGAATCTGAAGGGAAAAGTTGAAAGCTCGTGGGGTAAAGCAGTGGATGCGGTGCATGAGGCCAATGAGGAAGCCGGGGCGCCTCACGATCCACGTGCCTAGATCGCGCGTGCTTAGCACACAAATCCCCTTATCAATGCAGCAGAAACTGCCCATGCATGGACAGGATCCGATGATAGTTTCAATCCTTTTGGGGTCTGCACTTTGATGCTTAAGAAACGTGCATCAAACTCTTCAGTGCCGGCATCTGCTCCATCTCGTTGGATTCGGGAGTTGCTGAAGTCCCTTGGACCTGGATTGATCACCGGAGCTGCTGACGATGACCCTTCCGGTATCGCCACATACTCCATTGCCGGTTCGCAGCTTGGAACCAAGCTCCTTTGGACCGCGCTGCTGACGTGGCCGCTTATGGCCGCCGTGCAGATGATGTGCGCTCGCATTGGCAAGGTTACGGGACGAGGCCTGGCAGGAAACTTCAAACAGCGATTTCCAAGATGGCTATTGCTCATCTTCGTCATCTCCCTTCTCATTGCAAACACAATTAACATCGCCGCGGACTTGGCCGGCATGGCGGATGCGTCGGCAATGATGTCGGGGATCAATTCTCACTGGTTTGTTGTTGTGTTTGCGCTTCTAATCTCATGGGCAACAGTTCGTTTGCGATACCAGCAGATCGCGAACGTGCTCAAGTGGCTGGTTCTGGTTCTTTTTGCATACCCCATTACCGCATTTGTGGTGGGAGCCGATTGGGGCCAGGTTCTGCGCGATACCCTAGTGCCGTCGATGCCGCACAGCAGAACTGAGTGGGCAACGCTGGTCGCGATTCTCGGCACCACCATCAGTCCGTATCTCTTTTTCTGGCAGGCGAGTGAAGAAGTCGAGGAAGAGAAGTCGGCAGGTCAAAGCACATTGGCACAGCGCCGAGGAGCTACTCCTCAGGAGCTCGATTTGAGAAATATCGATGTGGGTGTTGGCGCTTTTTTCTCAAACATGGTCATGTTCTTCATCATTCTCACGACTGCAATCACCCTCAACCGGCACGGCATCATGAACATTGAGACTTCGCGCCAGGCGGCTGAAGCCCTCAGGCCATTTGCGGGCAACTTTGCGGCAACCCTCTTCACTTTGGGAATTGTGGGCGTTGGTTTTCTTGCCATCCCCACGCTTGCAGGATCGGCAGCGTACGCCTTCGCAGAAACACTGGGCTGGCGTCAGGGCTTGAACTTGAAGTTGAAACAGGCGCGCTGGTTTTACGTCTTGATTCTTGTTTCTACCGCGGCGGGCGTTGCTCTGGATTTTATTGGAGTGAACCCGGTAAAGGCACTCTACTGGACAGCTGTCATCAATGGATTACTAGCACCTTTTCTTCTCGTAGCTATCCTCATAGTCGCCGCGGACAAGAAGCTGATGCAGAATCAACCAAGTTCCCGCCTGGGATGGATTGTCGTCGCAGTCACGACGGTAGCCATGTTCGCTGCGGGCATCGCCATGTTTGTCGTGTAGAACAAAACAGCAAGAGAAGATAAGCCGGTAGATCAGTCCGAACGCACGCGTTCGCCATAGGTCGCATTTTATCTAGCGAATTCCTTCTTGCGCAAGCCGCGCATCTTCCACAACCCATAGCAAGAGCCAAGCGCGAGCACGCCAACA
Source organism: Acidobacteriaceae bacterium (assembly GCA_003142935.1). Classification (GTDB taxonomy): domain Bacteria; phylum Acidobacteriota; class Terriglobia; order Terriglobales; family Acidobacteriaceae; genus Telmatobacter. The sequence continues at coordinate 78,745 of PLOG01000106.1, forward strand.
AACATGCAAAGCAGTGGAGTCGACCACTCGTGGAGAGTTCCAGTCCAAATGCGTACAATCCTGCGCCCGTAAGTAACGCCCAGCCATGCAACGAAAGAGTAGCGGAGGCTGCGAGCCGAGCCATACACGGCCAGGAACCGCGTACGAGAGACGCCCAGCGCGCCTGCGGCAAGCGCAAACGGCAAGAGCGGAATAGGCGGAGGAAGTACTGCGGGCAAAAAGACGGAGAGAATCCGATGACGCTCGACCCACCCGACGATTCGTCCAAGAATACGGGCCGGCACGTGGCGGCTCAGTGCTGCCTGGCCACCTTTCCTGCCTGTCTCCCAGGTGCTGTATCCACCCACGATGCTGCCTGCAATGGCACAGGGAGCAAGCAACCAGGGATTTCCGTTGTGCGCCACAAGCCACAAGAGAAGCAGATCGGTGCTGCCTGGTAAAGGAAGCGGGATCACCGACGAATCGATTACGGATACAAAGAAAAGTCCTGCTCCTCCAAGGTGCGTCAGCCAGGGCGGCATGACTGAGGGATGCGCGCCGGTTGCATGGAACTTAGCAGGCTGTTGAAGCGAAAAACTCATGCCGATTCTGCCCTGTCGTTGCCTCTGCCAGTCTCAGTTTGGCGACAATGGGAATCGATTCCGAGCGCGAGGCAACTCGCCTTAATTCCAATCCGCGGCCGTGGCTCTAGCTAAGCACCGCAGTTACTCGCGCAACTAGGACGCACTTGCTCCATGAAACGTAAACCAATAGTAGCGGCGCCAGCAAAACATGCAACGAACTGGCCGTATTGCAAACATGCTTAGCAGGCCATCAACCGGCCGCAACTCCGCTTCCTTGAATTTGAGTGAATTGCACCACGGGCACTCGCGCCTTATCCAGAGCAGGCGCGGCACCCAGCTGGGCCAATTCCGACTTGAAAAGTTCATCTCAACGGCTCCTCGCGCCGGTCACACCGTCGTGCTCTTGTATTAGCCCTTCCTGTGGGCTGGAGTTGGATTCCAGCCACGAAAGCAGCGAACGTATGCTGCCTGTGGCCAGCGCCATGCATTGATCTGAAGCACCGTAATAGAGCTGGATCGTATCTCCATCCGCGCCGATAGTCTGACCGCAGGGAAACACAACATCCTTCACGTCTCCGCCGCGCTCATAGGCAGCTTCAGGACCGAACATCCATGAGTCTCCGCGTTGTAAACAAACGTCTGGCTGCTCCAGGTCAAAGAGTGCCAGGCCCAGACGATAAATGCTTCCGGAAGCCGTTTGCCGCACTCCGTGGTAGATTGTCAGCCAACCCTTTTCAGTTTCAATCGGCGGAGAACACAGGCCAATCTTGTTCGCATCCCACCATCCGCCGCGCCGCGCCTCGAGGATGATCTTGTGACTGCCCCAATGGCGAAGATCCGGCGAGTAGGAGATCCACATGTGCGCGCCAAGCGTGGTCACCGGCCGGTGAATCAATGCCCAAAGGCCGCCAATTCTCCTGGGCAGCAGAGCCGCGTCCTTGTCCTCCGCCTGCATGATTACGCCATAGCGCTCAAAAGTTTTGAAGTCTCTGGTCAGGGCCAGCGAGACTCCAGGTCCGCCTCGTGCAAAAGATGTATAGACTACCGCATATTGCTCGAGTTCCGGGACATACGTAATGCGCGGATCTTCGATGCCCCAAAGCTCTTCCGGATAGTCGTGTGAATTTGCTGGCAGCGTCGGTTGAGAGTCGACGCGCCAATCGTCGATTCCATTTGCCGAACGTGCGGCACACAGGTGAGACAGGCCTCGCCGATCTTCCACGCGGCAAAGCAGCAGCGTGTCTCCATCGTGCAACCGCACGGCTCCTGCGTTAAAGACACTGTTCACTGGATAGTGCCAGTTGCTCTGCGTGAGGATCGGATTACCCTCGTAACGAGTGAAGAGCGGGAGCCCTGTATGTGTTTCCACATGAGCTTCAGCAACAACGGAATCTGTCGACACAACCGGAGAGACAATTGGATTCAAGAAGAGATGCTCATTTCAAGTTGCCGTTCTCGTGCGTTGGTCGCTTTGGCCTCCTGCATTTCCAGCAAGGCCATCAGGAATGAAAGAGTCGATTCCGCTCCCTGGTTTTCATTGATGCGGTCGGGATGAAGGCCATCTCTGCACCCTCCCGTTTTTGCATCGTAAAGCGGAATTCGCAAGTCGTTCTTGCCCAGAAACCAGCGGAACACCCGCTGGGCTTCTTCAAACCAATAACACTCTTCCGTCAGCCTGTATACCTCAAGGCAAGCAGCGACTGTTGCGCATGCCTCCACCGGCTGTTGATCGAAACGCGCCTTTTCGTTTCCTTCGATAAAGAACCCGTTGGAACCAATCGGCACAAATATCTGCTCATCGTCGCGGTGCTGTTCGGCAACCAGCCATTTCAGGGAATCCATTCCAGCTTCGATCATTCTCTGGTTGTCGCTCCGCCATCCCGCCAGGATGAGCGCCTGCGACAGCCTCGAATTTGAATAGGAAAGGCTCTTCTCGAACCAATGCCACGTTGCGGAATGACTGCGCTCATAGATATCGAGGAGCTGATTTGCAAGGGTATTACGGAAACCCTGGATAGCTCTGTCCCCAGGGAACCAGTCCAGATAGGCCTGCATGCCCAGGATCGAAAACGCCCATGCGCGCGGGCTGGTAAACGTGAGCGTCGTGGGAACCGCGGCTTCAAAAAGCCTCCCAGCCGCTCCTCTTAAGCCCGCGTCCCGCGATTGGCCGAGTACGTTGCCCAGAGACCAAAGCGCCCGACCGTGACTGTCGTCCGACCCAACATCCTCCAGCCATCGGCGGTCGTAACCGAGAAAGTTTTTGAATCTCCCAGTATCTCGATTGAAGGCAAGCCACAAAAAGGCCAGATACCGATGAGACAAATGCGCTTCTGCCGCCCAGCCCGGATGCGCCTTATCCAGCAGGGTCGACACGATGAGAGCGCGCGCGTTGTCATCGGTCGTGTAACCCTCGCTTGAATTGGGTATCGTGAAGATGGCATGCTGCAGGATGCCTGTGTCATCCGTCATGCTTAACATATGACCGGCATTCAACTCCGGCAGTTCATCGACGGTATGCTCATCGACATCGTCATTCAGCGCTGCCCTTGGATGCAAGGTGCGCTCGAAGCGGGCTCTCTGGAAACTAGCCATATATTTGCGCGCGGTCTTCGGCCATATTGTCTCCCGCGAGTGGAGGTAAGCCCGTTTCCGCATTGCGTGACGTTCCCCATCGTTATCGAGGAGTCCAAGCACCGCTTCCGCAATGGCCACAGAGTTCTCGAACGGCACGATCACCCCCCGGTTTTCCGCCAGAAGTTCTTTAGCGTGCCAATACGGCGTAGAGATAATCGCCTTTCCCGCGCCCAGCGCAATAGCCAGCGTGCCGGAAACGGCCTGCGCCTCCTGCCGGTAGGGGGTAATGTAGATATCCGCAGCGCCAACATGTTCAACCAGCTCTTCCGCGCTCACGAACCGATTGATGAGGATCAGATTCGACGACACGCCAAGCTTTTCCGCCAATGCCTGCAGTTCTTCGCGATAACGTTCGCCGTCGCGCCGCCGAATATGCGGGTGCGTCACTCCGGATACGATATAGACCACATTCGGATGTCTCTCCAATATTGCCGGCAGCGCGCGAATCACGTTCTCAATCCCTTTGTTCGGCGACAGCAGGCCAAACGTCAGAAGCACAAACTTCCCTTCGGTGCCGAACCGGTCCTTAAAATAGTTGGGATCCATGAACGGAAAATCGGGAACCCCGTGCGGAATGATATCGATTTTTTCGTCAGGAACTGTATATACCTCGCGCAAGAACTGAGCCGCTTGATCGCTCATCACAACCAGCCGATCGGAAAGCCGCGCTATCTCTTCGAGCACTTGGTGCTGATTTACATCCGGTTCCCGCAAAACGGTATGAAGTGTCGTTACAACCGGCATATTCAATTTGCGCAGAAGGGTCAGGATATGACCGCCTGCGATACCGCCATAGATTCCATATTCATGCTGCAGGCAGACCAGATCGTTGCCGTTGAAATTGAGAAACTCAGCAGCCCGCTCGTAGGAACTCAGGTCTTCCTGCTCAAGCTCCAGGCGCACTTGCTCTGGATACTCGTAGCTTGACTCCGGATCATTGACAGGAATCGCAAACAGCCTGCCACTGCCAAATTCCGTGCCAAGTGCCGCGCACAGATCTGTCGTAAATGTGGCGATGCCGCACTGGCGAGGCAGATAGTTTCCAACAAACGCAATGCGCGTCGGCAATGGCAAGCTGCAACCCTTGGACGCAATCTGCGAACTGACCGTTGATTGATGCTCAATGGCCCGCTCTTTATAGTGGATCGTTTCATTGCTAGACATATCGTCCTGCTTTCGCTTACATCGACATGGTGAGCTGCGTCTCCGCGCGGACCTTGATTCGGGGACCCGATGCGGTCTCTGGAGATTGTCAGGCGTGCAGAGAAACACTCAAGCCAAGAAAGTGCCGCCTGGAGAAAATGCTCCCCTCCGATCTGCTCAGAGCGAACTGCACGATCCTGCTTACATCGAGAGTTACTTCGACGAACCCACAGGCCCTTTCGGAAGGGTATGCTCGAGCGAGAAATCTTCTCTGAAACCCGAAGCATCCGCATTCGCGCCAGCCGTCCCGGCGACGGACGGCAGTTTCACGGCCGGGAGCGTTGCCAGTCGGGCCAAGGCCTGGCGCGCGCGCCGCCTGGCGGCAAAATGCGCTTCGACGTCTATCTTCTTGATAAGGCTCATTACCGCTCCATTCGTTCTGTTGCTTGCCTGAACGGTGCTCGTCTGGAGCGGTGCCTAGATGGCTAAAGGCGAGAGAAGGAAGTCTTGACTACTCCTTCAAGCATACTCTCGAAATAGCGCCAGTGCCGCGGCAGCCGCAAAGCGCATCCTGCTCAAATCAGGCCAAGCAGCAGAAGTACGAGAACGATGACCAGAACAATGCCGAGTCCTCCGGTCGGGTAATATCCCCAGTTTCGGCTATGCGGCCACCGCGGCCATGCACCGATGAGCGCTAACAGGAGAACCACGATCAATATAGTTCCAAGCATATTTCACTCCTTGCTTGCCCGCGTGGCGCGAGCGCATTGAATAAGATCTGCTGCGGCCATTTTCAGACCGCAGCAGTTATGCGCCAAACCTAGCGCAAGCTTCCGATCGTCGAATTCGTTGGGCTTCCAATCGCGTCGCCGGAGACAACCAACTCCACTCTCCGGTTCTCCTGGCGTCCACTGGCGTTGTCGTTTGTGGCTACCGGCGATGTGTTGCCAAAGCCCGTCGCGCTTACCGAAGGTGTCGCCACGCCCTGTGCCACCAGGTAATCGCGGACGGCGCCTGCACGGTTCTCTGACAACTTCTGGTTCATCGCATCGCCACCCACATTGTCGGTATACCCTCCAACTGCAATGTTGAGCCCGGGATATGCGATAAGGATTCCTGCAACCTTAGCCAGCTTCTCCCGAGCACCCGGCTTCAAAGTGTATTGCCCGGTGTCGAACAACACATCGGACATGCTGACAATGAGCCCGCGAGCGCTGTCGCGCGTCTCAAGGATCTTGTTTAACTGTTCTGTCAGTTGCGCCCGTATTGCCGCTTTGTCGGAGTCCGCCTGGTGTTCGTTCTGTTGCGCTTGCTGCGCGAGCAGGCGAGACTGGTCGGCATCGGCCTGAGCCGCGCTAACTGCGGCAGCGGAAGTCGCCTGGTTTGTAGCCATGGCAGCCTGCGCATTTGCCGCATCCGCTTGGGCCTTCGCCTGCAGACGCGCTGCCTCGGCGGCCTGAGCTTGCGAATTTGCCTGAGCGTCGCTCGATGCCTGGAGTTGCGCGGCCTGGCTATCCGCATCGATTCTTTTCACGGCGACTTCGCGCGCATCCTCCGCGGTCTGCACCGCCACTCGGGCAGCGGCAATCAGCGGCTTTGTTTCAACATGCTTTCTTACGGCGTAATCGTCGGCGGTCTTCATCGACTGGACCGCGCGCTGGTAGCTTTCGCCCGCATACTGCTCCGCACCCTCTGATTTCGCGATGCGCAGCGCATTGCGCGCTTCGTAGAATTCCAAAGGCAGATTGGCGCTCAGTACCACGGGGTCGAACTTGTAACCGGTGGGTAGATACCCCCCGCGCTCTATCAGCTCATACTTCGCGCTGACCGCCTCGCTGGTTCCCTTGGTCTCTGCCGTAACGACGTTCTCAAGCACGACGACGTTGCTTGGCTGGCGAACACCGAAGTAAGGCTCCGCGGTAACAATCAGGGCAAAGGCCTGGAGATTTGTTGTTGCCGTCAGTTTGCTCCGGTCGTTGCTGCCTATGAGTACCTCACCCAGGTTTTCAGCTCGCCCTTCGGGTGAAATCGCCCACAAGACATAGGTAAGATATTCGTTTCCGAAAGTTGTGGGAGGTTGCAGGTTGCCGAATTCCGCTTCGACTTCCATGGTGCCGCGCTTGCTGCGCACCTTGGCCCTGCCGTCGGCGGAGGACATAAGCGTTGTGCCCGCCAAGTTGACCTCCGTGACGCCGCCGCGATGCAGGTAGTCAACCGCCTGGACCGTACGGCTGATCACGACCGCATGGTATGGGGATACGGAGCCGGCTGATTCGACAATTACCGTTGTTTGCGCGTTGGCCTGAGCAAACGCGCTCAAACTGAAAGCACTACCGATCACCAACAAAAGCATGCTTCTCATGGAATCTCCTTTGGGCAGAACTCTGCCACGTTGCATTGCGCTTGTCTTGCGTTGACGGATTTTGCCCTTCGGCGCAGCTCGCCGACCCAGCTATTGACCTACGCGGAACTGGGTAAGGTAGTGAAGCAGTCCAAAGACGTTTATGAGCCAGATAACGAGCACAATCACCACAACGCCATTCAAAATTCCCTTGATTTGGCCTTGCATGGGAACGAAGCGATTGATCAACCAAAGCAACACGCCTACAACGCAGATCGTGAGAACAACTGTGATAAGTGGCATTCATGCACTCCAATTCATACTCATTGTTCCAGAGCAATGAATCAATTGCTGAGCTACACTGCTCACCTGGAAAGGCAAAGCTATTAGCGCGGGATCCACGCAAGGTCGCCACTGAGTACGTAGATTGCGAGTGCTGCAGCCATCAGGAACGCACAAACCCAAAACCGCCAGTCACGGTGCATCCGCTGCCAATAAGGACCAGGACCCGGTTCGCCATGATCGCCGCTCGCTCCCTCGCGATTGTGCCGGTTTCCGGTCATCCATCTCGCCTATCTGTCTGCAAAAACTATTGCTTTTGAATTACCACAGCGGTCGCCTGAACCGGAGGCGCGGCATCTGCGGCGGATCGCGTAACCACCGCCTCGGGTTTGTCGGTTGGTACTTCCGTTCCCACCGGGAAGATGAGAATCTGGATCGAGCCCCAATCCGCGTCCAGATTAGCGCCTGTTTGTTTGCCCATTCCCAAAGTCTTGAGCTGGCTGTCGTCAAAGCCGAAGTTTTCGACCAGATACTCGCGTATCACCATGGCCCTGGCCTCGGTGAGCACCAGGTCCTTCTGGGCATCTCCATCCATGCCCGCGGAAACCGCAACGACCGCAACGCCAACAGGATTCTGCGTGAGGAAATCGCCTGCAGCCTTAAGCGACTTCTGGTTCTTCATCTTCGCCGAATCGCGGCCATCGAATAGCTCTTTGGGCGTATAGGTGAAAACCTTCAGGGGCGTACCCGGCGGAAGCCCGCTAATTCTGTTCGCTGCCAGATCGCCCGAGTCCTCGTATCCACGCTTCTTGAAGTATCCGCTCAGGAAGAAGTTATGCTTCAGGGCTTCCATGTTCTCCTGGAAGTCCGTCACCCCGGTCTGCGCCTGGAGCATGGTGGTCTGCAATGTGGCTGTGGTCTGCTCCAGGTTGGCATAGACCTGCTTGTCATTCACCAGCGCTCCCACGGTTCCCTGGCCGGAATCGATCTTGGCGCTTACCGAACTCAGATGCGCCGTGGCCATCGTCGCGTTGTTGATGGCCTTCTGGCTGCTATCCAAAATGCCGCTGGTCTTCTTGAACAGATCCGACAACACCAGCGGCGCCGCGCTCTCGATAATCTCGCCGTCCTTTACATCTGCCTGCCCCGCGGATCCAAACGAGATGGCTACAAACTGATTGCCCAATACTCCTTCGGTTTCAATCGAGGCCACGGAGTCCTGCTTGATGATCTCGTGCGTCGACCGGTTGAGGTCCATAACCACCGTGACCTGTTCTCCGGGCTTGTGTGGCAGCTCGATACTGCGCACGATTCCGCTGTGAACCCCGCCCACCTGCACATCGGCGCCCTCGGCAAGGCCTGCGACATTGTCGAATTGCGCCTGCAGTTGGTATGTGGACCGAAACAGATACTCCTTGCTCCCGATAACAAAGACTCCAGCCGCCAGAATCGCCAGGGTTCCGACGATGAATGCTCCCAACCGCGCTACTCTCGACATAGATCCTCCTACGACTGCTTGAGAAATTCCTTTACAAACGCGATCTCGCTCTGCTGAAGGTCCTCGAAGCTGCCTTCGATCACTACATTGCCTTGATCCAGAATGGCCAGCCGGTTCGCAATGATCCTGGCGCTGTGCAGGTCGTGAGTCACTACGATCGATGCCATGCGGCGTTCCCGCTGAAGTTTGAGAATCAACTCGTCGATCTCGCCTGAACTGATGGGGTCGAGGCCTGCCGTAGGCTCGTCAAGCAGCAAAATCTCCGGGTCAAGCGCCAGCGCGCGCGCCAGGCCCACGCGCTTCTGCATGCCACCGGAAATGTCGGACGGCATCTTATCGAGGTTGCCTTCCATGCCTACCTCGGCAAGCAGTTTCCTTACGCGGCCGGTCCGCTCGGCCCTGGACATGTCTCTGCGATGGTGTTCAAGGGGAAACGCCACGTTCCCGCCGACAGTGAGCGAATCGTAGAGCGCCGCGCTCTGAAACAGGAAACCCATCTTCAATCTGATTTCGCCCATTCGATCGAGGGCCAGGCCGGCAAGATCCTGGCCATGGATCGAGACCGACCCCGAGTCGGGTTTCTCGAGACCGATGATCAGCCTTAGCAGTACGCTTTTGCCGGTGCCGCTGCGTCCCAGCACAGCCAGGGTCTCTCCGCGACCCACCGACAGGCTGATCCCATTCAGAACCGTGAGATTTCCGAAGGCCTTATGCAGATTCTCGACCGCGACAACCGGCGCGTTGCCTTCTTCGCCTGCATCTTCTCGCTTTATCGCAATGTCGTGAGTTGTGGCCATGGTCCTTCACCTGCGATTCAAGCAATGGTTAATCAAAGAAGACGAGAATGAACTTCACCAGCACAACGTCGGCAAGGATAAGGAAAAGAGAGGCCAGCACGACGGAGTTGGTGGCCGCGCGGCCCACGCCCGCGGCGCCTCCGCGCGTGCGCATGCCCTGAAAACATGCGATCAGCCCGATGATCAGGCCATAGACCGCGGTCTTGAATGTCTGCGGCAGAAATGCATTGAACGTCGCTCCGTGAAATCCGTTCGAAATGAACTGGTGGAATGACAGCGGCTCAACCATGGTCTGTGCAAACCAACCCGTCATCAATGCGCATCCGTCGGTGGCAACGGTCAGTAGAGGCAGCATCAGGATGCAGGCCAGGATTCGTGTCGCGGCCAGAAGCCTGTAAGGGTTGATCGCCGACGCCTCGATGGCATCGATCTGCTCGGTCACTTTCATCGATGCCAGTTCCGCGCCCATGCCCGCGCCCACCCGGCCACTTACCACCAGGCCGGTAATCACCGGCCCCATGACCTGGATCACGGTGTAAACCAGCGTGGCTGGAAACATCGACTTGGCGCCGAATCGAGACAAACTGTAGCGCGCTTCAAGCGAGATCACGACGCCAATCGCGGCGCCTGCCATCGCGACCAGCGGCAGGGATTTCGATCCAACTTCATCCAGTTGCCGAATCAGCTCGCGCCATTCGTAGGGCGGCGTTACGGCGGCCCGCAGCACCTGCCAGGAGAAGATGCCCAGGTTCCCGAACCATTCGAAAAAGCCGTTAAACAAACCGATGCCGGAGTCCACAACTGAGCGCACAGGCGCAGTCACCTGCCTTGGAAGCAAAGGGCTGCTGCCGGCAACTGACGTCAATTCCAGATCGCTCATTTGTTTGGACCCTGTATCGGTGAGCCGTGCGCGTTGTTCAAATGCATCCGCGATAGCAGCGAGTGGGGTCCTCTATAGAGGAACTCCAGGCTGATGTTCTCGCCCGCATAGGCCAACAGCGCATAATTGCCGTTGCGGAATCCATCCTTGGCGCTGAAGCGGTCGGGGTACCAGCCGTAGATTGCCGTCATCGTACCCGCATAAGGCGCGATCAGTGCCGGTAAAGAGAAGACGCGATGGCCGTCTTCTCCGCGACGAGCCGTCAACGTAGATGTCAAGGCGTGTCTCATCCGCGGCCATACGCCTGAGCAATTGCAGCGGTAATACAACGTGTCTTCCTTGAAGGCTTGCGCCAATCCGTAGCGCGTGGTGGTTGCAACCGCCGCAATACCGAAATTGGAACCGAATCTCTTGCTGAAACCTTCAACTCCCTGACGCCACTCGGGCGGCGAATTATCGAACTGGTTGATGCCTGCGGTTAGCGCTGCGCCCGCAATCGGGTATGGGCCGTATGCGTCGAAGATGTAATTTTTGAGTTCTGTTCTGTGCGTAGGCCGCGCGTAGGTCAGATCGATTGGCTCAAAGGTCGTGCGTTCTGCCGTGACGGGGGAACTCCCTGAAATGTCGAGTGCTTGCGCTCCCGCCATGGTTGGCGGAACGGCTAGGACGACTACAGCTAAAAGCTGGAACCACATCCGGCGAATCTTTGCTTCCAATTCGATTGGCATCGCATCTCACAATCGCTCATGGCATCGTGAGGGAAACATCCTTGCGTTTCTCTTCACCCATTGATCGATACTGTCAGAACTGCAATCTCAAAGAATGGTCATAATTGCACGGCGTCGACTTTGCCCTCGCATCGGTTGGCTGCACAGAAGGGGCGAAAATGCAGGATTCGTTGTTCCCGAAACCGAGTCTCTATTTTCCCTTTTTCCTTATCCCTTGAACTATTGCACGGTATGAGCAAAAGTGAACAGACGCAAGCCTGCGGCAGACGCGATAATAATAAGTGCTTGAGTGTAGTTTCTTTCAAGCGTGGCGTAAGCTGGCCACGAAGTTACGCAAACTCCCCCAGAAAGCTGCTCGGGACCGCGTTGCGATCGTGGGTTGCGGGTGGTGCCTCGTTCTTTCGTCCGAAGCCTTTCCCGTTCCCTTTTCGATCGAATCGCAAACAAGAATGGCGATCTTCTGTATGAAGCGGCTGTCGCTCGGACCTGGTTCGTTCACGTCAATCGACCCGCCTGTCAAAGAGGAAATTATGTTGAAGAGCGCAGAGAACGTCCCCGCATTCGCCTCCGCCGACTTTCTTGCCAAGGCTGGACTCGGTCGTAAGGTCATTGAATTGGAAACGAAAGAGACCTTCTTCTCGCAGGGGGATGCAGCCGACTCGATCTTCTATCTCCAGAAGGGCCGGGCAAAGGTCACAGTCGTCTCGCAGGGCGGGAAAGAAGCCACAATTACGATGCTCTCCGCGGGCGACTTCGTCGGTGAAGAGTCGCTGGCGTCAATTCCGGGGCTGAGGTTGGCAACGGCCTCTGCCGTTAACTCTTGCGCGGCGCTTAGGATTGAGAGAGAAGAGATGGTCCGCGAGATGCATCGGGAGCCTGCGTTTGCCGACTTCTTTCTCAAGTTCCTGCTGGCCCGCAGTATGCGCACCCAGGCCGATCTGGTGGATCAGCTCTTCAATTCAAGCGAAAAGCGTCTGGCGCGAATTCTCCTGCTCATTGCTGAGTACGGCCAGCCGGGAGAACTCAACACCCTCATCCCTCCCATTTCGCAGGAAACGCTGGCGGACATGATTGGCACTACGCGGTCCCGTGTCAGCTTCTTCATGAATCGCTTCCGCAGGCTCGGCTTCATCAATTACGATGGCCGAATCCACGTGAATAAGTCGCTGCTCAATGTCGTCCTTCTCGACCAGTTCCCGGAGCAAAACTCTCGGAAGCCGGTGATTCCTATTTCGCGGGTTACTCTGAAGCCAGCCACCGCAATAGCCAAAGCCATCTAGCGCAAGCGGCCAGTCACTTAGTACTGCTGGCTCGCAAAGTACTGCAGGCTCGCAAACTAGCGTTGCAGTCTCGAACCTGCAGATGAATCGTGTCTGGCCCCCATGACAAACCCGTGAAAGCAAAGCGGCGGAGCCATTGGCTCCGCCGCTTTATGTAGAACCGGATTTCCGGGTCGATAGCTACAGTCTAGTGCCTGCCGCCACCGCCGCCCCCATGCCCACCACCGCCCTCATGGCCGCCGCCGCCACCACCACCGCCCTGATGACCACCGCCGCCAGCGGGTGCTGCGTGCGACCCGCCGTTGCTGCGCGCGGGCGCTGCATGGCCTGCATTCGGGCGTGCGCCTCCAGCGTTAGTCCCGCCGTGGCTCGAACTCGCAGTGTGCGTTACGGCGGCGCGCTGCACGCCACCGCCACCACCACCACCACGGGCATAATTACTGCGATTGGCTAGGGCGCCGCCTCCGCCGTGATAGCTTCCACCGCCCTCGCTGACAAAGCGATGCCCGCCCCAGCCGTGGCCATAACCCCAGCCGGCCCACGGGCCCATGCCCAGGAATATCCCGTTGTAGAAATATCCAGGCCCGTAATACCCCATGGGTGAGCAGGCGTAAGGTGCGTAGTCGTAGTATCCATAGGCGCAAACCGGTGGAACCCCGATGCTGACCATAACCTGAGCGGATGCCGTTGGCGCTATAGCCAGTCCGGCGAACAGCGCTGTGGTACTTAGAAGAGCTGTGAGTGAGCGCATAATCGACCCCCCCCTTGAGGCGTCTGTGGTTGCTTGTCTTGCGTGGGATGCTCTGTTGCCGTTAAGAAAAACCCGCCAACAGCAGCGACCATAAGGATTTTGAATCCGTTCTGGGTGTCCCTCACCATCTCGGGGGGCGCTTGTCCAACTATCCTTACGTTTCCCACTCTAGTCGGCATTGCGGCAACCGTCTGAGCAATACGGAGCACCTCAATCGGCGGTTAGGTCCTACCGTTGGCCGTCGACCTTTTGCATAGTTTCAAAAAGCCAGCGCTCAGAAGCCCCGCGCGCCTCTCAGATCGAGACGATCTTGTGATCCTGGTCGTATTTATGTTCGGTGAGCGTGGATTTCTGCGCAGCTTCTTCAGCAATGCGCTCAACTGCCTTTTCAGTTGATTCGCTCGATACCGTGTCGTCTTCCAGCTTGGTTGCTTTTGGGTTCTCAAATTGTTCCGGCATGGTTGATCTCTCCTGTTTTCACCATGAACTCTCTTGCGAAGAGATTCTGGTCAGTTTTGCTCTCTCTGACCGTTGATGTATTGACGGAGGGAAACACCGCCTGTTGAGTTTGTCGGCATGGGTGATTCTTTACGCTTTTTGAGACTGCAGAAGGCAGCGCAAGCGGTATCCGCATTCGACGGCAACATCGCCCGCAAATTGAACTCAGTGTTTCTTCAAATCAGCGCACTTCCGCGGTCGCCACCTTGGAGCCAACCTGGCTTCGGAAGAATTCCAGCGATTTCGCCAGACCCTCCTTGAGAGGAATGCGCGGTTCCCACCCCAAGAGTGCGCGCGCCTTTGAGATGTCAGGACAGCGGCGGGTGGGATCGTCCTCCGGCAAGGGGTGAGAGTGCAACTCACTCTTCGACCCGGTAACTTCAAGAACGGCGCGCGCGCATTCCTCGATCGTAAACTCGCCTGGGTTGCCAAGGTTAACCGGCAGGTGCTCCTTGGAGCGCGAGAGCAGCAGAATGCCCTCGATCAAATCATCAACGTAACAGAAGCTTCGCGTTTGTTCGCCGTCTCCGTAAACTGTCAGCGGTTCGCCGCGCAGGGCCTGCATCATAAAGTTCGAGATGACCCGGCCGTCGTCCGGGTGCAGGCGAGGACCATAGGTATTGAAGATGCGCGGCAAATGCGTGTTGACTCCGCGCGAGCGGTGGTAAGCCATCACCAGCGCTTCGGCGTAGCGCTTGGCCTCGTCGTAGACCGACCGCGGACCGATTGGATTTACGTTGCCCCAATAGCTCTCCGATTGCGGATGCTGAAGCGGGTCGCCGTAACACTCCGATGTGGAGGCATGAAGATAGCCGGCGCCATAGCGTGCCGCGATTTCCAGCGTGTTCTCGACACCTGCCGATCCAACGCGCAGCGTTTCAATGGCCAGGCGAAGATATTCCGGCGGGCTGGCGGGTGATGCGAAATTGAAGACGTAGTCGACATGGCCGGGATCGAAGGGCCCGCAGATATCCCGCTCCTCCAATCGAAACCGGGGTTCCGAGCCAAGATGAGCCAGGTTATTCAGGCTTCCGGTAGAGAGATTATCGACGCCGAGAACCGAGTGGCCTTCGCCCAGCAGACGATCCGTGAGGTGTGATCCAAGAAATCCGGCCGCGCCGGTGACAAGGACGCGCATGATCAATGATTTATGCTCCAAATCCAAGTTATCAGGCAGGCCGCTTGGTTGCACCTTCCAGCACGCGGCGCATAACCGCCTTAGACGGCCAGTTTGCTGGGCTTGCCTTCCTGCGCGTGATAGTGCGTCGGCCTGCCCACGCTCACATAGGTAAAGCCGTGGTCCAGCATCTGTTGCGGCTGGTAGAGATTGCGGCCGTCGATCACGATTGGGAATCGGACAGCCTTAATAAGTCGAACCAGGTCTATCGTGGCAAACTCCTTCCAGTCGGTAAGAATCAGCACCGCATCGGCATCCTTTGATGCCTCGTAGATATCGCTCGCATAGGCCAGATTCTCCGCCGCCGGCAGCACCTCTTGGGCGCGCCCCATGGCCGCCGGATCGTAAGCTGTAACCGTGGCGCCTGCGCTCAGCAGTTTCCTGATGATGTCGATGGCGGGTGACTCGCGAACGTCGTCCGTGTCGCCCTTGTAGGCCAGTCCCAGCGCGGCCAGCCGTTTGCCTCGCAGCGTCCAAAGGGCAGACAGCACCTTGTTGAAGAAGACTTCCTTCTGGGTCTCGTTGATTCTGCGGATCTCTTCGAGAAGTTGGAAATCCACTCCGCACTTCTGCGCCACCCAGTGGAATGCGGCCACATCTTTGGGAAAGCAGGAGCCTCCATACCCCAATCCGGCGCGCAGAAACTTGGGGCCGATGCGGCTGTCGAGACCCATGCCGGCGGCAATGTCCTCGATATCGGCATCCACGGCCTCGGCCAGATTAGCCACCGCGTTGATAAACGAAATCTTCAGCGCCAGAAAAGCATTCGAGGCGTGCTTGATCAGCTCGGCGCTCTGCGCGGAGGTAACCAGCAGCGGCGCAGTAGCCCCAATTCCGCAAGCTCCTGCCAAAGCTCCCGGCTGGGCGTAATAACTGCCCTCGGTCAGCGGCTCGTAGATGCGCCGCAACAGATTCGCGGAACGCTCGTTCCCCGCTCCCACCACGATCCGGTTGGGATGGAGAAAATCGATAATCGCCGAGCCCTCCCGCAGAAACTCGGGATTCGACACCACGTCATAGAGTTGTGAATTGACTCCGTGACGGTTCAACACGCGGCAGATCCACTCGTTGGTGTAGAC
This sequence comes from Acidobacteriaceae bacterium, assembly GCA_003142935.1. GTDB lineage: Bacteria > Acidobacteriota > Terriglobia > Terriglobales > Acidobacteriaceae > Telmatobacter. The sequence continues at coordinate 94,396 of PLOG01000106.1, forward strand.
CGGCACCGTGCTTTTCTCCACGATCACCTTGTAGGCCTTGATGGAGCGCGCGATCTGCGCAACCACTGCCTCGACATAAGACAAATCGGCAGCTCCACTGGTCCCCTGCGGAGTGCCCACTGCGATAAAAATCGCCTCGCTCTCGTCGACAGCCGCGGCCAGTTCGGTGGTGAACTCCACCGCGCGGCCCCGGTGTTTGGCCAGCAGCTCGGGCAGGTGCTCTTCGTAGATGGGCACTCCCCCTTCGCGGAGGGTCTTTACCCTGGCTTCGTCATTGTCCACGCAGATGACGCGATGCCCCATTTCGGCAAAGCAAACCGCCGCTACAAGCCCCACATACCCTGATCCAATGATGCAAATGGAAACTGGTTTTGACATCTGTGTGCGTTGCCTCCTTGGCACGTGGCTTGATCGGGCCCGGCAGCCCGCTCGATCAAGCAGCGGCGTCGTTTCCTCATGATCCTTAATAGGTTACAACGCTGCCTATCCCAATTAAGTGTTAATAAGCCTGCAAATCTGCAATAGTTTTTTGAAATATTGACGATTCAATATTCCCGGACAAGAGCAGGAAGAAAACCACTCGGAAAGTCCCTGGCAACATGGCGTCAAACTCCATTCGCTTGCGTTGGATCGTTGCTGTTCAGGTTGGAGTGACAGTTGGGATGAGAGATCTCCTTCTGCTCCCCCAACCACTCGACCCAGATGAACTGGCTTCATTGTCGCCGGGCCTGTGTCCCGGCACCGAACCGGCTGCACTGTTTGAGGCACAGTCAAATGCCGCCGCAGTATGTTAAATTCAAACAGTCAACCACCCCCAGGAGAGATGGCCGAGTGGTTTAAGGCGCACGCTTGGAAAGCGTGTGTACTTTAACGAGTACCGTGGGTTCGAATCCCACTCTCTCCGCCAGGACCCCTTCCCAGCACATCCCAAGAAATCCAATAAAATTCCATAAATCCTAGTAAACACTAGGCTTCATGCCTTTATGCGTCCAGGTGCATCCAGGTGCAGCCGCGTTTGACAGGGGGTACATATGGGGGTATTTTTATTTTGAGGTGGGGGTATTTTCCTAAAACGGAGGTTCTGGACGAGATGGCGCTGACCGACACTGAAATCAAAAAAGCCAAGACGAAGGAAAAGGCATACAGCTTGAGCGACAGCCGAGGACTTTACCTCTGGATTACGCCAGCGGGAGGAAAACTATGGCGTTGGGCATACAGGTTTGGCGGCAAGGAGAAGTTGATGTCCCTCGGCAAATATCCCGATGTGCCCCTGGCGTTGGCCCGAGAACGCCACGCCGAGGCGCGGAAGCTGCTGGCGACCGGCATTGACCCGATGGCGCAACGGAAGGCCGAGAAGACAGCCGAAAAGGCTGCCGTCGAAAATTCCTTCCAGAGCGTGGCCACACAGTGGCTGTCGCATTGGCAGGTTGGGAAGAGTCCGCGCCATGTGGAATACATCAAGCGGCGCATGGACGCCGATATTCTGCCCTGCCTCGGTCCGCGTCCCATTGCAGAGATTGAGGCGCCGGAACTGGTTGCGATGGCCAACGCGATTCAGGATCGCGGCGCACTGGATATTGCCAAACGTGCGCTGGAAACCGTGGGACAGATCTTCCGCTACAGCATTGCCCACGGCTACTCGAAGCGCAGTCCGTCCAGCGAGATTCGCCCCGGCGACATTTTGAAATCCACGCGTAAGGTGAACTATTCCCGCGTAGACGCCAGGGAGTTGCCAGCACTGCTGCGGAACATCGAGGTCTATCAAGGAACACACGTAACCCGGCTGGCGATCAAGCTGATGGCGCTCACGTTCGTCCGCACCAGCGAACTGATTGGAGCCAAGTGGACAGAATTCGACCTGGAGGCCGGTCGTTGGGATATACCCCCGGAGCGGATGAAGATGCGCACACCGCATACCGTCCCGCTGGCTAGACAAGCGTTGGAGGTGCTGGAGATGTTGCGTGATCTGACCGGCCAAAGCGACTGGCTTTTTCCCGGCGACCGCAACGCCAGTAAGCCCATGAGCAACAATACAATTCTGAAAGCATTAGAGCGGATGGGCTACAAAGGCCGCATGACCGGCCACGGATTTCGTGGTCTGGCATCCACCATCCTGCACGAGCAAGGCTACAGCCACGACCACATCGAGTTGCAACTTGCACACGCTCCCCGGAATGCCGTAAGCGCCGCCTACAACCACGCCCTCTATCTGGAGCCACGCGCCAAGATGATGCAGGACTGGGCGGATTTTCTGGAGTGTACCCAGAGAGGCGGCAAGGTGCTGCCGTTTCGTGGAACTGCGAAATAGCCATCCAGTCAACTCGGCTGGCAGAGAATCAGGCCACACATAGCCAGAATCCAACTCCGGGCATCATCTCGATGACAGCGGATTCACGCCAGCTCTCTGGCCGCGGATTTCCCGGCTGACGTCTAATCCAACCGGGAGTTCCC
>PLOG01000118.1 GCA_003142935.1 Acidobacteriaceae bacterium
ACGATCAATCGACCGGTACAGTTCAGAACGCGAACCGGCAAGCTTGCGAAATGGCCGCTCATTCAGCTTGTGAACCAACTCCAGGATGGCCTCGTTCAACTCCGCTAGGCTGAAGAACTGGCGCTTGCGCAACGCCGCCAATACCCACCGCTGAACGATCTGAACCCCAACCTCCGCCTTGGCCTTGTCCCTTGGGCGATAGGGCCGCGCCGGCAGGATGCCCACACCATAATGAATCGCCAGATCGCCATATGTGCGGTTCAACTCCGGCTCGTAATAGCAGGGCTGCTTCACTCCGGATTTCAAGTTGTCCGGGATGACAAGCTGGCTCGTACCCCCGAAGAACTCAAAAGCCCGGACATGGGCGTGAATCCAGTCCCACAGGTTCTGCGTCCAGGTGGCCTCGGCATAGGTGTAGTTACTGGCGCCCAGAACCGCGACGAACACCTGCGCCTGACGAACTTCGCCGGTCTTGGGGTCCGTCACCGGCACCGTCTGACCGGCGTAATCCACGAACGTCTTTTCTCCGGCGCGGTGTTCCTGCCGCAACACCGCGTCCAGTTGCCGCTGCCACTCGCGGTAAAGCTCGCAGTACCAGCTGTAGGCATAGCCCAGCGGATTCGCCTGCTTGTACTCTTCCCACAGAAGTTGAAGGGTTACGTTCTTGCGGCTCTTCAGTTCCTTGTGAATCGCCGCGCAGTCGGGCAGGCAACGTTGCTCCGGCGACGCGGCAGGAGGCGGAGGAAACAAGCGCCGCTCCAGCGCCACGTCATCCAGATCGGCCGGTAAAGGCCAACTCAGACCCGCGGCTTTCAGCCGCTCCAGATATCGCTGTACTGTGCTTTTGGCCACCTTGCAGATCTTGGCGATCTGCCGCGGGGCGACGTGGGATTCAAAGTGGAGACGCAGGATTTCGCGCGTGTGTCGCATGGGTAATCTCTTTTCTGGCAACATGTTCTCCTTTGATTTCAGGAAAACATCTGCCTGGGATTACCAACGACGCCTGCTCAGGCCCTGGCCCACTTCACCGTTACGTTCCGTGTGGGCCGCAATTACGGTGCTTCTGGGCCATCGTTCCATTCGATGTGGGCCACGATTACGCCATGTGGGCCATGATTACGGTGAAACAAAAAATGCGACCCACATCAGAACGGAATCCCGGCCCACATCACACCGGAATCAGTGGCCCACATCGAATGGAATCACCGGCCCACATCGACCGGAATACGCATCTTTGGTCGAAGACGACCGGAGTGCCGTCTTCCCGTGCTGTGCAAAATGGCTCACAATGGTCTATTGAATTTAAGCCTTCTGGATGAAGGTTCTCAATTCAAAGCCGATTATCCTATGCCGGGCAACAGCAATACGGAAAATGCCTTACTCCCGCATCAGAAACATCGGCAGACCCAGCTTTCGATCATAAGCCGGCCGGTAGTGTTCCGTATTGTACATGGTAGCGACGTCCACTTTGCGCGGTCCGAGTTTCGGATCAGGGATCGGCACCATCGTATAGCAGCCATTCCTGATCGCTGTCATCAAGCCGGTTTCTCCCTCTTTCACGGCATCCATCGCCATTCCGGCGAAGGTGAAGGCTACCATGCGGTCAATGAAATCGGGACTCCCCGAGCGCAGATCGTATGTCAGGTCACTGACCAGAGTCTCTTCGCCGGTGGCAGCTTTGATCTCGTTGCTCAGGTCCTCTGCAACGCTCATCTTCTTGCGGTGGCCAAAGGCATCGGCTGGGCCATATTCCTTTACCGTGTAGCCTTCCCATTCTGCCCCCTCGGAAAGAATCACGAGCGAATAGTTGCTGGGATTATTGTGCTTGTCGGCGACCAATATTTCGATCAAGTGCTTCAGATTCACCTTGTACTCGGGAAGGCAGCAGCGCATGGATGTCACGTATGCAGTGTAAAGAGCGGTGTAGCCGGCGTCGCGTCCGAAGACCCGAAAGATGCCGATGCGCTCGAGCGAACCGACCGTCGTCCGCTGCCGCTCTATGGCATCCACGGCGCGCGTGATGGCGGTTGAAAACCCGATGCAATACTCGGTGTTGCGAACGTCGTTATCCATGGTCTTGGGCACCGCGATCACCCGCACGCCCTGCCGGTTAAGTTCGGCGGCGTAGCTAAGCGTGTCGTCGCCGCCGATCGCCACCACGTAATCAAGCCCCAGCGCCTCGATATTCTTCAGCACCGCCGGCGTCACGTCGTAGAGTGTGCTGGTCACGCCATTCTTGGTGGATTGCTTGCTCGGAAACTGTTGTCCGCTGAGTGCCGGTGGCAACTCTTGCATCTTGGTGGGATTGGTGCGCGAGCTGTGCAGATAGGTACCGCCGGAGCGATCAATGGTGCGGGTGTTTTCGCGATTGAGCGGCTCGATATAGCGCGACCGGCTGACCGGGTCTTTCAGATCGACGTGTGTCAATCCTTCCCAGCCGCGGTGGATGCCAAGAACCTCGTATCCGATTTCCGTTCCTCGGTAGACAACCGATTTGATGACCGAATTCAGGCCCGGGACATCGCCGCCGCCGGTGAGAATGCCAACGCGCTTCGTGGACATGATAATCCTCCTGAACAATCTTGCTGAGCACCGAACCCGTTTGATAATCCGTAAGCACGCACGCAACTCCTAAAGCCCCTCAATCACCTTTGCAACCGCTCTCACAATGAACTGCGCTTCTCGATCGCGTTCCTCGCCAACAATGTTCATGTGATCCAACGCGAGCTCTACCCATTTGCTGTCCATGTGTTGGAACATTCGCTGCAAAGCATCAACGGTTCGTCGCACTGCTCGCTCTTCGATAGCGGCTTCGAGCTTCTGCCGAATCAAGTCCGGTTCTTCGGAGTAGCGGCAATAATAATAAATGTCGTACGGATCCTTGGACGTCTCACGGTAGCGGCAGACTTCTGCTTTGAGCAAGAGAAAGCCCACTTGATCGGGAATCGTGATGTCGCAAGTTTCGGTCTTGTCGGCGTCAAGCCAGACTATACGGATTTCTTCAACATGGCTCCCAAGGTCCTCGGCACCGTCAACTAAACACAGATCAAGAAAACTATTCAGCCCCTGAATTCGCCTTACAGGCTCGCTCTTGTCCGTACGTGAAAAATCCGCAAGTAGGTCGAGTTGAACGACGTTGCCCTCAACTTTCTTCTCGTAACGGAAAGTGTGCGTTTTGCTGCGTTCAAATTCCATTCCGCCAATCAGCAGCGCTTTGACCCGGTCAATGACTTCGCGTTCCTGGGCCGCTTTTCGAAGCAGCAGATCGATATCCAAGCTCATCGAGTGTGCCGTTTCACTCTCTCTCGCGAGCTGCTTCAAAAACGGAACCCAGCCACCGCAGAGCACGAACTCAATCCCCTCGTTCTGCAAGTTGCGTACGACTCGCAGCAACTCCAGGAGCACAGTCCTCTCCCTCGTGGGTGGGAATTGATTCGTGATGTCTATTATGCTCGGCACTATTGATGAAGTCCCAGTGTGTGTTCCATCAAGAATTCCGCCTGCTCCTCGCCGCGGCCGCCCTGCAAACTGAAATCCGCGAACAACTGAATAGGGTTTACACTTTCCATGCCGTTTGCCAATTTGCGGGTTTTGTAAAAGATCCCGCCGGCCTCCGTGTTGTCAGTCTCCGGCGGTGTCATCAAAAGAACGTTGGCCCCTCTTTCGACTGCTTCGAGCCGCAGATCGTTCCTGATTTCCTCCGCATCAACATCAATGTATGCGGCGGTGACCTCTTCCCTCAGATTCCGCTCGTACGGCTCAAGTCCGCTGCTCAACGTTAGAGCGCAACGGATTCGCCTTTTCTCGCAGAGGCGGGTTAGTTCCTCGGCCATCCGCGCCGGCGGCATTTCGTTGAATCCCCTGAATACCCGCCGCTTCTCCAGGAAATCGGTCCGCAGTTCCTTCGTGAAAAGCTTTAGCAGTTGACGAGGTTTCGTCAGCATTCGGCCCTCCGACATTCGCTCCAGGAATCCATCTTCATGAAGCCGTTTTGTGACTTGAAAGACTTGGCCAACGCTGAGTCGGGTTTCGGAAGCGATCTCCTCCAACCGGAATGGCTTGAATGGATTGACAAGCAACACCCTTGCAATGCGGCGAGACCGGCCGGAGAAAATACGTTTGATACCTTGGGGATTCTTATATGCCGTCGCGGGCCGAACGACATCTATATAGATATTCTTGTGAGCCAGCAGGAGGTTTCCGTTTAAGTCTGCGTAGCCGATCCCGAGTTCCTTGCAACGGTTCTGCACTGATTCTGAGAGGTATGGCGCTCCGACCATGGGATACACGTCTTTGTACGCAGCCGACGCGCGCAGGGAATTGCAGATTCCCAGCAACTGGTGGATCGTTCCTTCGAGGATCAGAGGAGTCAATCGCGACTTGAATTCGAAAACCGCAGTGATCGGTTCCTGCGGGACTTCCTTGATGCGGAATTCGATAAGCGCATCCGTTTGGATTGGTCTGGCCGCCGAGGGTATAACCTCATTGTAATGAAGAACTTTTGCTTGGACGTTCGACGGCAGCAGGCTGCCTGTCGCCAGACCTTCGCAAAGCTCCTGCAAGTGGTTATTCGACGCCATATACCATCAACGCATTCTGGATCTTGTGATGATCCATTGACAACAAATAGCTTACTTGATTATTTCGGCACTTGTCAAAATTTCATAGCATCATATAAAACAGCATAAATAGTGAAACTCTATATTATGATTGACTTCCTGAATGGGTCGGCGGAGACGTCTGGAGGCACTGTGAGTACTGCAAGAGGTTTCTACTCGTCGGTGTCGGCCCTATCCGTCGGATAAGGCGTATAGGTGGCCGTGCAAAGCGCTCTCAGCCCGAAATCCGCCTGATCCTCCTGCAACTCGTCGAGTGCGAACACCGACTCGCCGACGTCTTGCAGTTTCGGACTCATCGCGTGTTCGTCCACGACGACCGCCGAATGAACTTCCCACTGCTTTGTGGGGGCGAGCTTTGCCCAAGCAAGAACTGCTTGAAGATTTTCTTTGAGCCAATCCACACGCCGCTGATGCTTTTTGATTATCGACCGGTGTTGAGGCGTTGTTTCGGTCAGAGCGCGCAGTTCCGCTGCCAGCTCGAACGGTGTCCGAGCGAACGCAAGATTCTTACACTCCAAGACGTAGATCCTGCCTCGGTCCTCATCAATAACCCAAAACGTTAGAACCCTATCG
>PLOG01000131.1 GCA_003142935.1 Acidobacteriaceae bacterium
GCAGCAGGTCATCTTATTTATGACAATTATTTTAGAGACAGGATACTAGTGGGCAGCTTGTTTTCCGGATACATCCGGCAAAGGGGGCGGCGCGGGGAGTTCGAAGACCTGGATTGTGCCTCCATTGAGGACGGCCACGCGCTGGCCCGAGGGCGAGATGGCTGTGTTGCCGCCATCATCGAAGATTGGGCTTGCAGGGGCCTCGAAGGCCACCTCGCCGGTAGCCGCGTCGAAGACCCGGACCAACTGCCCCTTGATGTCGTCGCTGCCGAGGGGCGCGAAAGCGCTGATGGGGTGGGTGACGGCGAGCGTCTCCTGCGTGAGCCGCAGGCCGTTGGGCGAGTGGGTCAGGATGGGCCAGATCGCCGTTTCCCGATTCAGATCGCTCCAAAGGATTTTGCCGCCGGTGGTGATGGCGATCAGTTTGTGGCCTCCCGAGCCGTCGCAGGCCGTAACCAGGACCTCCTGCTGGGAGATGAACTCGTTGGTGGGCGCGCAGGCGGAGTCGATGCTGCCCAGAACCCTGCTGCCGCCGGTGAAGAAGTTCAGGTTCAGCACCCACTCCTCAGCCCTGCCGCGCAGGCTCTCCAGGTAGCCCTCGGAGTTGATGGGCAGGTGGACGGTGGCGCGAACGCGGCTGACCAGCAGGACCTGGCCGGAGTTGAGGCGCAGGATGCGCACCACCCGATCGGGCGGCGGCTGGGGATTGTCATCGCTGCTTGAATCTCCATTGGTGTCGCTGGAGGAACTCTGGCTGTCTTCTGTCAAGGTGGCGGAGGCTGTCAAGGGGCTCTCCACCTCGCCCGGTTTGCTGGGGGCGGCAGCAGGTTCGAGTGAGTTGGAGACAAGAAATTGCTGACTGGGGTCGAGTTCCAGCCAGAGGAGCGGGCCGGGGAACTGCAACAGCGGCTTGAGAAGCAGATGGGCGTCGCCCTGCTGCAGGTTGTTCATGTCCCGGAGCAGGAAGTGGCCATCCTTGAGCATCCACAGGTAGCGCGAGCGGTCATGAACGCTCCACACGGCCTCGGCCTCGACGTTTCCATCCGGCAGCGTCAAAACCACGGCGCGAATCCGCCGCTCTTCGCTGTCTGCCGTTTCCCCTGGCTTGAGCTCGCGGTGAATGAGGCCCGGAACCCGGAAGGTGAAGAGCAAACGATTTTCGCCAATGAAGTCCAGGGAGACCAGGCTGTTGCGCAGGCCCAGGTAAAGTGGACCGGGAGGAGAAAAACCCAGCGGCTCCACGGGAATGGTCCAGGAGGGCGGCAGGGAGGGTTTGAGGGGGAAGCCGCCGGGAAGCACGCGCTCTTTAACCGGGCGAGACCGCTCGGGCGCGAATCCAGAGCTGCTCTGGGCCGGTGCGCTCTGGATTACCGCGAGAAACAAGCCGGCCGCCACCAGCCACCGGCCGACGCATATCCGCAGATTCAACTTCGCCACCCGTTCAGCCGCCAGCCGTTTCATCATCGCTATGTATTTTCGCCGATGAGGCGCGGTTTGGGCAGTGATACCCGATTCTGCTTTCGTGTGCGACAGTAATGAAGGGATGGAAGAGCAATTGAAAGCCGGACCGCGCATCAGGTTCCTTGGCTATGGCGCGTGCGCGCTGGCCGGGTGCCTGTGGGGCACTGGGTTCTACTTTGGCAGGCTGGCGCTGAATGAGATGAGCGTGGAGTGGATGGTGCTCTACCGCTTTGCGTTTGCCTCGCTGGGCATGTTGCCGGTGATGCTGTTCCATGGCGGCGGCCGCCTAAGGCTGAGCTGGGCCGAGGCGCGGATTCTGCTGATTGCGGCCCTGTTTGGGGTGCCGATCCAATTTCTTCTGCAATTCCACGGCCTGGTAAGGACCACGGTAAGCCACGCCTCGCTGATGGTGGGCGCAATGCCGGTGATGCTGGCCGTGGCGGCCACTCTGTTTGCCGGCGAGAAGCTGGATTGGCTGGGGTGGGTGGCGCTGTGTGGGTCGACGGTGGGCGCGGCGCTGGTGACTTTGGGCGGAAGCCGGACCGCGGCGGGGCGCGAAGTACCCACGCTGGCGGGTGACCTGATGGTGATCGTTTCGCTGTTCGTCGCGCTGGCCTGGATTCTGCTGAGCAAAAAGCTGATGGAGACGCACAGGCCGCCGGTGGTGACCGCTTACACCATTCTTTCCGGGGCCGCGATGCTGGCGGTGTGGGTTCTGGGGCCGTGGCTGGTTTCTCCGTTGACCCACGGCCAAGCGCAGCCGCCGCCGTTTGCCAACGTGAGCGCGACAGCCTGGATGGCGCTCGGCATCAGCGGCCTGCTGTGCACGGCGACTACGACGCTGCTGTGGAACTGGGGCATTCACCACGTGCCGGCATCGCGGGCCGGAGTGTTTCTGAACATTGAGCCGGCGATGGGCTCCTTTCTGGGCGTGGAGCTGCTGGGCGAGCATCTGGGCCCCTTCGCCTGGGTAGGCGGCGCGCTGATTCTGGCCGCGGCCGTGGCGCTGACCACGCACGGACACGAGCCGGAGCCGGCTGTGATTTTGGAATAGGCGCCGCGACGATCGGGGCCGGCTTGCCGCTCCGTCCAAAGCAGGAGGGCTGCCGCGCACGGCAGTGCGGCGTAGAGAGCGAACCATCCCCAGCGAAAACTGCCGGCAGGGCACGTCGCCAACACATAGGGAAGGCTGAGCAGGGCCGGGCACGAAAGCTGCGTCCACACCGGAAGCGCGCGCGCTCTTCCAGCCAGGCGCTTGGGAAAGAAGGCCGCGGCCAGAAAAGGGATGAGGGCGAGGCAGACAGCGATGACGTTCGGCGGAGTGATCAGACCGTTGAGTTCCATGGTGCGCCTGTGTTCATTGTGCAACAGCCGCGGGAGGAAAGATTAGAGCGGCTGGGGCCGTCCAGCAGCCCTGGCGCCACCCGCAAACCAAACCTTAGTCATGTGAGGCCCCTGGATTACCGGTGATGCCCGGGCTGGCTATGTCGATAACGTCATTGTCGATTAGTGGAGGCTCATTTGTCGCTCTTAACCTGGAACCACGCCAGCTCTGTGGGCGTTCGCGCCCTGGACGACCAACACGGCATTCTGATGGACACGACGAACGAACTGCGCCTGACGCTTTTGCACGGCGGCGGACGGGAGCAGGTGTGCGAAATACTTGACCGGCTGATTGAGTTCACGCGCATGCATTTCCAGAGCGAGGAAAAGTTGATGGAGGACACGGACTTTCCCGGCCTGATTGAGCATCGGGCCGAACATCACCGGATGCTGGCGACGATGCTGCAATCGGCTCATTGCCTGCAACACTCCGCAACGATGCCGACACGCGCGATGCTGTGCGCCCTGCGCGACGGCTATATCGAGCACATCGAGGGCCTGGACCAAGAGTACGGGCCCTGGCTGAACAGGGAGGTCATTTACTAGCGCGAGGTCGCGGCGCCGGGAGCAATAAGAGATCGATGCGGGGGGCTGGTTTCTCATTCAACTTCCCGGCGCGATCGCCGTGAATCAGGAACACGCCGCCTTTCTCAGGAGCCTGAATAAGCTGCACTCGGCAATGATTCAAGGCAAAGAAAAGAGCGTGACCGGAGCATTGCTGCGCGAACTGCCGGCCAGCGTACGCGACCACTTTGCTACGGAAGAATCGTTGATGAAGTCTACAAATTATCCCCGTCTCGCCGAACATCGGGCCAGACACGAAGAGTTCACTCGGCAACTCAACGAATTTGTCACTCTTCTTGAGCGAGGCGACAGGGGCCTTAGTATTCTTCTGCTTGTCTCCATGCGTGAGCACATCTCCGCACACATTCAGAAGGATGACCAGGCATACGTCCCGTGGCTGACTGAGCAATGGGGTGCAGTGAGCCTGTCCCCGCAGCGGCTTTTATCCGCGAAATGCATGTCCGCGCTCTTCCCTGAGATCTTCGCTCAACTTTCCGGCTGCCCTTCCGATATTTCTATTACCGGCACGGGCCGGAAGGGAGATGCGCATGGCGCTTTTAATCTGGAGCAGCAAATACTCTGTAAGCGTTCAATCGATGGACAGGCAGCACACTGTGCTGTTCGGGATGTTGAACGAGTTGCACGAAGCAATGATGAAAGGCCAGGCGCAAAAAGTTACCGGCGAGCTGCTAGGCAAACTCGTGAAGTATACGCATGAACACTTTGCGGCCGAAGAAGATTTGATGAAGTCAACCAAGTATCCTGCACTGGCTGAACACGGCATCAAGCACCGCGAATTAATAAAACAGGTGGAAGATTTCGCGGCCCGTTACGCGCGGGGCGAAAGCATGATGAACGTGGAACTGCTGAATTTTCTCCGCGACTGGCTCACGAACCACATTCAGAATGAAGACCAGAAGTATGGCCCCTGGTTGAACGAGCACGGCAAGCGCTGATCGGGGCAGTAACGCTCGAGGGTGTCAGTCCACAGCGGGCACTGCGCTCTACGCGCCCTATTCTCCAGCCTGCATCCGGGCTGGTCCTCCGGCGGACGGATCGGGATGGAGAACCTTAGTGGCCCTGTTGAACTCAAGCGTCGTGCCCAGTATCGGAATCGGAGTGTTCGATAGGGAACACCTGGAGCTTGTGGAAACAATCAACGAGCTTCAGGCTGCGGTAGACGCAGGCGGAGAGCGGAGCGCGATTGGCCCCTTGCTGAGCAAGCTGGCGAAAGACACGAAGGCTCACTTCTTATCGGAAGAAGCAATGATGGCGGCATCGAAGTACCCAGGGCTGGCGCTTCACAGGATGAAGCACCAACGTCTATTGGAACAATTGAATGCGCTTCTGATGCGCTACGCTCGCGACGATTCCACGATGAACATGCACTCGCTCAATTTTCTTCGCGATTGGCTCAATAGCCATATTCAGAATGACGATTTGAATTTTGGCCTTTGGCAGAACGAGCACGGGAAGCGCTGAGCGTACGTTCAAAACGACGACCTGAACTATGGCCGATGGCTGAACGGGCTGCGGAAAAACTCGCGGTTTCTCGTGAAACAGGCGGAAAACGTTCCTCCGGAGCTGAAGCCCTCACTATTTTTGCGGCATTTGGCACGACTGAAGTCGCGCTCTTTCAAGGCCTCGACTTAATCGGAGGTTCCCTAAGGAAGCTAGCTCTCAAACGATAATTGCGCCGTGTCCCAGGCTGGGAGCGCAGGCTTGGGCTCGGAGGCTAGTTCGTAGACCAAGCGCTCGAGCACCAGGCGTTTGTCGGGCGGGGACGAGCGCAATTCCAGGTCGGCGCGGGCGACAAGCTTGAGCGCGCGCGTGAGTTCGCGGCGGCTTTTGTAGCGGCGGGCCTGGCGGATGAGATCGTCGGCGGCAAAGGGCGGGATGCGGAAACCCTGCCACAAGGCTTGCCAGATGGCGCGCGAATCGCGCACGTTCTTCTCCAGGATCACGAGCATCTGGCGAAAGGTGCGGGCCAGCATGTAGAGGTGGCCGATGGCCGCGTCTTCGCCCGCATCCGAGGTGTTGAGCAGCCCTTGCAGCAGCGCCAGCGCGCGCACCCGGTCATGAGCGCTGATGGCGTCGGTCAGCTCGTAGAGCGAGCGCTGCTTGGCGCCCAGCACCATGGTCTCTACGTCGCCCAGTGTGATGCGGCCCCGGCCCATGGCGTAGAGCAGCAGCTTTTCCAATTCTGAAGACACCAGCATCATGTCCGCCCCGAGAGCGTCCACCAGTTCGCGCGCGGCGTCGGGCTCGACGCGGACCTCGGCTTCCTGCGCCGTGGACACGATCCAGCGCATCGCATCTTCTTCGTTGACGCGCGCCAGTTCGACCATGCCGCAGTGCTGGCCGAGAGTTTCGGTAAGGCGCTCGAAGCGGTTCTTGTCGTCCATGTCCATGCGCCGCGCGTCGGAGGGGATGCGCAGGAAGTCGGCGACAAAAAGCAGCAGCGCCTGCGGGTTCGGCGAGCGGAAGTAGCGATCGAGCGCCGCAAACTCATCCTTCTTGGCGCCGCGCGTGTAGAGCTGGCGCACGTTGCGGACAAAGATTACCTGGAAGGGCGCCATGAGCGAGGGCGTCTGCGCGTGATCGAGCACTTCAAAGATGGAGGTTGTTGCGAGGTCGAGGTCGGAGAGGCAGAAATCGCGCAGATCGGGCTGAACGAAGGCCTTGAGGACGGCGGCGCGGCAGCGATCCAACAGGAAGACCTCGTCGCCGGCGAGGACATAGCCGGGGCGAAGTGAACCATTGTTCGTCGCGGCAGCCTCGATTTCAGAGACGAAGCGGCCAACGGCAGCGAATCCCGCGCCCCAACGCGAGGCGGTCAAAGGGCCGCTCCCCGTTTGGCGCCGTCATTTTGTGCGTGGAACATCTGTGCCTTGATCATGCGGTTCCAGAATATCCTGCGTGGAGCCCCGAGGCCAGCCAGGAAAACTGGAAGTTGCCATAACGTGCAACTGCTCGCGGAGGGTTCGTCTGGTCTTCGCTCCCCATACGGGTTCAGAGCCCTATCAGGGTTCAGAGCCCCTCAAGCACATCGGCTACGAGCTGGCGGGCGAAGGCTCGGGAGAGGCGATCGACGGCGGCGGGATTTTCCTGGATGAAGGTCGAGAGGTCGGTCGTGGATTGGTACTGCTCACGGAAGACGTAGTTGTTGTTCTGGTAGAGGACCTTGCCGTCCCGGCCGTTGAGCGTAACGGAAGCCTGAATGGTGATGAGGAAGCTGGAAGACTGCTGCGTCGAAGAGTTGTAGGTGAGCGGCGCTATCGACTCCTTCAAAATGGTGCCGTGCAGCACTGCATCGGCGTCTGGGGACTCAATCGGCGTAACGCGGAAACGTGTGCGCGTGGCAAACTCGCGGATTACCGCATCGGTCATCACGGCTTCTGTGTGATAGGCCTCGGTGCGCGTGGCAAAAAGCGGTACGGAAAGAGTCTTCAGGTCAGGCGGCAGATGAGTGGCAGCGCCCAGGGTGTGATATCCGCAGCCGGAAAGACCCAGCAGAGCGGCGGCAACCGGCACAAGAGCGAACAGGCGCATGACTCATCTTAACGCGCGGCTGCTGTCCGCATGGCGGCTCACACCCAGGCGGTGGCCAACATGCCGATGCGCACCGGGGAGAGCTTGAGACCGTCGGCGCGGTCATTGAAGTAAAGTTCGTTGAGGCGCTCGGGGCTCACCTGCTCGAGGCGCTTGAAGCCTGCACGGCGCAGTTCGTTCTCCATGTCGGCGGGCGCGAAAAAGAGCCGGAATGGCTCGCCGGCCGCTTCCACCCGCTTGGCGAGAGTATCGAAGACGAGGCGGCGCTTGGGGCTGAGCGTATCGGGCGAGAAGGCATAGTCGAAGCTGACCGCGGTGCCTGCCGGCAAGCGGCCAATGGTGGCAAGTGTCGAACGAAAGGCATCGAGCGTGAGGTAGGGGACGACGCCCAGCCAGCCAAAAAACGCCGGCACGCTGGAGTCGAATCCCGCCTCGGCCAGGCCCTCGGCAAGGGTCTTGTGCTCGAAGTCCAAAGGGACGAAGGTGAGGTTGGCGGGGAAGGCAATGGCGGCCTCGGTCAGCATCTCCCGCTTCCACTGCTGGGTGGCGGGAAAGTCCACTTCAAAGACCCGCAGCGACGGAAACGGATTGCGATAGGCGAAGGTGTCGAGACCGGCTCCGAGAACTACGTACTGGGTGACTCCAGCGGCGACGGCGGCTGCAAGGCGGTCTTCCGCATAGCGGCTGCGCGCGGCCATGAACAGGCGAAAATCGCGGGCCACTTTGTGCATGGCGCGCTCCATGTCGCGGTCGAATCCGGGGCCGATCAGGCGCACGGCGATGGGGTCGTCAAGGACCAGGGGCCGGTCGGCGGTCTGGTGCGCGGCGCGGCGAATGGCGACGCGAAGAGCTGTCCTGCTGGCGCGGCCGGTCTGCATGATTGGAGTTTAAAGCACCGTCATTGGCGTTGGGCCGCGTACCATGTTTCGTATGAGTTGGATTGGATGGGCGCTTCTCTCCGCTGTTTTTGCCGCCGCGACCGCCTTGCTGGCCAAGGTGGGCGTGGCACATGTGGATTCAAATCTGGCCATGGCGCTGCGCACCAGCGTGGTGGTGGTCTTTGCCTGGGGCATCGCACTGGCGCTGGGCAAACACGGCGAGATTCGCGATTTGGACCGGCGGACCCTGTTGTTTCTCGCGCTCTCCGGGCTGGCTACGGGAATGTCGTGGATCTGCTATTTTCGCGCGTTGCAGTTGGGGCCGGCGTCGCGGGTTGCGCCGCTCGACAAGCTGAGCGTGCCGCTGGTGATGGTGTTTGCGTGGCTGCTGCTGGGGGAGAAGCTGAATGCGTATGCGCTGGTGGGCGGGGCGCTGATTACGGGCGGGGCGATTGTGATGGTGCTGGGGTGAAGGTGCGCCTGCCTCCGCGCCTTCCCTATACTGAGAAGGGAGAACACCGAAAGCATCCCTCACCGAAAGAATCCCGTGCCCTCGCAGCCCCAATCCGAAGTACGACCCTGCCGCATTGTCCTCACCGGCTTCATGGGCTCGGGCAAAACCACGGTCGGCCCTCTGGTGGCAGCGCGGCTGGGCTGGCGCTTCGTCGATGTGGACGACGTGATCGAAGCCGAGGCTGGCGTGCCGATTACCGAGATCTTCGTGAGGCACGGCGAGGCGGTCTTCCGCGAACAGGAGCAAGCGACGATTGCGCGGCTTGTTGAAGATGAGGGATTGGTTCTGGCGCTGGGCGGAGGCGCAATTGAAATGGCGGCTACACGGGATTCGCTGTTGTCGACGCCGGGAACGATCCTGGTCCACCTGGAAGTCGAACTCGCGACCACCCTGGCCCGTTGCAGTGGAACCGAGCAAACGCGCCCCATCCTCGCCGACCAGGCCAACCTCGCCAGCCGCTATGAGCGCAGGCTGCCGCTTTACCGGAGGGCGCACGTGTCGATCACCGTGGATGAATTAACTCCGGATCAGGTGGCAGAGGCGATTTTACGGGCTGCACGGCTGGGATGACCGGAAAATGGCACGTTGGGCACCTTGCGGTTGCGGCTCCTTTCGGTGCAGCATGGATTAGATGGCGGGAAGGAAAAAATGACGGACATCCCCAGAGACGATAAAAGTGCCGACAGCCAGACCGAACAAGCCGGATACGCCGACGATGACTACGAGCGCGCGATGAAGGAGGCCCTTGCACTAATGGAAAAGGGATTCCACTTGGGCGGAACTCATAAACTGGACCGCGACGCCCTGCACGACCGCAAAGCCGCTCGGGACACAGACCCCCACTGAAGACTCCCCCCGCTTGCTATCATCGATGCAGGCGGATCACCGTTCTTAGCGGTGCTGCCGAAGGCTTTATCCTTCCCAATGACTCCCGCTTCCCAAGCCGCCAATCCGGTTGACCTCGCCGCGTCCGCCGAACACCACGCGCACATTCATGCGCCGCAGCCGGGGGCGACGGCTACGCTGATCCACGACCTGCGCGAGTTGTTCAAAGTGAAAGTCGTGGGGCTGGTGCTGGTGACGGGGTGGGGCGGCTTTTACCTGGGGTCGATGCTTTCGGGAATCTCCAGCGTGCAGCGCGGCCTGCTGGATACGCTGCTGGGCATCGGCCTGGTCTCCGCCGGAGCGGGCGCGCTGAACGAGGCGCTGGAACGCAAGACCGACGCGCGCATGAAGCGCACCGCCGACCGGCCGCTGGCCTCGGGGCGCTTTTCGCTTACGATGGGCATTGTGGCCGGGCTCGGCTCACTGGCGCTGGGCGCATTGTGGCTGATGCTGCATACCAACCCGCTGACCCTGGCGCTGGCGCTGCTGACGGCCTTTACTTATGTCGCTATTTACACGCCGCTGAAACGCGTGACAGCGATCGCCACCTTCGTGGGCGCGTTTCCGGGCGCCATGGGGCCGCTGCTGGGTTGGACGGCTGCCCGCGGCCGCGTCGAGTGGCAGGGCGTGGCCCTGTTTGCGATTCTTTTTGTGTGGCAGTTTCCCCACTTCATGGCCATCAGCTGGCTCTATCGCGACGACTACGCGCGCGCCGGCATCCTCATGTTGCCGGTGGTGCAGCCGGACGGTTGGTCCACCGTGGCCGAGGCGCTGTTTTTCGCTGTGGCGATGATTCCGGTGAGCCTGGTTCCGTGGCGGCTGGGCATGGCTGGCGTTGCTTATGCCGTGTTGGCAGGCGCGCTGGGTCTGCTTTACCTTGCGTATACGATCCGCTTCGCCGGCATCCTGCGGACCACAGATGAGAATGTGAGCCGCATGCTGGCGCGCGATCTGCTGAAGGTCAGCGTGCTCTACCTGCCGCTGCTCTTCACGGCCTTGATGGTCTGCGCCATCGCGAAGTAAAAAAAGGAAGCGGAACAAATGACGACGACGGTTGTCCCTTCATCGAGCATACGTGCCGCCATTGCGGTGATTCTGGTCATTAGCGCGGCGGCAACTCTTTTTCTTTTTTGGCTTATCTATATTCATCCGGCCGCGGCGACAAGCGCGCAATACGCCTTTCTGCCGGCGCTGAATGCGGTGCTCAACGGTTTGGCTGCCACAGCGCTTCTGATCGGCTACACGTTCATCCGCGCGCACAAGATCAAGGCGCATCGCGCGGCGATGATCACGGCCTTCGGCTTCTCCACGCTGTTTCTGGTGAGCTACATTCTGCACCACGCGCTGCATGGCGATGTGCGCTATCCGGCGCACGCGGCGCTACGTGGCGTTTACCTGCCATTGCTGGCTAGCCACATTATTCTCGCCGTGGTGGCGCTGCCGCTGGTGCTGGTCACGTTTTTCTTCTCGCTGACCGGGCGGATTCCCCAGCACCGCAAGGTGGCGCGATGGACGTTTCCGTTGTGGCTTTACGTTTCGGTCACCGGCGTGATCACTTACGCGATGCTGCGCCTGGCGCAAGGATAAAGTGACGATGCCTGCAAGCAGCCCACAGCCGACTTCAAACCAGCCCGACGATGGCACCCGGCAACTGCTGCAATGGGGCGGGTGGATGGTGGGCACGGGGCTGCTGGCCGCGGTGCTTTTGGAGACGCTGCTGGGCGGATTCTCGCATACCGGCGCCAGCACCAACACGGGTTGGTTTGCGCTGATCGTGGCGCTGATGTCGATCCCGTTTGGCAGCCTGCTGCTGGCCCTGGGCGTGGCCAAATGGCTGCGTAACCGGGGAATCGCACGGGGACGCTGAAGAAGCCGCCGAGCGCCGGCGTCTGCTATTCTTTTTGCTTACTGGAGTGCACGCATATGGCAAAGAGCGTTAACAAAGTCATCCTTTTAGGAAACGTGGGCAAGGACCCGGAGATTCGTTCTACGCCCAGCGGCACCATGGTGGCTACCTTCGGGCTGGCGACGAGCGACCGCTACCAGGACCCGCAAGGCAACTGGCAGGACCGCACGGAATGGCACAACCTGGTGGCCTTCAAGCGGACCGCGGAGATCGTCCGCGACTATGTCAAGAAGGGTTCCAAGCTCTACATCGAGGGCAGCCTGAGGACCAGCAACTGGGAAGACAAAACCTCCGGGCAGAAGCGCTATAAGACCGAGATCATTGTCAACGACCTCTCGCTCCTCTCCGGGCGCGACGAGGGCTCGGGCGGCTACAGCCGGGGAGCGGACTCATCGAGTTCGGCAGCTAACTTTGACCAGCGGCCGCCTGCAGGGCACGACGACGCGGCCCAATCTGCCGAGATCTCGGACGACGATATACCCTTCTAAAGGCAGGGGTTAGGGATTAGGCGCATAGTGCGGCAGATATAAACTTTGGAACAGGACTGGAGAACCCTGGCCGCCGTCGCGGACACAACTTTGGGAGCTTTTCTTCGACAAATAGATTTGTAGCACAAGGGATGAGTATGTGTGCTACATTTGGATGGAGGCTCTCCCATGGCCCATGCAATTGGATTTCAGATTTCCCGAAGCTCAAAGCAGCCGAGGCCGGCAGCGAGTAGCCGCCGGCTCGACGATGCGCTGGCCATCGCCGGGCAGCAGGGGCTGCTGAGCGGCGGCCGGACACTCACGCTGCGCGGCCGCATGCCATCGCTTCTTGTCGAGCAGGCGAAGAAGAAGACCGGTATCCAATCCGACTCCAAGCTGATCGAAGCCGCGCTGGCGAACATCGTGGCCGCGGACGAGTACGCCGACTGGCTTCTTGCCCAGCGCGGCACTGTGAGCAAGGATCTCGACCTTGAGTTCTAGCTCCCGGTTCGAACAATCGCTGCGACGGTTGAAGCCGGAGAAACGCCAGAAGGGACTCGCCTACCGCGATCGCTCTCAGTTGCAATTTCTGAGGAACCTCAAGCCGCCGCTCCCGAAACTGCTCCTCGACACCACCGTCTATATCGACGCTCTGCAAGGCAGGCTGCCGGACGATACGGAGGTTGCCCTCCGGGCCGGGAGCCTGTGGCACTGTTCGGTTACGGAAGCGGAGCTGGCGGCCCTCGCCGGTTTGTTGGACCCGGCGCATCCCGATACATCGAGTGTGATTGCCCAGGTGGCAGCGTCTATTGAGTTGCGGCCGGAGCATCGCATTCTGACGCCGGACCGGGATACATGGCGCGAAGCCGGCATACTCGCCGGGCTGCTGGCTCGGCTGCAACGATACGGCAAGACCGAGCAGCGTAAAGCGCTCAACGATGCGTTGATTTTTCTCACAGCGGCCAAGAATGGTTGTGTTGTGTTTACTCGCAATATCACGGATTTCGATCTGCTCATGCAACTCGGCGCAAAAGGGCAGGCCGTCTTCTATGACTGCGTCTAGCAGCCCGTGGTCAAAGTCAAAATCCCTGGAAAACCGTCCCTCGGGGGCTAAAGCCCACGGTTTCTTAGCGGCAGCGTTTATGGCACGGCTGAAGCTGTGCCCTTTCAAAGCCCGGCTTTCACCACGGACTGCTAAGCCTCTTCTTCCGCCTCTCCTAGCGGATCGTTGTCGCGGTCGGTGACTTCGGCAAGAGCGGCGAGGCGCGCGGCTAACTCTTCAGTCCAGCAGGCCTCGGGCGCGCGCCAACTCCAGTTACCGGCGGGGACGGCGGGGGTGTTCATGCGGGCTTCGGAGCCGAGCTCAAGCACGTCCTGCGCGGGGACGATGGAGACCTCTGCGACGCTGGACTCAACCGCGCGGATAAGCGGCCAGACAGGACGATTGCCCACCGGACCGACCAGAGTCTCGACGGCTTTCTGTTCCGTTTTGCCCAGCGAGCCCCACCAGCCCTGCGTGGTGTCGTTGTCGTGCGTGCCGGTGTAGGCGACGGTTGAGGGCGTGAAGCGGTGGGGCAGGTGGATGTGCGCGCCCTTATCGCTGAAGCCGAACTGCAGGACCTTCATGCCGGGAAGGCCGAGCTCGAGACGCAAGGCGTCAACTTCCGCGGTGATAAGGCCCAGGTCTTCCGCCACAAGGGGGAGGGACCCAAGCGCGGATTCGAGGGTGCGGAAGAGTTCGAGTCCGGGCGCCTTGACCCATTCGCCGTTGATGGCGGTTTCTTCGCTGGCGGGGATGGCCCAGTAGGCTTCGAAACCGCGGAAGTGGTCGAGACGAACGATGTCGTAAAGCTCGCGGTCGCGGCGGATGCGGTCGATCCACCAGGCGTATCGAATTCCGTTTGCGTCAGGCGCGGCGAGCACGTCCCAGCGATAAAGCGGATTACCCCAGCGCTGGCCGGTGGAAGAGAAGTAATCGGGCGGGACGCCGGCGACGCGGATGGGCTGAAGCTGACTGTCGAGTTCGAAAAGTTCGGGGTGCACCCAGACGTCGGACGAATCCATGTTGACGAAGATGGCGATGTCGCCGAGGATGCGGATCGCGCTGCGCGCGGCAACCTCGCGGAGGTGGTTCCACTGCAGGGAAAAGGCGAATTGCAGGACCTGCTCCTGGGCGAGGGCGCGGGCGCTTTCCGCGAGAACCTTGGCGAGCGCATCCGGCTCGCGGCGGCGGATCGGCTCGGGCCATTGGGTCCATGCGCCGGTCTTGAACTGGCGGCGGAGCTCGGCGTAGAGAGCGTAGTCGGTGAGCCATGCGGACTGCGCCTGGCAGAATTGCTGGAATTGCTTCCACTGCTCGGCGAATGCAGGCTGGTGCGGACCGCGGTCGAGAAAGTTGGCAGCGGCCTCATGCAACAGCGGAAGCTTGCGGTCCTCCACCTCTTGAAAATCGACATTGCCGCTGCAGCCGGCGAGCCCGGGGTCCCCATGGACAGGTCTTCGTCCATGGGGTGGGAGCCCGGCGATGCGTTGGCTGTCAATCCAGCCCCACTCGGCGAGGAACTCGAGGCTGATGAGATAAGGATTGCCGGCAAAGGCCGAT
The DNA here is from genome assembly GCA_003142935.1 of Acidobacteriaceae bacterium. GTDB lineage: Bacteria > Acidobacteriota > Terriglobia > Terriglobales > Acidobacteriaceae > Telmatobacter. The sequence goes on from PLOG01000131.1 coordinate 14,213, forward strand.
GAGCTGGCATAAGGCGAATTGCCGTAGCCTGTGGGACCGAGGGGAAGAACCTGCCAGACATGCTGTTTGGCTGCGGCGAGGAAGGCGACAAACTCGTGGGCGGCGGGGCCCAGATCGCCGATGCCTCCGTAAGACGGAAGCGAGCTTATGTGGAGGAGAATTCCGGAGGAACGCTGAAACTGCATGATTCCATTATCGCCGGATGGGGGAAGAGGATGAGGCGGGGAATTCTCACAGTACCTGCAAGGACGCCGAACCACTATAATCCGGTTGGCAAACCTGCGCCTGGGGCGCGGGGCTCTATAAGACTTCTAAAGAAAGCTCGAGGACAAATCCGTTGCAGATACGATTTGACCGCTTGTTCCTTTCAGCTATGGCTTTTGCTCTCACCCTCGTGACACCTGTTCAATCCAGCGCAAAATCGGCACCGCCGGCACAAGTAGTGGTGGCGAGCGGATGGCAGTTGCAGGACGTGGCCAAGGTGCCACAGCCGGGTGCGGAGGTGTCCTCGGCGGGCTTTAACACCGCGGGCTGGTACGCGGCCACGGTTCCGGGGACGGTGCTGACAACGCTGGTGAACAACCGCGTGTACCCCGAGCCGCTCTACGGAGAGAACAATCGGCCGGAGGTGATACCGGAGAGCCTGGCGCGAACTTCTTATTGGTACAGGGCGCTGATTGACGTTCCAAAATCTTATAAGAACCACCATGTGTGGTTGAACTTTGACGGCATCAACTATTCCGCTGTGGTGTGGGTGAACGGCGTGCAGGTGGGCACGATTCGCGGGGCGTTCATCCGCGGTGTCTTCGACATTACAGCGCATGTGACGCCAGGCAAGAAGGCGGTGGTGGCCGTGCTGGTGACGCCGCAACCTAATCCCGGAATTCCGCACGAGCACACGTTGCGCGACGGACTGGGTAGCAACGGGGGCATAACGGCAATCGACGGGCCGACGTTTCTGTCGACGATTGGCTGGGACTGGATTCCGGCGATTCGCGATCGCGATACGGGGATCTGGCAGAAGGTGTTTCTCTCGGCAACTGGGCCCGTGGTGCTGAAGGACCCGCTGGTGACAACCGATCTGCCGCTGCCGCGGACCGACTCGACGGATGTAGCTGTGCAAGCCACCGTGGAAAACGTCAGTGACCAGTCGCAAAAGGGCGTAGTGCAGGGGACGATTGAGGATATTTCCTTTGAGAAGGAAGTGGAGCTGGCGGCGCACAGCAGGCAGACGGTGAGCTTTGACGCGAAGAACACGCCGGCGTTGCACATGGAGCATCCGCGGCTATGGTGGCCGAACGGCTACGGTGCGCCGAACATGTACAAACTGCATTTGAGTTTCAGGCAGGGGAGCAAGGAGCCGGATGCGCTGGATGTGGATTTCGGCGTGCGCAAGATCAGCTACAGCGTTGCCGGCACCGATACGCTGACGATTTCAGTGAATGGCGTGCAGGTGTTTATCCGCGGCGGCGACTGGGGGCTGGATGAGGCTATGAAGCGCATTCCCCGCGAGCGGCTCGATGCGCAGATACAGATGCACAGGCAGGCGAATCTAAACCTGATTCGCAACTGGGTGGGACAAAGCACGAGCGAGGACTTCTACGAACTGTGCGACAAGTACGGAATCATGGTGTGGGATGAATTTTTCCAACCGAACCCTAACGATGGACCCGATCCCACGGATGTCGACACGTACATGGCCAACGTACGGGACAAAATTCTGCGCTTCCGCAATCATCCCTCGATCATTCTTTGGTGCGCGAGGAATGAGGGATTTCCGCCGCCGGAGATCGATGCGCTTCTGCGCAAGCTGATGGAGGAGCTGGAGCCCACGCGGCGGTATCAGCCGAGCTCGACGGACGGGGCCGGCGTGCGCTCGCACGGACCGTATCACTGGCGGGCTCCGCGCGAGTTTTACACGGTGACGGATGACTACTTCAAGACTGAGACGGGGAGCGTTTCAGTGCCGACGCTGGAGTCGATTCACGGCATGATGCCGCAGAAGGACTGGGAGACGATTACCGACGACTGGGCCGAGCACGACCTGGCGAAGGGTGCTTCGGGCGGGGATCGGTATCCCGGCATTTTGGCGAGCCGCTACGGGAAGATCGCCAACCTCGCGGACTTTGTGCGCAAGGCGCAACTGGCGAACTACGAGGCTTTCCGCGCCATGTACGAGGGGCGGAATGCGCAATTGTTCCACCCGACGGCGGCGATTATTACGTGGATGAGCCATCCGGCACAGCCGAGTTTTGTGTGGCAGCTTTACCACTACGATCTGGAGCCGAACGCTTCGCTGTTTGCGGTGATGCATGCGGGCGAGCTGGTGCACGTCCAGTTCAACGAGGCCAATGGGCAAGTGCAGGCGATCAACAATTTGCCGGATGCGGTAAAGGACGCGGTGGCACATGTTTCTGTCTACAACCTGGACGGCACGCTGGCTTACGAGCACGAAACCAAGGTGACGGCGGAGCCGGATGTGGCTACGAATCTTGGTGTGGTGGAATTTCCGGCGACAGTTTCGGCGGTTCACTTCGTCAGGCTGGAATTGCATGACGCGGCGGGAAAGCTGCTGTCTTCGAATTTCTATTGGAGGAGCTTGCCGGAACATCCGGACGATTTCAACGATCTGAACCAGATGGCGAAGGTCGCGCTGGATGCAAAGGTAGCGAGCGAGGATGCGAACGGCAAGCGGACGTTGACGGTAACGCTGCACAATCCTTCGAAAGAGATTGCGCTGATGGCGCACATGCAACTGCGGCGGGAGAAGTCGGGCGAGCGGGTGCTGCCGGTCTTCAACAGCGACAACTATGTGTCGCTGGTGCCGAATGAAACGCGGACGATCACGATTGAAGCTGCGGTGAGTGACTTCAACGGGGAAAATGCGCTGGTGGTGCTCGATGGGTGGAATGTGACGGTAGCGGCGGCGAAATTCAAGGGGGCTGCGGTGGCGCCGAATGTGGGGGCGGACCCGGCAAACTCGCCGGTGACCGGGCTGCCGTTCCAAGCAGTGGGGCTGCGGTAGAGACTTCCGAGACCTTGATTGCATCGAATCCCACCCTTGCCACANNGGATTACATGCCGGGGAGCGAGGGGTTCTTTGCCTTGGTGTTGAGGCGGATGCGGTTGTGCTTCTTGTAGTCGTCAAGAACGCCGCTCATGAAGACGTTGAAGGCGTCGGAGCGGCGCTGCTGGAGCAGCTCGTCGCGGGTCTGGTCAAGATTCTTGGCGATCTCGTCCGCAGTGGGCTCCTGCCTGTCAGTCAGCTTGGCCACCACGCCGGTGCGCTGGGCGTTGATGGGTCCGCTGATGNNCCCACTGCCTTGGCGGCCTTGGCCAGATCGTTTTCAGACTTGGCCATCTCGGAGAGCATAGTGGTCTTCTGGCCCAGCAGTCCGGGGAGCTGCTCGTCGCGATAGTCTTCCAGCACGTGGGCCTTCCAGTCGGCAAAGGTGGGCGCGTGGGCTGGAGCAACGCCGGTGATCTGGAAGACGGCATCACCCTCGCCCGTGGGGGCTGACTGCGGCGGGTCTCCCTGCTTGGACGCGAAGGCCTTGGTAAGCAAGGCTGCACCGTCGGGGAGCGAGGCGATGACGCCCTGGGCGCCAACAAAAGGCGTGGATACTACTTCAAGGTGGTGGGCCGCCGCCGTCTTGTCGAGGCCGTTCTTGATTGCTTCTGAGGTGAGCGCCTTGGCATAGCTGTCTTCGGCCTGGGCCTCGTTCTGGCGAAGCAGCGTTGCCTGGATGGTGGGCTGTACTTCATTGAGCGATTGCGCGTGCGCCGTCGAGCGCTCTTCCACCTGCACAATGTGATAGCCGAATTGGCTCTTCACGATTTTGATGTCGCCGATTTTCTGGGAGAAGATGGCGGTGTCGAACTCCGGCACCATGCGGCCGCGCTGAGAGAAGCCGAGTTCGCCGCCGGCGTCCTTGCTGCCGGGGTCGTCGGAGTTTTTCTTGGCGAGGTCGGCCCAGTTGCCGCCGGCCTGGAGCTGCTTGAGAACTCCCTCGGCCTTGGCCTTGGCAGCGGTGTCCTTGGCGGCGTCGGAGCCCGCGGGCACGGCGATGAGGATGTGACGCGAGCGGGCCTGCTCAGGAACCGAGTACTCGGACTGGTGAAGGTTGAAGTACTGCTGAATCTGCTGCTGGGTGGGCTGCGGAACGCCGCCGGGGATCTGGCTGGGGGTGAAGGCAAAATAAGTGATTTTGCGCTCTTCCGGCACTGCCGAAGCATAACGCGCGCCATTCTTCTTGAAGAACGCCTCGAGGTCGCTGTCGGAGGGGTTGATGGTCTTGCGCAGATCGTCCCCGGAGAGGACGGCGTAGTCGAACTTGATCTTGATGTTCTGTTTGCGATAGGTTTCGCGAACTTCCTGATCGCCGACCGTAACGCCGGCGGTGATGAGCGCCTCCAGCCGGCGGACGATGATGTCGTTCTTGACGCTGTCTTCAAACTCCGTCACCGACATGTTCAGCCGCTCGGAGATGAGGGCGGCGTACTGGTCCTGGCCAATGAACTTGCCGTTGGGAAAGAGCACCTGGCCGGTGGGTCCGGTTTGCAGATACTTGATCACATCTTCATTGGAGGCGCGAATCCCCAGCTTGTCTGCCTCTTCAAGCAGAATCTGCTGCTGCACCTGCTGCTGGCCGACCTGCTGCTCAAAGAAGTTGAGAATCATCGGGTTGTCAGCATACTGCGGGCCGCGCTGCTGCAACTGCTGGCGCGCAACCTGCTCTACCTTCTGCTGGCTGATGGTGTCTCCCGAGGAGAGGAAGCGGCTGTACCAGTGGGGGTAGATCACGGCATAGGTATCGGCGGAAGCGGCTCCCCCGCCGGTGAGGCCGGGGATGAGGTATACGCACATGGATACCGAAGCGGCGCCGATGATGACGACCAGGAGCGCCTTGGTCATGCGATTGTCTGTCTGCAGGAAACGAATCATGGATGGACTTGAACCTTCGACTCTCTACGCGCGAACAGGACGAGCTTTCCATTATGGTGACGAACCGGCTGCAATGGGAGACATCCCGCGGATGCGCAATTCTCGCGCTTTTGTCGATTGCGCGATCTTTGTCATTATAGACGAGCGGATGGCGCGGACAGCCGGGACTTGTCAGCGCGGAGCCGGGAACCCGCCGGCGCCGTGGCGCATAAGCCACAAATAAAAAATGGCTTTAGCCTCCGGGAGAATGCTCGATGTTGCGAGTTCACTCCCTCGATGGCTAAAGCCGAATTTTTTTCTCCAGATCGATCGGCGCTGCTAAAACCGCTCCCTTTCAAAACCCGATCGATTCCAGCAGTTCTTGAACTGCCGTTTACCGCCAGTAGTAAAACCCGCCGGCCATGTAATAAGGCCGGTAGTAGACGGGCGGATACCCGTACGGGTAGCCGTAGCCGGAGTAATAGCGGGGGCCGTAAGGGTAAGGGTAGCCGGGACGCCTGTAGAGCGTCGGACCGCCTTGATAAAGCCCCTCGGCCAGCCGGGCTGCCTCTTGCTGGGTTACCGGGTTGACGGTGAGCGGCGCGGCCAGATGGAAGCTGACCAGAGCCTCGGCGGGAATCCAGACTCCCGGTCCGGAAGAGGCCGCGGAAGCCGCCGTGCCAGCGGCAACGCCCGCCCCGGCGCCGATAGCGCAGCCAATGCCACGGCCCGCGGCGCAGCCGATGATGGTGCCGATGATGCCGCCGGTCACCGCGCTGCCAGCCGTTTGCCCAGCCTTATTCGGCCCCTTCACCTTGAACTGGTCGCTGGTGAGCGGGTAATTCTGTCCACCCAGGTCGAGGGAGGTGAGCGTGAGCGCCAGGGACGAACTTCCACCCAGATCGCCGCGGCCAACATTCTTGACTTCGGTAACCACGCCGTGGACGACTGCGCCGCGCGGAATTGCCAGCACGCCGCCCATGGCGACGTCGCTGATTACAGTGAACTGAACGGGTGTGCCATCCGCTGCCTTCTTGCTGGCGACGGGCTCATTGGTCCGCACCTGCAACAGAGTTCCCTGGGCCACGGTCACCGGTCCGGTGGCGGGCGTATAGGCCGGTGCCTGGGGCTGCTGGTTGTAGCCCTGCTGCCGTGAGCCATAAGGACCATACTGAGGCCGCGCTGGCGGGTAAGGGGGCGGATACTGGCCCTGTTGCGGATACTGCCCCTGCGGCGGATATTGGCCCTGGTCCGGAGATTGCTGAGGCGTCTGCTGCGGATAAGCCTGGGGCGGCGGCTGAGGTCCGTTGTCCGGCTGGCCGGCCTGACCATTCGCCATCTGCGGAGGGGCCTGGGGCTGTCCCTGGGGCTGTCCGGGGTCGCTCTGATCGGGTTGGGGCTCGACGGCATTCAGGGCTTCCTGAGCCTGCTGGGGATTGCCGACTATGAGGTTGTTATTCACTTTGGTCACGCCCGGCACCTTGCTGACAATCGATTCCGCCAGCTTTTTTGAGGCGTCGGTGGACACCGTGCCGGCGAGCGTGACTTCGCTCTGGATGGTCGCGGCAGTGATCAGGTCGTTTTTCAGCGCCTGGGAAGCGTCGAGGGCATGCACCACGTCCATCTCAATTTGGCCGTCCGAGCGCTGGCCGCCGGGCGCTGCCGTGGCCTGATCCGTATTCCCGGGAGCCGTATTCTGGGCAGCCGTATCCTGGGCAATCGCTATGGAAGCACTCAGGATCGCAACCCCGCACCAAGCTAACCCCTGCACAAGATTCTTTTTGAACATTGGCCGATTCATCTTCATCCTTCTCCTCTGACAACCGCGTCCTTGCTATCGTTTTCTTTGATGCCCGCGCCATGGGAAAGGCGCTCTCTACTCAAACTTTCGGTTCAATAGTTAGACGAATCCCGGCTTAAGCCGTCATGTGTGAGAACCCCAGCGCGCGGAAAAAGTTCCGCGGTCGAGGCGCAGATCGGGCCGGAGAATCATTGCCTGCCTGGCACGCGGGTTACTTGTTTGGAATCGGCCAGTTGGGGGCGATGCGGATGAGGTCGAGCGCGCCCAGGTCTTGCACGGCGAAGGCCGGGGCCGAAGCTGGAACGGCTACGACTCCGCGGGCCGGCAGATCGACGGGGGCGAAACCGGGCCCCTCGATTCGTCCTTCTCCGGCAGCCGCAAATAGGTAGGAAAGGCCGGGAGCCGGCTTGTCCTCGCTCCGCAAGCTGGCGCTTGAACGGCTGCCGGCTATGGGAATCCGCTCCACGCGAAAATAATCCGCATCGATCAAAATTGTGCGGTCTGCCCGGACCGTTGGCGCGACTTTGCCGGCGCGGGTTACCAGCTTTGTGGCTTCAAGCGATTTTTCGATATGCAGTTCGCGGGGACGGCCGTAGTCGTACATGCGGTACGTCAAGTCGCAGTTCTGCTGAGTCTCCAGCAACACCGCGCCCGGCCAGATGGCGTGGACGGTTCCGGCATCCACAAAGATCAGGTCGCCGGGAGCTACGTAGAGCATATTCAAGCGGGATTCGAGTGTGCCCACGTGAATCCCTTCCTTCACCTGTTCGAGGGTAACGCCCGGCTTGAGCCCGAGGGCGACCTGGGCCTCCGGTTCGGCTGCCAGCGTGTACCAGCATTCAGTTTTACCGCGGGGATCGCCATATTTCTGCGCCATCTTGTCGTCAGGATGGACCTGAACGCTCAGTTTTTCTTTGGCGAAGAGCACTTTGATCAACAGCGGAGACTCAGGCGAAGGGGCTGCAGAACCGAGCAGGGCCTCGGAAGCTTCAGTAAAGAGCGCGTCGAGACGTTTGCCGGCATGAGGCCCGGTGGCGACCAGGCACATGTCGCCGGTAAGCCAGACTTCGCCGATGGGATCGGCATTTGCGTCGACCACGCGATCAAACCAGGGACGCAAATCGCGCCATCCCCACACCCTGATGTCGAACATGGGGTCGATGCGAAAGGGCGCCATTTCTGGAAGCGGACTCGGTCCTGGAGCGGTCATTGGAATTGTCTCTATCCTCTTGTAAACAGGCCGTTTGCCGCCTGGTTGACCGGCAATGCGTCTGCGCAGGGGCAGCCACCGGCTGCAATCTCACTCTACCAGACCGCTGGAGAGAGCACCGGCCAGGTACACACGCGCGAACTGGAGCCGAATGGGAGGTTTTACGTGGAAGTCTATGAGCCCTCGGACCCCGACAAGCGCCATGCGGAGCTGGTGGCTAAACTGGGTGCGCTGAGCCGCGGGTGGCGCAGATGCGGACGCAGCCGACGGGGGATTGAAATGTTCTTGTTGAGTTGCGGCCTTCAGGTTCGAATCAACTCAATCGGAACATCCAGCGCACACTGGCTCCATAGCCGCTCGGTTGTCCATGCTATAGCTTGTTTGCTTTTGGCCAGAGCCAGACAAGCTCGATCCCCAAGCGAAAGCGCTCGACTGACATGGGAGAAGGCTGCTGCCAATTCCGCTTCTGCTTTGACAAATGGAACCAGTTCAACGCCGGCGAGAACCGCTGAAAGACGCTCGCCTGAGATTGCCAGATTCTCTCGCTGCATCCGTGTCAGTATCTCGCACCAGTTTACCGAACTGATGAAAACCTGCGCATCGGAGCCAAACTCCACGGAATCCAGAAGCGCATCCACGCGCTCGCCGCCAGGTTCTTCGAGAATCATCGCCAGAACGGCGGAGGCATCGAGAACGATCTTATTCACGCGCTGCTTCCTCTCGCCGTTCCGCTAGGAACTCGTCGAGAAGCCCCGCAAGGCTTCCGCGCTGCTTGACGATGTCGGCCCGAATGCTCTCTAGCGCCATCTTTCGGCTCAGAATCCGGATCTCGCCCTGGTCGCTGCTTACGGTCAAGCGGTCACCGGCCTTGAGACCCAACTCTTTCCGGATTGCCGCAGGGAGGACAATTCTGCCGCTTTCTCCGAGAACTACCGTTTCGGTCATTTTCCGCCACCTTTTGTAAATTATGGCATATTTTGTGATTTGTGGCATAAATGTAGATCCGCCCCCCCCCGTGGCTGGCGGACAGTCGCAATTGGATGGCATAGTCGGTCAATTTAATTGAAGACACGGAGGGTCGCCGAAGGCCAGGTTGGCTGGACGGCCAGTCCTCACTCCCATTCAATGGTGCCGGGGGGCTTTGAGGTGATGTCGTAGACGACGCGGTTGATGCCGCGGACCTCGTTCACAATGCGGCTGCTGATGCGCTTGAGGACTTCGTAGGGGAGCGGAGTCCAGTCGGCGGTCATGCCGTCTTCAGAGTGCACGGCGCGGACNNCACGGCGAAGCTCTGCCAGATTTTGGAGTAGAGCCCGGCGGCTCTGATCTCCGCGACTACTATCTCGTCGGCGTCCTGCAATAGGGCGACGCGCTCGGGAGTCACCTCGCCGAGGATGCGGACAGCGAGGCCGGGCCCAGGAAACGGCTGTCGGCCGAGAACGTCTTCCGGCATGGCGAGGTCGCGGCCAATGCGGCGAACTTCATCCTTGAAGAGATCGCGCAAGGGCTCGATGAGCTTGAGCTTCATCCCCAGCGGCAGGCCACCGACGTTGTGATGGCTCTTGATGGTTTGGCTGGGGCCTTTTACGCTGCTGGACTCGATAACGTCCGGATAAAGCGTGCCCTGCACCAGCCAGTCGACTCCGCCGGTCTGCTTGGCGATGCGGGAGGCCTCGTCGTCGAAGACGGCGATGAATTCGGCGCCGATGCGCTTGCGTTTGGTTTCGGGGTCGGTGATGCCGGCCAACTGCGTCATGAAGCGCTCGCTGGCGTCGACGGCGACAATGTTGAGGCCAAGCTTGCCGCGGAGATTCTTCTGCACGCTGGCAAACTCATTCTTGCGCAGGACGCCGTTGTTGACGAAGATGCAGGTGAGCTGGCTACCGATGGCCTTGTGAACCAGCATCGCGGCCACCGACGAATCCACGCCGCCGGAGAGGCCGCAGATGACGTGACCCTTGCCGACTTTCTCGCGGATTGAATGAACGGTGGTTTCGATAAAGTGTGCCGGAGTCCAGTCGCCGGCGGCGGCGCAGATTTTGAAGAGGAAGTTATTGATGAGCTCGGAGCCGAGCGGGGTGTGATGCACCTCGGGATGGAATTGCACGGCCCAGATGCGGCGGTCTTCGTTGGCGATGCCGGCCAGGGCGTTGGAGGTGACGGCGGTGCGATGGAAGCCGGCGGGCAGTTCGAGGGCCTCGTCGCCGTGGCTCATCCACACTTGTAATGACTGTGGCAGGCCAGTGAATAGAGCAGTTGCGCTATCTTCGATGGTGACTTCGGCGTGGCCGTATTCGCGCCTGGGCGCCGACTTCACCTTACCCCCCATGTGATGCACGATGAAGTGCAGCCCATAGCAGATGCCCAGCACGGGGACGCCGAGCGAGAGCAGTTTGGGGTCGGCTGCGGGGGCGTCGGCATCGTAGACGGACGATGGACCGCCGGAGAGGATGAGGCCGATGGGCTTGAGGGCCTGGATTTCGACGAGGGGCACCGTGCAGGGGAGCACGACGGAGAAGACGTTCTGCTCGCGGATACGGCGGGCTATGAGCTGGGTGTACTGCGAGCCGAAATCGAGGATGACAATTGTCTGGGTGTCCACGTTTCAGTGTGGCAGGGGGTGGGGCGGGATGTAAAGACGGTAGGTATTGACAATTACCTACGACCACGAGGCAGAACGGGTGTAGAATTTTGCTCAGGCGTGGTGATTTCCATGGGCGTTGTCGAAGATGTCCGTCAGGTTTTGCAGGATTTTCTGGCGCCTGAACTGCGCGAAATTCGTACTCGCCTCGACGCCATGGATGAAATCAACCGAATCCGTTACGAGAACCTTAGCCAGCGCCTCGAACTGATCCAGCAATCCTTCGCCTTCGACAAGCGCATCTCCAACCTCGAAGACGACAAGCGCCGCTCCGCCTAGCGCAACCCCAAATTTACTTGGTATCCTCAGCGCTCTGCGGTTGGCCCGCGATGCTTCTGGCATTGGACGAGATAATATACTTGAGCTTCCCAACCCCAACCTTACTCATAGTGATACCGCACTTGGAGAAAATCAATTCGGTCGGCGGTCACGCGGTAAACCAGGTGGTGCTCCCGCGTAATTCTCCGGCTCCAACAACCGGCATACTCATGTCGCAGAGGCTCGGGCTTGCCGATCCCTGCGGATGGATCGGCGAGAACAGACTCAACAAGTTCGAGCGTTTTCAGCGCCGCTTGCCGGTCGTTCTTGACCCACCAAGCAACGTCTTCCCGAAATTTTGGAAGGAAGTTGACGCGACGTTCGATTTTGGCGCTCATGGGCATCAATTGCTCTTGCTTACCGGGAAGCGATCAAAGACCGGCAGAGCGGCGCAATTCCTCAAGTGCGGCTGCTGCCGGCTTTCCTGAGGCTTTCCTCTTGTCGTTTGCTTTCGACTCAGCGAGAGCCTGCGCCAGCCTCCTGGCGTTGGCTGGCGAGCGCAGAAGATACGCTGTCTCCTCCAGGCTCGACAGTTCATCGGCGGCGATAATCGCCACATCCGGCTGGCCGCGCCGCCTCTTCACCACCACTACTTCNNGTGTAAGTCGTCTCGATAGCCATCGCAGAATCACCTGAGATTAATCGTACAGCTTTTCTGTACATATCGTCAAGAAGGCCGACGGCAGATAACGGCAGCTCGCGGGCTTCGGCTTCGGGGTTCCTGTGGTCTTGGCCAGCGAGAAGGACCTTGGATATGCAGTGCATGGCCCGCGCGGCGCAATGCCGGGGCCAATGGGGTTCTGCAGTTCGGAGTGTGAAAGTAGGTGTGCGCCCCCTGGAGGGAATGCAAGGGAAGTCTTACAAGGCGGCTTCAGAAGGCGCATTTCCGGTTTGCAGAATCAGCCTTCTAGGCCCACTTCTTGCCCTGGCTATCCAGATCCGCGCGGCCCAGATCTTCGGGGGTCATGGCAACTCTGAATTCGACTTCGGCATTGAAGGTGAGGAACCAGGGCTCGGCAAGCCGAGGAACGTCGGACGGACCATCGATATTCACGATGAAGAGCCCGCCGCGCTTGCCGTCCCGTTCTCCGAACCAGGCGTGTTCCGGCTTGATGGCTTCGAGAATCTGCTTGATCTTCGCCCCAGCGGTCCCATTCTTGACGAGAGTGTTGAACGGTTCAATGGGAAATTGAACCTGCATGATCATGCGCATTTGTAACCTCCAGGTGCCCGCGTTCGCGTTCGTCGGTTTGCGTTCTCTCACGAACGGCACCGGCGGAGAATACCACAGGCCTTGTTCGACTGGCTTCAAGTATTTGTGACGAACGCCGGCGCATGTTGAATTTGCGCAAAGATGGCGTGAACGGCCTTTGCCTTAAAAGCTAAGACCATGCAGAATCAAGGCCGGGCGGCTTCCGCATTCCGAGCTGCCTGGCGAAACAACGCTGGGGCCGATGGCAAGGGCTGCTTGACCCCTGTCCCCCCGTGATAGGCTGCTATGCAGTATCGGCTTTCGCTAATTTCGCTGATTTAAGATTCCGTCCTGGCCATCACCCACGGGTGAAGAACGTGGCAATGAACCTGTCCAGTCGACTGTGATTCCGAGAGGACATTCGATGAACTGTTTACGTTTTGTTCCGGTTTTGATTCTGGGGGCAGGGGCTGTAATGGCACAGACTCCCGCAACCCCAAAGCCCGATAATTCCACGCCCCAAGCTCCCCCCGAGATCAAGAGCTTTGACGCATCGGCCATGGACAAGACCGCCGATCCCTGCACGGATTTCTATCAATATGCCTGCGGCAGCTGGGTAAAGAACAACCCTATCCCCTCCGATCAGGTGCGCTGGGCACGGTCGTTCTCGCAGCTCCAGGAGCGGAACCGCTATCTGTTGTGGCAGGAACTGGACGCCGCCGCGAAGGATCCCAAAACTCCTTTGCAAAAACAGTATGGCGGCTTCTATGCAGCCTGCATGGATACGGCCACGGTGGAGAAGAAGGGCCTGACGCCGATTGAGCCGGCCTGGAAGGAAATCGCCGGACTGACCGAGGCTAGCCAACTGCCAACCTTGCTTGGCCGGCTTGAGAACCACGGCACACCCGACGGATTCTTCGAATTCGGCGTGAGCCAGGACCAGAAAGACTCCTCGCAGCAGATCGCCGAGATCTACCAGGGCGGCCTGTCGCTGCCCGACCGCGACTACTACATTGTGGATTCGCCGCGCTTCAAGGCCATCCGGGCGCAGTATGTCGCGCACGTTACCAAGATGTTCACGCTGGCCGGCGATGCTCCCGAGCAGGCAGCCAAGGAGGCCGCGGCGGTGATGGAGATCGAAACCGCGATGGCGCAGGCCGCTATCAGCCGCACCGAACTGCGCCAGCCCGAGAATCGCTACCATATATACGCCGTTGCCGACTTCCAGAAACTGGCGCCGGGCTTCGATTGGAACACTTATTTCACAGTGATCGGGATTGGCCATTTCGATACGCTGAACGTGGCTACTCCCAACTTCTTCAAAGCGCTCGATGGTCTCATCAAGAGTGAGCCGCTGGAATCATGGAAGAGCTATCTGCGCTGGCATGCTCTGCACGGGCAGGCCCGTTATCTGCCCAAGGCATTCTTCGACGAGAACTTCGACTTTTTTTCGAAGACGCTGGCCGGCCAGCAGGAGCCTGAAGCTCGCTGGAAACAGTGTTCGAGCCTGACCGACGGCGCACTGGGCGAGGCGGTGGGCCAGGACTGGGTGAAGCAGAACTTTCCGCCCGCCGCCAAGGACAGCATGGACAAGCTGGTGGCCGCGCTCGAAAAGTCGCTGGGCGACGACATCAAGACGCTGCCGTGGATGAGCGACGACACCAAGAAAGCCGCCGAAGAAAAGCTGGCCATGTTCCGCAACAAGATCGGCTATCCGGAGAAGTGGCGCGACTATTCGAGCGTGAAGGTGGATCCAACCGACCTGATTGGCAACGTGCACAACTCGTCGGTCTACGAGCGTAATTACCAGTACGCCAAGCTGGGCAAGCCGGTGGACGAGAAGGAGTGGGGCATGACGCCGCCCACCGTCAACGCTTACTACAATCCTTCGTTCAACGACATTAACTTCCCGGCCGGGATTCTGCAGCCGCCGTTTTTCGACTTCAAGATCGATCCTGCGGTGAACTTTGGCGGCATCGGGGTGGTTATCGGCCACGAGATGACGCACGGCTTCGACGACCAGGGCGCGAAGTTCGATGGGAAAGGCAACCTGCGGCAGTGGCAGACCGATGCGGACCTGAAGGCATTCAAGGAGCGGACGGAATGCGTCGCCAGCGAGTACAGCGGCTTCGAGGCTGTCCCGGCCAAGGGCGACACGCCCGCACTGAATCTCAACGGCCATCTGACCCTGGGCGAAAACACCGCCGACAACGGTGGGCTGCGCATCGCTTACATGGCGCTGCTGGATACGCTGGCGGCGCAAGGCAAGACAATTGACGACAAGATCGACGGCTACACCGAGGCGCAGCGGTACTTTATCGGCTTCGCGCAGGTGTGGTGCCAGAACCAGACCGAACAGTTGGCCCGGCAGTTGGTGCTGGTGGATCCGCACTCGCCAGGCAAATGGCGCGTCAATGGCTCGGTTGAGAACTTCGACGAGTTCGGAAAGGCCTTTGGCTGCACCAAGGGCCAGCCCATGTTCCCGGTGAATTCCTGCCGCGTCTGGTAGGCTGCCGGGCGAAGCCGGCGTCCCTTCGCCGGGGCGCCGCTCGGGAAGAATCCGCTAATTTCGAACGTATTTTCGCGGCGCCAGAGACTTGCGGAGACTTGAGGTTTCCGCCGGGACTACGTCGGGGCGGCGACGCGGAGCATAGACCTTTCGGGTTGGGGCTTTATCGGCTGCCCTGCCCAGGGAATCCCGCTGGCGCGGCTCGTTGACGTTTCCCTGTGTGAGAACGTCAAAACTGCAATCGCTTTATCAACTTTATCAACTGGATGGTAACAACGCCGAGCATTGGAATAGGCTGCGTCCGGGTAAAGGCAGCCTGGGAAAAACCGCTGTTTTAGCGAGTCTTTAGCTGAAACTAGGCACAAACAGCCCTCGGCTTTTACAATGCATCAGGGACCCGTCCCAACCCAGCTATGCTGTGGAACTAGCAAACTTGGCGGCGCACGCCTGACCAGGATGAAGGAATCGCATGAAGTTCAAGAAATTCGGCAAGGCACTTCTGATGGGCGCCCTCTCAGCTGGCGTTATCCTCTGCGTTACGTCTTGCGTTCGTAGTTATACGGTCGGCTATTTGTATGTCACCAGTACGGTGACGTCTGAATCCAATGGCAACGGCATCATCAGCGGCTACAAGATCGATCACAATACGGGCTTCCTGACCCCCATCAACGGTCTGCCCGTAGCCTCGGGCGGCGCCAATCCGGGCCGCGCAGTGCTGGTGAGCGGAAGCCGCTTCTTTTATGTGCTGAATCAGGGCGTCAATGCGCAGGGCGGAGCCACTTGCACGACCGCCAATCCCTGCCAGAACGCGAATATAGTTGAGTTCTCCGTGGGCGGAAACGGTATTCTCACCCCGCAGCAGACCTTCTTCCCCCAGGGCATCAATCCGTTCCGGTTACTCGCGGACGGCTCGGGGAACTTCCTGTTGGTGCTGGACCAAAGTGCCCCCGACAACTCCTCCTGCGCGCTGGCGCTCGGCGCATCGGCCACCACCTGCGGCGCCATTGAGGTCTGGCAGATCAACCAGACGACGGGCCGCCTGACACCGGTTGTGAATGCCCAGGTAACCCAGGCTAGCGGAACGCCGCTGACCTACTTCCCGGTTCCGGCCAATCCCATCGACTTTTTGTTGTCAAGCAGCACCGTTTACACGCTGTTCGGGACTCCCGCGACCCGCGATTCTGTATTTCCCTACGGGTATTCCGCCACCACCGGCCAGTTGACCCTGAGCCAGAACAGCTCTCAGCCTCTGGGCATCAGCAAGGCCACGGCGATTGTGAGCGCCGCCGGCGTCGTCTACGTGCTTGACAACCAGCCAGTGACAATCCCGTCGGGCGGCACCTTTCCCGCCGGGACCTATCCCAGCCAGATCCTGCCCTTTTCCGCAGCTGCCAATGGCGCGCTCCAGGCGCAGGTCGGGGGTATCATACCCGATGACTCCACGCTTGCCAATCCGATCTACATCATGGTGGAGTCCAAAGGGAAGTTCATTTATGTGGCCAATCAGGGGAACAACGTGCAGGGCGTGAACACAAATAGCGGCATTGCCGGCTACTTCGTGACCACATCGCCCTCTTATCAGCTTTCGTTCCTGAATCCTTCCAATTACGGAACGGGGTCGGGCCCCCAGTGCATTGTCGAGGACCCATCGAATCAGTTCATTTACACAGCCAACTTCGTTGATTCAACCATAACGGGCCGAGCGGTGGATCCCAACGACGGCGTGCTGAACCCGCTGAAAGTGGCCAACAGCTACAAGCTCCAGGGACAGGCCAACTGGTGCCTGGTCGATGGGCGAACCAACTAAGGAACTTTGCCGCTTGCAATGCGGCGCGTGGGGTGTGCGCCGGGCCTGAGACGCCTGGCGCATTGCCTGACCCCGGCAGGGTGCCCGGGGAGTGATAAGAGAACGTAGCCGAATGCCGGGCGCGGCCTTTCCCTGGGCGCTTTGGGATTCGATTCCAAACCTGATTTTTAGGGACCCGATGTCGGGGGCCCGTGACGGAAGATGCGCATGAAGTTCAACAGATCGAGCCAGCTGCTGCTGGTCTCCGCGGCCAGTCTGCTGGTGGCATCGCTTTTGACCGCCTGCTCCCAGCTCACCCAAACTCTGACCGTCGATTTCGTCTTCGTGGCCAGTTCCAAAGCCGCCGGCCCCAACAACTATGGCGAGATCGACGTTTTTGAGGTCAATTCGGAGTCGGGCCGGATGCGCCAGATTCCCGCTTCGCCCTTCCCCTCGGGCGGACGCTATCCGTCTGCCGAAGCTGTTTCGTCCGACAACGGAAGCCTGTTTGTGGCCAATGAGGACGACAACACCATCGTCCAGTTCGTGATCGGCAACGACGGCAAGCTCTATCCATACAACACGGTCAACACGCCGGGGGTCTTTCCNNCAGGTTCCATTGCGGTGTTTCCGCTGACTGCGGCCACCAAGACTCTCCCGGTCGCGATTGGAACGCCGGTCACCAACTCCAGCAATAACGCCAACTACTGGCCGCTCACCCTGGCCGGCAGCTCCACAGACGTGATTGTTCCCACCGGCGTCAACCTTCCGCCTTCGGGCAGCTACGTATATGTCACGGCCTATGATTCTTCCGTGACTCCCCATGTTGGCTACGTCTTCGGCTTTTCGGTTGGGGCAGGAGGCGTACTCACTCCGCTGGCCGGCTCACCCTTTTCCGCCGGTTCCCAGCCTTCGGCCATCGCCAGCTATTCTTCCAACGGCAGCGTTTACGTGTACGTCACCGATTTGAAGAACGGCAATGTTCTGGGCTACTCGGTTGCAGCCGGGGCTTTGACTCCGCTGGCAGGCAGCCCGTTCTCAGCCGGCAACGCGCCCTCCGCGATTGTCGTCGATCCATCGTTTCCCTTCGCGTATGTCGCCAATTCCACCGACGGCACGGTNNATCGGAATCGATCCCTCGACCAACCATTTTCTCTACACCGCCAATTTTTTAAGCAACAACGTCAGCAGCTTTGAGTTGAATCAAACCGCGGGCACGCTTCTGGATGGCCAATACTCTCCATATGCATCCAACGCCGCGCCGACAGCCATTGCTGCGATTCCGCACGCCGGCACCGGCTCCGGGATACAGCCGTGAAAGCTTGGAATCGAATCTGCTTCGGGGACGGAGCAGGTAGCAACACCCCGTAAAGGGCTTTTACAATACTTACGGGGCAACCTAAACGAGTTTTCCTGGGGCTGGAATTCGAAGGCCCAAAACGAAGGAAGCGCATGAAGTTCAGCAATCCGAGGCAGCTTTTTCTGCTCTCCCGTGTCTTTATTATCCCCGTGATCGGCCTTGTTTTGGCCACACTTTTGACTGCCTGCCAGCTGGTCACCATCGACTATGTTTTCGTGGCCGACTCTGCCGGCTCATCCGCGGGCAGCAGTGGGCAGATACAAACCTTCGCGGTCGACTCCGAATCCGGCGCGCTGCGCCAGGGTGCACCGACCGTCTCCTCTGGCGGAGTCAACCCGGTTTCCATAGCCGTCACCGGCAATTATTACCATCTTTACGTTGCCAACGCGGGAAGCAACAACGTGGCTCATTTTTCGATTGCCACCAACGGCGTGTTGACAGCCAAGGATACCGTCACGCTGGCCGCAGCTCCGGCTGCAGTGGCCGTGAACGCCGCCAGCAATTACCTTTATGTGGTCTCCGGAACCACCTCTGCGACACTCACGGAGTATCCTATTTCGATCGCCGACGGCACCATCGGTGCTGCCACCGCCCAGGTTGCTCTCACGCTTCCCAGCTATCCTGGCGACACGATCGTCCCCACCGGGGTAGACGTGCTGGCCAACGGCAATAACGTCTATGTCGCGGCCTACGATTCCTCCGCCTACAATCCCGGCGGGACACCGACCAGCGCCGCGAACCCGGGCTGGGTGTTTGGCTTCGCGGTCAGCTCAAGCGGTGCATTGACGGCAACCGAGGGCAGCCCTTACACGGCCGGCGTCAAGCCCAGCGGCATTGCCAGCGACCCGGTCAACCGGTTTGTTTACGTCACTGACTTTGCCTCCAACGAGCTGATCGGCTATGGAATTCAAAGTGGCGGAACGCTGAATTTCCTGGTCAACGGCCCCTTCAAGACCGGCAACCAACCCAGCGCCCTTGTGATCGACCCGCGCGGCATTTACATCTACCTCTCCAACTCGCTCGATTCAGACATTTCGGGTTACAGCATTGCCCTTCCCACGGGCACGCCCTCGGCGGTCATCAACACCACCAGCTCCGCTGCGAATTCCACGGATGCTCAACCGGATGCAATCGCGATCGAACCAGCGCTGGGCCGCTTCATTTACACCGCCAACCGCCTGGGCAGTTCGGTCTCCGGCTTCCGGCTGAATCCGAACTCCGGCGCGGTAACAGAAACGCAGGCAACCCCCTATCCAACGGGCGCGAATCCGACCGCGTTGGTTAGTGTGCCTCACGGAAATCATTCCGTGCAGTCGGTCACGCCGTAATTCAAACATACGGTTCTGAAGCAAAAAGCCCAGCTTGCGAACAGGCTGGGCTTTTTGCTTGGGGCGGTTCTTCCACTTAGCAGCTAGGTGCAGCCAACATATCCGTTCTGTATATGTCGATGCGCTCTAGGCTTTGATCGGAACGTCATTTGGAGAAATACGAACTTTCCCTCAGGCCCCAACCGCCGAATCCCTCCGCCGCTTCGCCCCCAAAATCGCCAGCGCAATCAGCAGAATCGTGCCGGGCCCAGCCACAAACTCCGCCCATCCCACGGCGAAGGGTAATGCCTCGGAAAATCCCCACGACGTATCCTGCGGCCCGATCTCCAACTTCGCATGGGCGCCCCCCTGATCCACATCCTCATGCACATCCAGAACGATCTGCTCGCGCTGTCCGGAAATAGGCTTGTAGCTCCCAAGCGTGACGGCGTTGGCCCCGCGCAACAAATTATTGAAGGAACCATGCTCCACCACCGATCCGTTATCGGCCACGATCTTCCAGTCCAGGTCCACCGAGGTTTGCCTGGCCGGAATCGGATCCCAACGGAGACCAATCAGGTAATCGCCGTCAGGACCCGCCGTGAAGTTGGGCGAGGTAAACGCTCCCTGCTTGAGCGAAACCGGGACTGAGAGCAGTTTCTGATTATGCGCGTTCCCCAGCCGCACCAGAAGATAGGCCCCCGGCGCGACGCCCGCCACCACCAGCAACCAGCCAACGCAGATTAGGATCTTGTTCCACGGCCACTTTTTCACGGCGTTCACCTTCAACGGTCGATGTTGCTCAGATTCTACTCCGGCTCCAAAGCCCGGCAAGCGAATCCTCAAGACGATGCCCATCGAGAATAACGGGTGCGCAGGGCCACCGCCTTCCAGAATCCCGTGTACACTGAGCGATGGGAGTTTATACTTGGCCACGGCTGTCGTTCACTATTCGGCTGCGGCGGTCTCCGATCGGGGCCGCAAGCGCCCCTCCAACGAAGATTCATTCGGATACTCCATCGAGCACGGCGTCTACCTGGTCTGTGACGGAATGGGCGGCGCCGCTGCCGGGGAAATAGCCAGCTCTCTGGCCGTGGATGAGGTGATGCGCCTGCTCACCGCCCGCCCTGAAGGCGTCCCGCTTTCCGATCTCATCGAGCAGGCCATCTCCGCGGCCAACGATGTTATTTACTCCCGCTCCCAGGTCAATCCCAGGCTCAGCGGCATGGGCACCACGCTGGTGGCCTTGGTGGTCGAGGAGCGCCGCGTCTGCGTGGTCAACGTCGGCGACAGCCGCTGCTACCGCTTGCGCGACGAACATCTGGAGCAGATTTCCCAGGATCATTCGCTGGTAGAAGAGCAGGTCCGCATCGGCCGCATGACTCCCGCCGAGGCTCTCCGTTCACCGCTCAGGAATGTCATCACCCGCGCGCTCGGCACACAGAGCCGCGTCACTCCGGATATCTTCCAACTCGAAGCCGAACCCGGCGACATGTTTCTGCTCTGTTCCGATGGGCTCACCCGCGAACTCCCCAACCAGAAACTCGAATCCCTCCTCAGCGAAGGCCTTCCCAACCTCACTCCTCTTGTCAACCTGTGTACTCGTCTGGTTGAAGCGGCAAACCGTGCCGGCGGCGCAGACAACATTACCTGCCTGCTGGTGCGCGCCGCGGGCTAATACTACAGTTGTAGAGCCGCGGCCAAACCGCATGGTGGTTTTTCGGCACGATGCTGATCTGATAACCTGCTGTCTTGCCGATACAACGTCCCAATTGGCTTCCTACTTACCTGCCTGAGCTCGACGGCGTGCGGGGCCTCGCGATTCTGTGGGTGGTGCTTTACCACTGCAATCTGCGGCTGAAGGGCACTTGGATCTACTACGCCACGCAGTGGGGATGGGCGGGCGTGATCCTGTTCTTCGCGCTCTCGGGATTCCTGATCACGTCTATTCTGCTGGGAACACGCGACAAGCCGCGCTACTTTCAGAACTTTCATGCGCGCAGGGTGCTGCGCATCTGGCCGGTTTACATCCTGCTGCTGGTGGTTGTTTACCTGAACGCCCCGTGGTTCATTGGTCTCAGCATAATGGACGCAATCAAGACTGCGCCGTGGCTGGCGTACATCTTCCTGGTGCAGAATCTGTTTCATCTGGCGCTGCCGCCGGCCATCGGTCCAACCTGGGCGCTCTGCATTGAGGAGCAGTACTACTTTCTCTGGGCTCCGTTGGTCAAGTACCTGCGCAAGCCGGGGATGCTGGCTGCCGTGCTGCTCTGCGCGATGGTGGTTTCGCCATGGTTGCGGCACAGCCATTACGCCTGGCTCACGGCGACACACACGCTGATTCATCTGGACGGCATTGCACTGGGGAGCCTGCTGGCGCTGGGGATGCATACGCTGCCCATCGGCCGGCGCACCTGGCTCTGGATTGGCCTGGGTTGCCTTGTTGCCGGAATTTCGGCCGCTGCCACCATCGCCGGCGGAACGGCGCTTCTCGATTCCGCGCTGGCGGTTGGGTTTGTCGGCGGGGTGCTGGCCCTGATCGCTTCAACCGGTGCGCGCAACCCGATCAACGCTGCGCTGCGCAGCGGGCCACTGGCGTTCTACGGCCGCATCAGCTATGGCCTTTACATGATCCACATTTCGGTGTTTATCTACTTCGGCTGGTTTGACCTGCTCATGGATCCTTACGGCACGGCGGGCAACCTGGCGATTGTTGCTTTCCGGCTGGCCGCGTCCACGGCGGCGGCAGCGGTGCTGTGGTATGGGTTTGAGTCGCAGATTCTGAAGCTGAAGCGGTATTTCTAAGAATCTTTCAAAAACTTACACTCTCGGGCCTTTTTTGAAAGGGCACGACTTCAGTCGTGCCAAAAACGCTACCTAATCAACGTGGGCTTCACAGATTGCGGAAAAACTCTACAGAAGCTGGAATGAGTGTCAGGGCACGACTTCAGTCGTGCCAAATGCCGCAAAAATAGCGTGGGCTTTAGCCCCTGCGGTAAGCTTTTCGAGCCCTCCGTTCAAACTCGACCCTTTTTCCGCAGCCTCTTCAGCCCCTGCGGCATGTTCCTTTGCTTCATGCTCGACCTCTCTTCGGAGTTTCTGAACGCGTTCTAAGGGAATTTCGAATTGCAGGCTAATGCGAAATTGACTCAAACCCGCCCTCGCCGTAAGAACAAAGACGTGGCGAGGGTGGGGCACCGATGTATCTTGCGGCACGAGCTTTGCCTACAGCGTGTGGCCGACGATCACGAACAGCGCCAGCAAAAAGAGGACCGCGCTCGGTGCGGCCGTTTCATGGCGGCGCAGATGATAAATGGCAGCAGTCATGGTCAAGAGCGCAAGTGCCGAAGCTGCCAGCAGCGGCAGAGCGACCGGCAGGTTGAGGCCGATGGGCGCGACCAGGGCGAGCGCCAACAAAACTTCAAACAGGCCGATTGCCACGATGACCCCATACGGGAGCCCAAGCGGGAGACTCCGATGTCTGGCCCCCAACGGCTTTGGCCTGCGCCGGTAGCTAAGCATCTTTCCAATCCCGATACAGAGGAACACGCCGGCTACTAAGAACTCCATAAAGCGGTCTAGATTGGTCATCGTTACCGTGCCTTTTTCGCCCGCGGGATAAATTGCGCGCGGCGTGAATGCGGGCTGTGTCGATCTAAGGGTGCCCTTAAAATCAACGGACCATAAAGTCTATGTAAAGTCAATATCAAGTTTGCATAAAGATCGGCAGCGGCTTTACGATTTGCCAAGCCGGGACAGGCTCGATTGAATCCGGCAACAGGCGCAGAATCGACTGCGTGCAAGCCAAAGGGCGCCCTGATGGGGCAGGCGGATGGTTTGGAGTTTCCGCCATTGCCGCCGGGAGAGGACGCCGGCTGGAACCTCTGGGCTGCTTACCGCGGCCAGCGCTCCAGAAGCACGAAGAGGGCGAGCAGAAACAAGCTCACCGCGGGAGCTGCTTCTTCCTTCCGGCGCAGATGATAAATGCCGGCGAGCACCATGATCAGAGCCAGTCCAGCGGCTCCGATCCGCGCCAGCAGATGGCCAGCTGCAAGTTCCGGAGGCAAGATCTCGAGAGGCATCACCACTGCCAGCGCTCCGGCAATCTCGGCAACGCCGATAAAGGAGGCCAGCCCAGCCGAGACGCCCGTGGGAGGGCCCTTTAAGCGGGCATCCACTACGCCTAACAAGCGCTTGTAAGCAAACAGCTTGCCGGCCCCGGTAACCAGAAAACAAGCCGCCAAGATAATCTGGGCAATCCAAGTCAGGCCGTTCATCGCTACCCTCGCCTCTCGCTGCGACGCCCACCGCAGCAAACCGTGCTTTGCTGTGCAACCGATTGAACCGCGGAATCGGGTCCAGTGTCAAGAACCATTCGATACATCGCTGTTTCACAGTTCAGGCCGAGAATGAAGCGAGCGTGCGAATCCCGCGGAATCGGCCTTCGTCTCATCCCCTTGTGACATCAGTCACCCGAAGCGGGACGGGGCGGCTGCTAGGCTTTTCTCAGCACGCAATCATCCCCTTGAGAGGTGCGCAATGGCTAAGAGCCCGCCGGCGAGCGAGCCGGTAAACAAAACGGCAGAACAGGGTCCCCTGAGCCCGGAGATGCTGGACAAGATGAACGCCTACTGGCGGGCCGCCAACTACCTGTCTGTGGGACAGATCTACCTGAAGGACAATCCGCTGCTGAAACGCCCGCTGACGCTGGACGACGTGAAGCCGCGCCTGCTGGGCCACTGGGGCACCACGCCGGGGCTCAACTTTCTCTATGTGCACTGGAACCGGCTGATCCGCGAGCGCGGGCTGAATATAATGTACGTCATCGGGCCGGGACACGGCGGGCCGGGCCTGGTTGCGAACACCTATCTTGAAGGCTCGTACTCCGAGATTTATCCGCACATCGAGCGCAACAAAGATGGCATCAAGCGGCTGTTCAGGCAGTTCAGTTGGCCGTATGGAATTCCGAGCCATGTTGCGCCGGAGACGCCGGGGTCGATCCACGAGGGCGGCGAGCTGGGCTACTCGCTGGTGCACGCGTACGGCGCGGCCTTCGACAATCCCGACCTGATTGTGGCCTGCGTGGTGGGCGATGGCGAGGCCGAGACCGGGCCGCTGGCGACAAGCTGGCACTCAAACAAGTTTTTGAATCCGGCCACCGATGGCGCGGTGCTGCCAATTTTGCATTTAAACGGATACAAGATAGCGAACCCGACGATCCTGGCGCGCATTCCTCATGCCGAGCTGGAAGATCTGATGCGCGGCTACGGCTACGAGCCGTTCACGCTTGAAGGCAGCGACCCGGCAGTAATGCACCAGCAGGCAGCGGCGGTGTTCGACACCATGTTGGACCGGATTGCCGCGATTCAGAAGGCGGCACGCGAAGGCGGAGAGATTAAACGGCCGGCGTGGCCGATGCTGATTATGCGCACGCCGAAGGGGTGGACCGGGCCCAAGTTTGTGGACGGCAAGCCTGTCGAAAATACCTGGCGCGCGCACCAGGTTCCGCTGTCGGAGATCTTCGAGAAGCCCGATCACCTGGCGATGCTCGATGAGTGGATGCGCAGCTACAAGCCGGATGAACTGTTCGACGAGAAAGGACATTTCCGCGCGGACCTGGCGGAGATTGCGCCGAAGGGTCGGCTGCGGATGGGGATGAATCCGCATGCGAATGGCGGATTGCTGCTGCAGCCGTTGAAGGTGCCCAACTTCCGCGACTTCGCCGTGAAGATTGAAGGACGCGGGCAAAAAGACGTCGAATCGACGCGGGTTCTTGGCCAGCTTCTGCATGCGGTGATGGAAGCGAACAAGGCGGAGAAAAATTTCCGTGTGTTTGGGCCGGATGAGACTGCGTCCAACCGGCTTCAGGACGTAATTACGGGGACCGGCAAAGCGTGGATGGCATCGACGCTGCCGGTAGACGAAAATCTGTCCCAGACCGGGCGCGTAGTGGAAGTGCTGAGCGAGCACATGTGCCAGGGATGGCTCGAGGGCTACCTGCTGACCGGGCGGCACGGATTCTTCTCCTGCTATGAGGCTTTCATTCACATCATCGATTCCATGGTGAACCAGCATGCCAAGTGGCTTAAGACGACGCACGAGATTCCGTGGCGCAAGCCGATTGCATCGCTTAACTATCTGCTCAGTTCGCTGGTATGGCGGCAAGATCACAACGGGTTTTCGCACCAGGACCCAGGCTTCATCGATCACCTGCTGAACAAGAAGGCCGATGTGGTGCGCATCTATCTGCCGCCGGACGCAAACACGCTGCTCTCGGTTGCGGATCACTGCTTGCGCAGCCGGCACTACATCAATTTAATCGTCGCCGGCAAGCAGCCCGCACCGCAATGGCTTTCGGCGGATGAGGCTGTGGCTCATTGCACCACGGGCCTTGGCGTGTGGCCGTGGGCCTCGAACGGCGATGGCGAACCTGAGGTTGTGATGGCCTGCTGCGGCGATGTGCCCACGCTGGAAACGCTAGCGGCAGTTTGCCTGCTGCGCGAGAGGGTACCCGATCTGCGCATTCGCGTGGTGAACGTGGTGGACCTGATGACTCTGCAGCCCACCTCGGAGCATCCGCATGGACTGCCGGACGAGGAGTACGATCAGATCTTTCCACCCACTGTGCCGGTTGTGTTTGCGTTCCATGGCTATCCGTGGGGGATTCACCGGCTCACTTACCGGCGCCACAATCACGACAACATTCATGTGCGCGGATACAAGGAGGAAGGGACCACGACGACCCCCTTCGATATGTGCGTGCTGAATAACATTGATAGATTTCAGTTGGCGCTGGATGCGATTCACCGCGTGCCTCGGCTTAAGTCGATGTCTGCCCAGGCGGAGCAATGGTATTCGGAGGCGATTCAGCGGCATCGGCTCTATGTGGCCGAAAACGGAGACGATCTGCCGGAGATCAAGAACTGGCGCTGGCCTAAAGACCGGGCCGCCTGCTAACTCCGCCAACTAGCGCGCAGCGTTGCTAACTCCGCTAACCGGCGCGGAGCGCCGCTAACTTGCTAACTCACTCACTTACTAACTTGCCGATTATTTCGGCCCTAACTTTGAAAGGTACTTATCGATGCCGTCTTTGCCTGTATTGGTTCTGAATAGCGGTTCTTCTTCCATCAAGTTTTCAGTATACGAAGCCGGCAACGGCGAACGGCGCAAACTGCACGAGGGCGCAGTGGACGGCATCGGCACCGATCAGGGCAAGTTCTGGATCAAGGATGCCGCAGGCAACAAGCTGGTGGATCAAACGCCCGCTCTGCCTAATCGCTCGGTTGCTTTCAAGCTGGTTGCCGATGCGCTCAATTCCGGCGACTTCCCTCACCCGGCGGCCATCGGCCATCGCGTCGTGTGCGGCGGACCAACGGTACAGGAGAATCAGCGCATCACGCCGGCCTTGATCGACGAGATCGAGCGCTACACGGATTTCGCGCCTCTGCATACGCCCATCGCCGTTTACATCATGCGCGAAGCGCTGCAACTGTTTCCCGGCGTGCCTAACTTTGCCATTCTCGACACATATTTTCATCGCACCATGCCGGAGGTAGTGACGCATATGCCCATTCCCGAGGAGTACTCCGCGATGGGCGTGCGGCGGTACGGGTATCACGGCATTTCCTACGAGTCGATCGTGCTCCAGTTGCAGCCAAAGGTGCCGGAGAAGCTGATTGTCGCGCATCTCGGCAATGGCGCGTCGATTTCCGCGATTCGCGGCGGCAAGTGCCTCGATACCTCGATGGGGTTGACGCCGACGGGCGGCATTATCAGCGGCAGCCGCACGGGGGATATCGATCCCGGCGTCGTGCTTTTTATTCTGCGCAAGATTGCGGAAACCGAGAAGAGCGCAGCGGCCGCAGCCGACCAATTGGAGATTGCGGTCAGCAAAAAGGCCGGACTGCTGGGCGTGAGCAACCTTTCGAACGATATGCGCGATCTGCGCGACGCCATCAAGGATGGCAACGCGAAAGCGCGGCTGGCCGTGGATAAATTTACATGGACCATCGCAAAGTGGATCGGCAGCTATGTAGCCGAACTGGGTGGGCTGGACATGCTGGTCTTCACGGGCGGCATCGGCGAAAACGACATTGCCTCGCGTGCGGAGATTTGCGCCGGGTTGGGTGCGCTGGGGATTGTAATTGACCCCGCGCGCAATAACGTTCGCGGCGAAGCGGTGATCTCGGCGGCGCATTCGCCGGTGACGGTGCGCGTGATTCCGCCGGCGGAAGATTTGATTATTGTGAATCACGTGGTGCGGCTGCTCGGCGAGTGAGTTGCGGGAAAGGCTGTTTATCGGAGCCAGCAGCTTTCGGGCAGGCTGGCTTGATCACCAGGCTTCCGTCAACTTCTGTGAAAATAGCCTTCATTCGACCCATTAATCCATACTTCCGACGTACTTCGATCGGAATGCCTAACCGGCCTCTTGTACTCATTTTCTTGATGATTGCAATAACGATTACCTCACACCGAAACTGGTTGCTCTCCGACTCAATGTTCATCGGCTTCGCGATCCGCACTTTCACGGCACATCCCCGGACAGAGAGAGAATCTTCAGTTTCTTGCCCAATTTGGCGAAATCCGGATCGGTTGTAACCAATGTTGCCTCCATGCGGATTGCCAGCGACGCTGCATAGCAGTCCGCATAACCGAGCCGGTAGTGAAACCTGACGGTGGCTGCAGCCTCCGCGGATGCTTCGTCGGCAACAGCAGGCACTACGAATGCACTCATTGCCTTCAAGTCCGCTGTCGCCTTGCCCAACCCCGCCATTTTGGCCAGCGAATAAAGTGCTTCTCCCCAGTTGACTACAGAGATGAGCAGATGTGCCTCGCTCCTGGCAGCCCTCTGAATTAGAGCGTGCACTTTTTCCTCTCCGATGCCATGGGACAGATAGCGGATCACCGCGCTTGCGTCAAGAACGTAGGTTTTCATAAAGTGCTTTCAGCTTCTTCTCCGATTTTTTCTCGTCCAGACGACGATCCTCGGCAAAGCTCTCCTCCAACCCAAGTCCGGCATACTTCCCACGCAACGCCATCACGGCCTCGTAGCTTCCGGACTCGATGAAGA
Organism: Acidobacteriaceae bacterium; assembly: GCA_003142935.1. Lineage (GTDB taxonomy): Bacteria > Acidobacteriota > Terriglobia > Terriglobales > Acidobacteriaceae > Telmatobacter. The sequence goes on from PLOG01000131.1 coordinate 42,331, forward strand.
GTCCTTTACCCTGTTTCTTGAAGACAACCCGCACGCCTGGTCTAAACCCCAGCTCTTCGCGCAATTTCGCCGGAATCACCAACTGCCCTTTGGAACTCATCACTGCCGACGGAGCCATAATGTCTTACCTCCAGGTAAGACAAATTGTACGCTCGATGTACTCCGGATTCAAGCAGCCGGCCGCGCCGAACAGCCGCTTGTTCTACACTGATGGGTTGCATCCGGAGACGTTCTTCATGTCCGTAACTGCCATTCCCATCGATACAAAACATCTTCCCTCACCCGCGCTTCGGCGTTTTGCGTGGGGTGTGCTGGTCTATTTTATTGCGGTGATTCTGTGGGGAACGCTGGTGCGCGCTACCGGCTCGGGCGCGGGCTGCGGCAACCACTGGCCGTTGTGCAACGGCACGGTGATGCAGCACTCGGCGAGCGTGGAAACGCTGATCGAATTCACACATCGGCTTACGAGCGGGCTCTCTTTCTTCTTGGTTGTGGGTCTGCTGGTGTGGACCTACAAGTCAACAGTGCGCGGACACCTGGCGCGTGCCTGGGCCGTTGCCTCGGTTGCCTTCACCATGGTGGAGGCGATTCTGGGAGCGCTGCTGGTGAAGCTGGGGCTGACGGCGCAAAGCCAATCGCCGCTGCGGCCTGCTTACCTGGCGCTGCATCTGACCAACACTCTGCTGCTATTGGCCGCGCTGACGCTCACTGCACACATGTTGAGCCGCGGCAAAGGATTCATGCGGGGCAGCATCCGGCTGGTTGCACCGTTTGGCGCCATGGCCGCCGTGTTGGTGGTGATGGTTGTGGGCGTGACCGGTTCGCTGGCGGCGCTGGGCGATACGCTGTTCCCGGTCAGTTCGCTGGGGCAGGCGCTGGCGCAGGATTTCTCGGCGGGCAGCGGCTGGCTGGTGCGCTGGCGCTGGGCTCATCCTACGGTTGCATTTCTCTCCAGCATCTTTCTGATCTGGATACTGGTGCGCGCGGCGCAGCGGCCCACGCACGGAGTGGCGCACTGGGACAATCGGGGGCTTTCCGCGCTGGTGTTGCTGCTGCTGGCGGCGCAGTATGTGCTGGGCGTGCTGGATGTTCTTCTGCTGGCGCCGCTGTGGCTGCAGGTGGCGCACCTGCTGGGCGCGGATGTGCTGTGGGTGGCGCTGGTGGTACTGACGGCGCGGTTGACGCTGGAACCGGTGGAAGCCAGTTAGCGGAGTTAGCGAAAAGGCCCCGGAGCGGGGCCTTTTCTGTTAGCGCATAAGCTGGATTCTCGCGCTACAGCCTTGCGTTGAAGAGAAGGCGCGACCCAGTATGTACAGCAAAGTAGCAGGGAACTGTTCACTGTTCACTGTCCACTGTTCACTGTCCACTGTCCACTGTCCACTGTCCACTGTCCACTGTTCACTGTTCACTGTTCACTGTTCACTGTCCACTGCTTTATCAGTGCGTCGCGAGTGCGGCGGCGGGGACGCCTTTTGGCTGGTCTACGTGGATGAACAGCGTTAGGATTGCCGCACAGTAATAGAGAACTCCGTAGACGACCACGACTCCAGCGATTCCCCAGAAGGGGAGAATGAGCGCGGCCAACACCGGGCCACCGAAGTTGGCGAGGCCGCCACCGAGGTTTTGCACGGAGACGGCTGCGCCTTTGTGCTCGGGCTCCATCATGGGGAAGATGGCGCCCATGGGGACAAATGCCGTGACGGTAAACGCGAACAGCAACGCAGCCACTGTGGCGGCCAAAGTGTTGTGCGGAAAATGGAGCGGCAGCCAGTAGAAGAGCAGCGACGCCGTGCCGCAGCCCACAAAACCGAACCAGCGCATTTGGCGCATCCATCCGATCCGGTCGCCGATCAGGCCCCAGACCACGTTGGTGACCGGCTGAACCAGGAAGAAGGTTCCCCAGATGCGCGCCCACTCCGGCACGCTGAAGCCGATGCGCGACGAGGTATAGAAGAGCGGCATGATGACCGGAAATCCGAAGAGCGAGAGGTTGCAGATGATGCGTGTGATGAGCGCGAGGGCGATGTTGCGGCTGCGAAAGATGAGCGTGACGCACTTGCCGATCTCTGCGAATTTGCTGGTTTCTCCGCGCGCTACCGCGACGTTGGGCACGGCTGAAACACCGCCGGTGAAGAAGTAGATGAGCAGTCCGCCGGTAATCACCCAGGCCATCGACATCCACAGCGTGCCCATGTAGCCGATCCATCCGATGGTGAAGCTGGGCAGGTAGGAGCCGATGATGCCGTAGCCGATGGTGAACATGCTCCAGGTCCAGCCGATGGCGGAAGCGAGCTCGTGCGGGCGGCTCTTCTGCACTACCCACACGAAGAAACCGTAGAAAAAGAGCGGGTAGGCGAAACCGCGAATTCCGTAGAAGAGCAGGGTGAGCGGCAGGTTGGCCGGCCCCAGTCCGAAGGTCAGAAACAGAACATGGAAGACCAGCCACCAGACGATGCCGATGAGCATGATGCGGCGCGGTGTGAAGACGTCGGCCAACACGCCGGAGAGCCAACTGGAGAGTGCGGCGGTTGCGCCGTAAACGGTGAACACAAGCGCGGAGTCGCCGGCGGTGAAGCCGAGGTTGACAAGATACTTTGAGAGGAAGGCTTGCTCGATGCCGTCGCCGGTCATGCAGAAGACGATTGCGATGTAGCCGCCGAGCAGCGCGAGAGGCATGCCCAGAAAATGGCGATCGGATTGTGCTTCATGCGCCGCCGCGGGTTCGAAATTGGCAGCGCTCACGCTAGAGATTCCTCTACAGCGATTTGCAGCTTGATATCGGCGGGTCGGCTTTCGGCGGCGCGCTCGAAGGCGGCGATACTCTGGTCGAACGAAAAGCTGGCGGAGATGAGCGGCTTGAGGTCGACTTTGCCGGAGGCGAGTAGAGCCACGGCCTTGGGATAAACATTGGCGTAACGGAAGATGGTTTCGATGCGGGCTTCCTTGGCCTGCGCGGCAACCACGTCGAAGGCAACTGCGCCGGGCGGCATTCCGACGAGGACGAGAGTGCCGGCGGGCGCGAGCAGATCGAAGATCCCTTCGAAGGCCTTGGTGGCTCCGCTGGCTTCAAAGACCACGTCTGCGCCCCATCCGGCGGTGAGTTCGGCTACGCGGGCGGCCAGCGAGCCGGTGCGAATGTCGAAAGGGACAATGCCCGCATACTTACAGGCGATGGCCAGCTTCTCCGCGGAGAGGTCGGAAACAAGTACCTGGCCTGCTCCAGCAGCGAGAGCCGCGAGCGCGACCATAATGCCGATGGGGCCTGCGCCAATGACGACCGCTGTTGCGCCGGGCTTGATCTGCGCCTTGGTNNGGCGTGGCCCAGAAGCGCACCGCGGGATCGAGGTTGTAGTGGCCCTCACGGCTGGCGCGGGAGCTCATGTCGGGAATGCCGGGCTCCATGCAGACGCGGTCACCGGGCTTGAGGTCGTGAACTTCGCTGCCGGCTTCGACAACCACACCGGCAGCCTCGTGACCGAGCACCATGGGAGCGTTCACGACGAAGGGTCCAATGCGGCCGTGCTTGTAATAGTGCACATCGCTGCCGCAGATGCCGACGCGGCCGATGCGGATGCGAACATCCCGGGGACCCATTTCAAGTGGCAGTGTAATATCGCGCAACGAGAGGCGGAGTTTCTCTTCCAGAACCAGGGCTTTCATGACACATCCATCATAAACTCGGGCGCTGACCTGTGTGGTCAGCGCCCGAGTGGAGCACTGCGGACGTGGACCCCCGCAGGACAGCCGGTCTAGAAACCGGCGCTACAAGTTGAATCGTTCAGTCTTCGAGCGCGGGATGGTAGTGGCTCTCCCAACCCAGGTAACGGGCGGCTTCGTGGATGGACTTTGAGACATCGCTGAAGTTGGCGGCCACATGGTGCTCGAAGCCCTCGCGGCAAATGTACTTCAACAGCTTCTGCAACTGCGGAATCTCCGCAACGCCTGCGCCGCCGAACGTCTCCAGTGGATCGTCGGTGAACTTGCCCGCGCCCGTGTAGCCGCGCACGATGCCGCGGCGGTCGTCGGTCGAGTAGCGCGCAAAGCTCATGGCGCCGGCCTTGACACGGCCTACGCAGGTGCCGAAAGTGTTCTCCTTGCCCACCGTGCCGGCGATGATCGCCTGGTAGTCCATCTTCACGCCCTTCTCTTTGAAGAAGTGCTTGGGCAGGTTGGAGCAGTGGAAGCAGACGCACTTGTCGGGATGATTGCCGTAGTTATTGTTCCAGTCGAGCAGCGCGGACGGCGTGCCCGAGGCCAGCGCCAGCATATACATGCTGAGCGTGCCGGGAACGTCGACTTCGCAGGCCGAAGGGATGAGGTTGTTGCTCATCATGCTCATGATGGTGCAGGGCACCACGCCGAAGAACTCTTCCATCGAGGTCCAGCACTGCACGGCGCTGATGGTCACGTTGGCCTGCTTCATCCAGCCATCGATGACGGCGCCGAGCTTGGCCATCTTGAGCAGGGCGGCATCGGAGATGCCGGCAGTAGTCACATAGGACTTGATGGCGGCGAGCTTGGCCTGCGCGGCATCGTCGGTGTCCTTCGTCTTGTTGATGCGGCCGAAGATTTCGCTCAGGTCGATGGTCTCGATGGTGATGCCGTTGGTCTCGAAAATGCGCTCGGAGTAGCGAACCGTGTTAAAGGCTGTGGGACGCGCGCCGATGGAGCCGATGCGGAGATTCTTGAGGCCCTTGACGATGCGGCAAACGGCGGAGAACCACTCAAGGTCGGCCTTGAACTCAGCCGAGTCGAGCGCCTCGGTGTGCAGCGTGGTCAGCGAGTACGGGAGGCCGTATTGCATGAGGTTGTTGCAACAGCTCATCTTGCCGCAGAAACTGTCTCTCCTCGTGGCGATGGTCATGGCGTCCGAGCGATCGGGCGTGGCCTGAACCAGGATGGGCACCTTCAGCCCGGAGAGGCGGATGGCGTCGACTATGCCGCGCTCTTCGCCAAAGTTGGGAAGGGTAACGATGATGCCGTCGATTTCGTCGGCGTGCTTCTTGAACAGTTCTGCGCACTTCTGCGACTCAGCGTAAGTTTCCACCGCGCCGTGTTTGGAGTCCTCCGGGCCCAGCACGATGGGGCGGGCGCCGGCAGCCTCAAGGACCTTGATGATCTCATCGCGGCCGGTTTTTGCCAGGTGATCCGGAAAAAATCCGCGATTGCCTACAACGATGCCAAATGTCATTGCCTTTTGCGCTGCCATTTTCTTTGCTCCCTTTCACTAAGCCGCTTGCGCGGCATTACCTTGTCGATGAACGACGCGGAATAGCCTACCTGCCCGCGCGCCCGGGTCGAAACTTTACTACATAAAACAGGCCCAGCAAGGCCAGCACACCGCCCCACCATACGGGCGTGTGCAGCCTGGTCAGCTCCACCGCGGGAGGATAGCTTGCGGTTTGCCATTCATAGATGCCGTAGCCGAAGATCATTCCGCCATAGATCAGCAGCAGCACTCCAATAAAAAACCAGATGGGAATTCCGGAACCATGCATTTCTGTAACCCCTTCTCTCTCGCTACCAGAAGATAATGTTCAATGCCGCAAAAATAATGACAACCAGAAGAGCCCATGCGTATTCGTTGCGGTAAAACGGAACGGATTCTTCCTTCGGCAAAACGGTGGCGCCATAAACCAGGCCATCGAGTTCCGCCACCGGCCGCGGCTTGGTCAGCAGGCTCACTACGACCACGACAATGGCGGCGAAGACAAATGCCCAGAGCGCTCGAAAGACATTCTCAGCCATTGGCTTGGCATCGGGCGAAAGCGCGACGTCTGCCAAAGCAGAGGGGACCAGCTTGACCCACATGAACAAGCCAGCCGAAAAGACGATGCCGAGCAGCAGGCCCAGGAAGCCTGCCAACTTGGTGGCGCGCTTCCAGAACATGCCGAACAGAATGGTAGCCAGCAGCGGGGCGACAAAGATGCTGAAGAGCGCCTGCACATAGTCCATGATGCCGTGCGCGTGCATCACCAGGTAGGCCGCGCCAATGGACACGGCAACGCCAATCAGGATGGAGAGACGGCCGACCATTACATAGTGACTGTCGGAGCCTCGCTTGTTGATGAGCGGCTTGTAGATGTCGTAGGTCCACACCGTCGAAAAGGCGCTGACGTTGCCGGCCATGCCGCTCATGAAACCTGCGATGAGAGCGGTGATGCCGAGACCGAGAAGGCCAGGGCCGAGATAGCGGACCATCATCAGGGGCAGCGCCTGGTTGTAGCTGTGCAGTTCCGCGCCGGGCTCGCCACTAAGGACCTTCTGCCGATATGCGGCCGGTAGCGAGGTCTTGGCCATGGCCGCGGAGCAGGCTGACGCGTCATCGACCTGTCCGGTTGACGAGACCGTGCAGGCGGCCACCACGTCTTCGCCGACAAGCTGGCGGCGGCTGCCATCGGGATTCTGCAAAAGCACGAGGCCGAGCAGGCCGGGCAGGATAACGATAAAGGGCACGGCCATCTTGAAGAACGAGCCAATGATGGGCGCCATGCGGGCGGCGCGCAGGTTGCGGGCGGCGAGCACGCGCTGGACGACGAGGAAGTCCGTGGTCCAGTAGCCAAAACTGATGACAAAGCCGAGGCCGAAGACGATGCCGGTCCAGTGCACGCCCATGGGATTGGCGGCGAAACTGCCCGTGTCGCGCCACAGGTGGAAGTAGCTGTCGGAACGTACGCCGGTCATGGACTGCATGTTGGCCATGATCTGCCGCTTCAGGCCGCCGACGCCGCCGGTCTGGATCAGGCCGAGAATGGGCACCAGCAGCGCGCCTCCCCAGATGAGGACGAATTGCAAAACCTCGTTGAAGATGGCCGAGCGCAGGCCGCCGAGGCCCACGTAGATGGCCACCGCGATTGAGGAGACGAAGATGCTGAAGCTGATATCCCAGCCGAGGACGACCTTCATCACCACGGCCATGGCGAACATGTTCACGCCGCTCATCAGGATCATCTCGGTGGCAAAGGAGATGGCGGCCACGCTGCGGGCCCCTCCGCCGTAGCGCAGGTCGAGATAGCCGGGGACGGAGTGGGTTTTGCACACGTAGTAGAAGGGCATCATGACCAGGCCGAGGAAGAGCATGGCGGGGATGGCGCCGATCCAGTACCAGTGGGTGGCCAGGATGCCGTATTGATAGGCCGATCCGGCCCAGCCCATCAGTTCGAGCGAGCCGAGGTTGGCCGAAACAAAGCTCAGGCCCGCGATCCACGCGGTCATTTCGCGGCCGGCCATGAAGAACTCTTCGCTGGTGTTGGAGCGGCCCTTGAGGTAGAAGCCGATCCAGAGCACCATAATGAAATAAATGGCGATGACGGCCACATCGAGGGTGCGCAGATGAGCGAGGGGTTCGGTGCTGAAGGCGAGCAGGGCCGGCAGAGAGCCGAGTGAGCCGGCGGAGGCGGCTGGGATCGATCCGTACATTCGAGTCACCTGAAAGGCTGATTGCGTCCGCAATACTCGCGGACGTTCGCCCTAAGTAAATGGCTTTACTCCTGCACTTGTCAAGCGGCAAACGAAGGCAGCCTTGAAAAGGTGCGTCCCCCGCGCAGACGGCCCGGGCAAACTTGAACGGCCTGCGAAAAAGGCCACAAATGAAGGCGAGAAAGCGTTTACTCAACGCAGTGTAGCACAGGACGGGCAGATTGGAATACTGGGTGGTGGATTCCGGG
>PLOG01000184.1 GCA_003142935.1 Acidobacteriaceae bacterium
GAGCTACGCGCCTGCAAAGCAACATGAAGTAGTTTAGCAGGATTGGAGCGGCGGGGAAACACGGGACTGCGCCGGCAATGGCCGATACTGTACCATCGTTGACGGCGAATCAACTCTTTCCGCCTGCGGCCCTCTTATCCACACCTCAAGAGGCGGCTCGGCCCATCAGTTTTCCGTGGGACTGCCGTTTCCTGGTCTGGTTTGTGAATTCGCATTGGACTGGAGTTTGACGCCAGAGTCTCTGCGCTTCTTGAGTCCACTATGCACGACGATCCCAGCCCACGACTAAATCCGTTTCGCACGGCTCCCAATTTGCTCACGCTGTTGCGCATCTGTCTGGCGCCATTTCTGGTGGATGCCGTCCTTGAGGGTAAGTTTGCCCTCAGCTTCGGCCTCTTTGTCGCCGCAGGATTGACCGACGCTCTAGACGGCCTGCTGGCGCGCGTGCTTCAACAGCGGACCAGGCTGGGCCAATACCTTGACCCTGTCGCCGACAAGCTCCTGCTGAGCGCCATATTCCTGGTGCTGATGCACGAGGGTTTGATTCCCACCATGGTCACGGTGCTGGTCTTTGGCCGGGATGTGGGGATCCTGCTTGTTGCGGCGATACTCTACGCGGCCGTAGGCCGGCGCGAGTTCAAGCCAAGCATTTTCGGCAAGGCCAACACGCTTGCCCAGGTCAGCGCAGTGGCCGCAGTGCTGCTTCACCAGCTGACCAGTGCGTCCTGGGTGGTGGTTTTTCGCACATTGGCGCTCGATGCCACCATCATTCTGACTGTGGTCTCGGGACTGCATTATGCGTGGGCTGTGTCACGCCGGGGAAACAGTCATCTGGCGCCCAACGGCTCCGTTTCAAAGTAAAAGCGCGCCCTGCGCGCACCCTTATGCGTCGTCGGAAACGTCCTCTGTTTCAGCGGTGTCTTCGATCTCCATATCGCGGAACTCCTCGGAGTCAAAGACCTCGCCACATTCCAGGCATTCGACATATTCCGTGTCTTCATGCCGGGAGACGATTCGTACCCTGGGATGTCTGCAGGCGGTTGCCATCACTCGTATTATCGATTGAAATGAATGCTCTTTCCGCCAGATTGTAGCGATCTTTTCAGCAAATTAAAACGGAAATCTGTCAAATTCTCAATCTTTCACGAAGAATTCTCCGGAGACGGGCCCCATCGTGGCTGGATAGGCTTGTAATTCCGACAGAATCGGTCGTATACTAAATGCGGACCGAAGAAGTCGGATATTAAATGCTCAAGCTGACCAAAAAGGCGGACTACGGGTTGATGGCGCTCAAGTACCTTGCCGAGCATCCGGAGACCGTTGCCCTCAGCGCCAAGGATGTTGCCGACGCCTACGGTATTCCCGCCCAACTTCTAGCTAAGATATTGCAACTGCTGACCAAGCACGGTCTGTTGCGTTCCCACGCCGGCATGAATGGCGGATACGCTCTGGCGCGGGATGCACGCGAGATTTCAGCCTACGAGGTGATCCACGCCATCGATGGGCCGTTTTTCATTACTTCCTGCACCAAGGGAACCAAATCGTGCGAATTGACTCCGAGCTGCACCATCAAGGAGCCATTGGCGCGAGTGAATGAGACCATTGCCGGAGTTCTGAAAAGCATCAGCATTCAGGACCTGGCCGAGCACGAGCATCCTGCTGGACGCGCTCGCGAAACGCAAGGATTAGTTGAATTGACGTTGTAGTTAAACCGAAACAGTCTTCCCTCTCCGCGCTGAGCGGAGTAAAGCATAGACGAGGATGGAGATCAGAATGAGTACCGTGACCAGCAATGTGGAAGTACCGGCAGGAGTGAAGCTCCCTATCTATATGGATAACCACGCCACCAGCCCGCTCGATCCGCGGGTGCTGGAAGCGATGATGCCTTATTTCACCGACAAGTTTGGAAATGCAGCCAGCCGCAACCATTCGTTTGGATGGGAAGCCGAGCAGGCTGTTGAAACAGCGCGCGAGCAGATCGCCAAGCTCATTGGCGCCACGGCCAAGGAGATCATCTTCACTTCCGGCGCCACGGAAAGCGACAACCTGGCCATCAAGGGCATTGCGGAGATGTATCGTGAGCGCGGCAACCACATCATCACCCAGGTTACCGAGCACAAGGCTGTGCTCGACACCTGCAAGCGCCTCGAGAAGCATGGCTATCGCGTAACCTATCTGCCCGTGAAGGCCGATGGGCTCATCGATCTTGAAGACCTGAAGCGCGCCATGGACGACAAGACCATCCTGGTCTCCATCATGGCGGCCAACAACGAAATCGGCGTTCTGCAGCCCATTCGCGAAATCGGCAAGCTCTGCCACGAGAAAGGCGTCATCTTCCACACCGATGCGGTGCAGGCCGTGGGCAAGGTTCCCATCAATGTGCAGACCGACAACATCGACGTCCTTTCGCTCTCCGGTCACAAGATTTACGGCCCCAAGGGTGTGGGCGCACTGTATGTTCGCCGGCGCAACCCGAGGGTGCAGATCGCCGCGCAGATCGACGGCGGCGGCCACGAGCGCGGCATGAGGTCCGGTACCTTGAATGTGCCCGGCATCGTTGGTCTGGGCAAGGCTTGCGCGATTGCAATGGAGGAAATGGATTCAGAAGCCGCCTATCTGCGCGGGCTCCGCGACCGTCTCAAGGCAAAGCTTGAGTCCGAGCTCGACTACGTTCACGTAAACGGCTCCTGGGAGCATCGGCTTCCCGGCAACCTCAACATGAGCTTCGTCTATGTCGAAGGCGAGTCGCTGTTGATGGGCATCAACGACGTTGCGGTCTCCAGCGGTTCGGCCTGCACCTCGGCTACGCTTGAGCCCTCCTATGTGCTAAAGGCGCTGGGCCTCGGCGACGATGTGGCACACAGTTCCATACGTTTTGGATTGGGCCGTTTCAATACCCAAGCCGAAGTGGACTACGTAGCGGCAAAAGTCATCGACATCGTCAAGCATCTGCGCCAGCTTTCTCCGCTCTACGAGATGGTACAGGACGGCATCGACCTGACCAAGATTCAATGGGCGGCGCACTAAACGTATTGCCGCAGTTTTGAAAGGGCGTGACCTTAGTCATGCCGAAAACGGCTAGAAAACGATCACGGGCTTTGGCCCCTGAGGTATCAAAGAAGGCATCGGCGAGCACGTCCGCCGAATCTAACAAGAGTAACGCGGCTTCCCCGCGGGAGGAGTAGAAGATGGCATACAGCGACAAGGTGATCGACCACTATAACAACCCGCGCAACGTGGGCCAACTGGACAAGAGCTCCACGGAAGTGGGCACGGGTCTGGTCGGCGCGCCTGAATGCGGTGACGTGATGCGCCTGCAGATTCGCGTGAACCCGGAGACGCAGGTTATCGAAGAAGCCAAGTTCAAAACCTTCGGCTGCGGTTCGGCGATTGCCAGCTCTTCGCTGGCCACCGAGTGGATCAAGGGCCGGAGCGTCGACGACGCCCTGGCAATCAAGAACACCGACATTGTGAAAGAACTGTCGCTGCCGCCGGTCAAGATTCACTGTTCGGTGCTGGCCGAGGATGCAATTCGCGCGGCCATTGGCGACTGGAAGAAAAAGAATGGCGTTGCGGAAACAGCAGACGCTGCTGCCGTAGCCCACTAAGAGGCTTCCCCTTTCCTGAAAAGAGGATCGCGGTTCATTCCGCGATCCTCCCGAAATCCGGGAAGCGAAAATGAAAAGGCAAGTATGGCGAACATGGTAACAATCGAATCAAAGCCGGCAGAAGGCGCGTTTGCGGCTCCGGCAGACGCCAAGCCTGTAGCGGCGGCTGGTGCGGCGCCGGGCCAAGGGCTGCAACTCACTGAGCGCGCCGTCAAGCGCGTTCGCGTAGCCATGGCGAAGGAAGGGGTTTCGCCCGATGAAGGCGGACTCCGTCTGGGCGTAATGGGTGGCGGCTGCTCGGGACTTTCCTATTCGATCAAGTTCGATGCCCAGCCCCGGGAGCGCGACCGCATCTACAAGTTCGACGATGTGCGCGTTTTCGTAGATCCCAAGTCGTTTCTCTATCTGCACGGCATGACACTAGACTATGAAGAGACGCTGATGCGGCAGGGATTCAATTTCATTAATCCGAATTCCACGCGATCCTGCGGCTGCGGTTCGTCGTTCTCCTCGTAAGTTGGTCGCTGGAGTTAGTCATGTTGAAAGTTCTCGATTCGGCTGTTCCGGTTGCATGTTGGTCATGCTCCGTCGCGCACAACGACTCTACCTTGTTCTGTCCGCATTGCAGCAAGATTCAACCGCCCCCGGGCGGCGACTATTTTTCTGTTTTCGGATTAGAGCCTCGGTTGAATCTGGATTTGGCAGAGCTTGAACACGAGTTTCACCGCCTAAGCCGCAAGGTGCATCCGGACCGCTTTGCCCGCGCGGGAGACAACGAGCGGCAATGGAGCCTGGCCGACACGGCGCTGCTCAACGACGCCTATCGCACCTTGAAAGATCCCCTCCACCGCACCGAGTACCTGCTCAAGCTGCGAGGCGCGGAGATCGGCGAGGAGCACAGCGGAAAAGACCGCAAAGATCCATCCCGCGTTCCAGCCGACCTGCTTGAGGAAGTCTTCGAACTCAACATGCAGCTCGAAGAGATGCGTATGGCCCGCAAACTGGGCGAAACAGATCCCGACATTCAGTCCAGCCTCGAGCAGGCAAAGCGAAAATTCGACATCCTCCTCGAAGAAGTGGATCAGGATCTGCGCAAACAATGGCAGGCGTGGGACGCGGGCGACGCAGCCGCCCGCGCAAAGGTTGAAAAGACAATGGTGTCTCTGCTCGACCGGCGGCGCTATCTCAGCAATCTGGTCCGTGACGTAAACGAAGTCTTAGGAGCTTGAAAGAATCGCATGGCGGAAGGACGCGTAGTCGGAATCGACCTGGGAACCACCAACTCCCTCGTAGCATATATGGAAGGCGATGCGCCGGTAGTTATTCCCGGCGTAGACGGATCGAACCTGGTGCCCTCGGTTGTCGCATTGGATCCAATTCCCGCCGAAGGCGGCAGAGCAACGGTTACAGTGGGCAATAGCGCCCGCAAGTCCCTCATTGAAACGCCGGAGCGCGTCATCTACTCCGTCAAGCGCCTGATGGGCCGCGGGCTTGAAGAGATTCAAAGCGAACTGAAGATGTTCCCCTTCCGGCTCGCCGACGATGTTGAGGCCGGCGAAGTTCCTCGCATTCAACTTGGCGAACTCCGCTTCACGCCGCCGGAGATTTCGGCATACATTCTGCGCCAGCTCAAGCGCAACGCCGAACGGTTCTTTGGCGCGCCAGTCACGCAAGCCGTCATCACCGTCCCCGCCTACTTCAACGATGCGCAGCGCCAGGCCACCAAGGATGCGGGCCGCATGGCGGGGCTTGAAGTGTTGCGTCTGGTCAATGAGCCCACCGCGGCCGCGCTTGCTTACGGCCTCGATCGCGCCAAAGCCGGCACCATAGCCGTCTACGATCTGGGCGGCGGCACCTTCGATATTTCCATCCTCAAGCTGCGCGACGGCATTTTTGAAGTCCAGTCCACCAACGGCGACACGCACCTGGGCGGCGACGACATCGACAACCTGCTTCTCGCCATTGCGCTCGACGAAATTTACGCCGAGCACGGCGTTGACCTGCGCGGCCATCCAGGGGCCGTGCAGGCGCTGCGCAAAGCCGCCATTGAATCCAAGATTCGTCTCTCTACCGAACCGTCGGCCAGTTTCAACATCGAGCTGCCCAACGGCGACCGCTACCAGCGCGAGATTCCGCGCGCGGTCTTCGAACTGCTTATTG
>PLOG01000134.1 GCA_003142935.1 Acidobacteriaceae bacterium
CCGAAGTCCGCATTGCCTCCGCCGAAGCCGTGCCAATTGCCTCCGCCGCCCAGCATCGAGGTGCTGGAACGGCTGGACTGGCCCTTGCCCTCAGCCACGGCCAGAATCTCGCCGGTATCCACGTTCACGAGCCGGGCGTCGATGCCGACGTTGGCCTTGGAATTCGAGTGGCCGATGCCGCCCAGGCCAAAGCCGCCCCAGTTGCCGCCTCCGCCGCCGATGTTCGTCTTCTTAGTCTCATTGCCGAACTCGGTGATGCTGCCAATCAGAATCGCGTCCACGCCCAGCAACTTGCCGAGCTTGGCGGCGCTGGTTGGATCGGCGCGGTTGGAGTTGGAGAAGTTCTGCTCGGTCATGAGCTTGTCCAGGGCTTTGCGCTCGATGATCGAGTAGGAGCCGTCTTTCACAAGGTCGGTGACCAGCAGGTCGGCGATGCCTTTGCCCACGTCCACGTTGCTGCCGAACATGGCCGAGGAGTAACTTTGCACAGTGCCGTAGTCAAAGTCCAGCACGGCGATGCGCGGCCTGCGCGGCGCGGCGCCCTGGGCGTTGGCCGGCCGATCGGCAATTCCCGCCAGAATGGCCAGCAGAAATGCCGCTATCGAAACCAATTTCTTGGAGAGGAATTTCTTGTTTGTCATGGGTCTTCCTTCGGGGAGAAATTAGGGCTGAAAACAGGTTTGCCCTGTTCTTTGGTTCTGTCAAGGCAAATCGGTTAAATCATCTATGAAAATGGAGTTGCGGCGTTCCAAGGGCATTCCGGGGCGTTCCAGGGGTGTTCCTGATCCGCTTCCGGAACCGGGTGCCAATCCGGGACTCAAAAGAGCCGGCGCGGAGGCGAACGGCGGTTTGCTCCGCAAGAGCGGGTGTGCTAACCTTGATTTTTGTGCCGCAGTACGCCCAGAGCGGGAGTGTGTCTGTGCGGGGTGCGGTACGGTTTCAGATTGCCCGGGCGGTTTCTCGTGGTTTGGGCTGGCGTAGCTCAGCTGGTAGAGCATCTGATTTGTAATCAGAGGGTCGGGGGTTCAAATCCCTTCGCCAGCTCCACATTAAGGAACCGGAAGCCGGGTCTGAAACGAAAAGAATTGTCTGGCGTGCTGCTTTTTCCAGGCGCGCCGGACCTGTCCTCCGCGGCGATCCCACTGAGGTGCACATGCTCCGAAATGCCGGAGGTTCTCCGGGTGGGGTTTAATGCGCTGAAAGCCGCTGGACGAGAGGCTTAGAGTGGGCGGGATTTTTGGTTTCTCATTCTTTCCGCTAAGGACGCGGAAAGAATGGGGCACCCAGGTTGGGTTGGATATGGATGCGAATCCCACTCATCACGATGAAGCCGTGATGAATGGGGCACACAGAATCCGACGGGTTGGGCACAGGTGGCCGAGCGGTTAATGGCAGCAGACTGTAAATCTGCCGCTCCTTGGAGCTACGGAGGTTCGAATCCTCCCCTGTGCACCATAAAAGCAGTGGTCAGGTTTCAGTGGTCAGGGATCAGGACGGAATCTGGCGGCTGATGTAGAGGACTGGCAATGCGTGACGATCGGCGATTGTATGAAAATGCCGCTCAGAAGCGCATGATTGAAGGGTTGCGCAGTTCCGCGGCCGAGATGGACCGCAAATACTGGATAGCCCTGGCGCTGTTTGCGATTTTGGCGTTGCTGGTCTGGTTCACCATGGGCGAGGGCAAGGTGTTCGTCCTTGGGAAGCCGGTAGAGTTGAGGCTGCTGCCGTTGATCGTGATCGGCGGGCTTGCGTTACGAACGGTTTTAGCTCGCTCGGCCGAGAAGATTCGGCGGGGTGGGGAGAAGGACAGCTTTTAGCTCCCAGCTATCAGCTTTCAGCTTCGGAAGTGGCGAGTTGAGCCGGTTCGGTCAACACCCGCGGAATGGAACTGAAAGCTGATGGCTGAAAGCTGAGGGCTGCGGTTTGAGGGCTGATGTAGCTCAGTTGGTAGAGCACTCCCTTGGTAAGGGAGAGGTCACCAGTTCAATCCTGGTCATCAGCTCCAGAAGTACGAGTGCACAGTGGACAGTGCACAGTGGACAGCCGGCCGAAGGCAATCGAACTGTTCACTGTTCACTGTTCGCTGTCCACTGTTTTTTGGGCGGGAGTAACTCAGTGGTAGAGTCACAGCCTTCCAAGCTGTTGGTCGCGGGTTCGAGTCCCGTCTCCCGCTCCAGAGATGAAGCTGAAGGCTGTTACGAGGGAAGCAGACGATGTTTGAGCAGGCAACGATAGCGGTCCGGGATGAGCAGGGGTATGCGCAGCTTCATGCGCGGATCGACGCAGCCTTTGACGCGCGGGATGTGGAAGTTTTCCTGAATCGGGTCGCGAAGGCCAAGCTAAGAATTCGCGACTACGAAGGAATCCTCAAGCGCGGGCTGCTCGGCAAAGAGGCCGTGGCGCTGTATGAGGCGCTGCCGGTTTCAGACCAGGGATTGACGCGCGAGCGCTATCTGCGGCTGGTGGAAGCGGTGCCCCTGGATCTGCGGCAAAGGTACTTGAAGGTTTACGCCTACTACTGAGGCGAGGCAGAAAAAAGTCTAAAGGAAGGAACTGAAAGGCAATGGCGAAGGAAAAATTTGATCG
>PLOG01000098.1:0-2518 GCA_003142935.1 Acidobacteriaceae bacterium
CCGCCCGCGCCATAAAAGCTGATGACCGCGGTGGAATCGCCGTAATCCTGATTCGATTCCATGTCGAAGAAGGCAAGCACACCGATGGAATGAAGGTGCGCCAGGAGAGCGGGCAGGTCGGCGGATGTTTTTAGTGCGGCGATGCGGTCCAGCTCCGGCTGAAGAGGCGCGAGGCCCAGCTTGTTGACCGTGGCCGTGTCCATGCAACTCGAGTACTCGTCGCCGATTTTCTGCTCGTTAGCCGAACGAGTGGTTGCGGGCACGGAGGTCTCTTCCAGGATTTGCTTCAGGCGGAGGCGGTTCAGTTCGGCCAACTCGGTAAAGCGGCCATAGGAGGTTTGGTCGGCGGGCAGCGGATTGCGCTGGAACCAGCCGTTGCAACTGAAGCGGTAAAAGTTCTCGCAGGGGTCGATGGTTTTGTCGATCAAGGAGGAATCGAAGACGCGCAACTCGGGTGTGGCTGCGGGGGCGGCGGCGCCTGCCGGCGCACTTTGGCAAAAGGCAGGTGCTGCCATCAACCCGGCGGCGATCACAACGGCCGGCACGACCAGAAAGCGACAGGGTGAAACGGAGAAGCGGAACATGCAGAGACTTTAGCAGATTCGCCTTGCGGGCCGCAGCCCTCCGTATTCGGATTTTGTTCTCCCTCCGAGCCTGTGATTTTATGAAGACGGGATGGTAGGTTCGTTGAGATTTCCTCAGCGGTTGCCGATCTACGGGACAGCTCAACTCGCGCTGGCCTAAGGGACGCACGGCCTTACCGCCGAAACGTGAACTAATCCTCTCGCCTCTGAATGAAACATACAAGGGACGGCTGGAAATCTACCGATTTAGAAGCACGAAAAGCCGGAATCAAAGAAATCAATCTTCGCTATATCTTCGCCAAACCGCCTACCACCCGAACGGCCTCCGAATCGCCTGCAAAATAGCGCAAACAACGACGACGTCAGCAACGTCTCAACGATCTCCACAACCAGCCCACGGGAGGAATTGGAAGTTTCACAGACTGAAAAAATACAATGTTTTGAAAGGGCACGACTGGTAGGTCAGGGTTCTAACCCTGACTGCCGTAAATGGCTCATAAAAAAGCATGGGTTTAGCCCCTGAGGGAGGTGTTGTTAAGGAGGGAGCAGGGGGCTTCAGCCCCCTGAAAAAGAGAGAAAATTATGGGCCTTTAGGCACGGGCCTTGACCCTAAATCATTCCCCCGGCTGCAAAGGCAGGGTCAGATTCTCCGCCGCCGCAGGCCTGCTGCGCGGAGCCTTCTTAAACGTCGCATCACGCCGGTGCAGTGGATACTCCGGCTGCTTGCCGTCCAGAATTTGCTGGATGGTGAGGATTTGCAGCTTCGGATAAGTTGTCCCGTCGGTTGATTTGTACAGCCCAGCCTCTGCAGCCTCGCGGAGCATGGGTTTCGTAGGCTCCTCGAAGCAGAGGAAGACGCCAATCTCGGCTTTTTCACGCGTGAGCACACCGACGAGATCGCGGACTTGGGGAACGGTGACGCCGCCCGCCTTGACGGAGAAGATGATCTGTTTCGATTGGCCGGAGTCGTCGTCATGGAAGTAAAGCCGTCCATCGATGCCGCGGTCCGCGCCTTTTTTCTGCTCGGCGGGGCGCGCGCCCACCTGGCCCAGCGCCCACCACTGGAACTGGTACTTGTTCTCGGCGGCGAGTTGGCCTGCACCGGCTAGGTCTGTCGGTTCACCGATTACGTCATAGGTGGATTTGATTTCCGGGCCGAAGGCGTCGGAGAGGCGCTTCTTGATGAGGCCGATAGCCAGATGGGTAATGTCGATGCCGATCCAGCGGCGGTTGAGGCGCTGGGCTACCTGGACGGTGGTGCCGCAGCCGCAGAAGGGATCGAGGACGAGGTCGCCTTCATTGGAGCTGGCTTTGATGATGCGTTCGAGGAGAGCTTCGGGCTTTTGGGTGGGGTAGCCGAGGCGTTCTTTGGCGTGCGGCGAGAGCGGATCAATATCCGTAATCACATCCTGCACGACAACACCACGATCGACGTCGTGGTACCGCTTGAATCGTGGAATTCCCCCTTTGGAGGGCCAGACAATCAATCCTGCAAGATCAAGCTGGTCGAGCCTTTGCTGGACACTGAGTTCATCCCAACTGAGGCCGGCCTGACGGGGTCTTGGAACAGCCCAATGCCTTCCTGCTTTCGTTGGATCAACACCTCTCCAGGGTAATCCCGATTCTCCTTGCCGCTTGCCAGCTCCAGTCAAGTCGCCGAGCGTATATCGCCCGCCCTCATCTTCATGCCGGTAGAATCTCTCGAGGTATTCCGCGGTATATCCCTGATATACGCGATTCCATGTCGAGCTCTCGCTCTTGGAGTAGAAGAGGATCAGGTCGTGAACCGGCCCCCATCGTTTCGCGCTATTGTGCGCACTGGTTCGCTTCCAGATAATTTCGTTTTTGAAGAACTGCGGTCCGAAAACCGCGTCCATCAGTATCTTCAGATAGTGACCAGCTGCTGGATCGCAGTGGAGATAGATGGAGCCGGT
>PLOG01000098.1:2663-3897 GCA_003142935.1 Acidobacteriaceae bacterium
AGATTGTCGCCGTAATAGAGCTTGTTTTTGTCGGCAGCCATGGGATTGGGTAGAGATTACCACAGCGGGAGCGGAGCGGAGCAGGAGGTTCGTAGTTTCCCAGGTCTCAAAATCGAGACCTGGGGCACCCGGCAGCCTGAAGGGCCGGCATCATTTCACAAATCACGAAGACATATGTTCGATTAATGTTGATCGGCGTCCTCAATTGGAGTAGGAGGAAAAAGCCATTCATGGTCAAGCGGTTGCTTTTGGAAACCAATTGGTAAGTCCTTGAGATAGCCGTGTTCAAACGCATAATTCCACCCGAGGCCATGCGCGTCGCGGCGACACCCCTTGCATTTACAAAATATCGAGCGCTCACGCTTGCCTTTCGCATAGCATTGAGGCTTGCAATAGGCTCGATGCGGGATCGGACCGGCCAGTCCGGTCGCGGAGTGGATCAGATTCTTTCGTTCCAACGTGTTCTTTGCCATAGCTAATAATAAGGAGATATATCATCATCCGGTGCTGTGCGAAAGTGGCATTTATTGTGGCCGACGCCTCCATGGAACAGAGGTTTAGTAACGAAAGTCGGCATATCGGGATTTGCTGACAAGGGCCTGTGTAGTTCAAGGGCAGGGTTGAGCGCGGCTTCGCCGCGCGGGTTGATTTTCAGAATGGGCGGGTGGGGTTTTGGCGGGGGGTGAAACCCATGCCTCCCTCCGGATCGAATTTTTCCGCAGGGGCTAAACAGGCTGCGGGAAAAAGCCGGAATTCGCGGTGAGACCAGTAAATTCATCCCTCAGGGCCTAAAGGCCTGTTGATTTTACAGGCTTTGCGGCACGACTGAAGTCGTGCCCTTTCAAAACATCGCCTTCGGTAGAGTTTTTCCGCAGTCTGTAAAGCCCAACATTCTTTTGTGGTTCTTTCGGCACCCTTCGGCTTTGCTCAGGGCAGGCTAGAAGTCGTGCCCTGACACAAAGCTGCGCGCTGTTGAGGTTTGTGGTATCCCACCCATTCCGCAAAAGACGCGGAATGGATGGGGCACCCGGCACCCGGAGTATGTGGGGCGTCCAAACCGACAAAGGGCCACTCCGGGAATGCGGAGTGGCCCTTTGTCTTCAAGCGTTCAAGTGAGCCGAAGTTACTTTGCCGCGACCAGCGGCTTGGTGCTGAGCGAGCCATCCTTGTAACCCTTGGCGATCTCGGTGATGGAGACGGCCTTGTAGTCGCCGGCGTGGCCGGCCTGGCCGAA
>PLOG01000119.1 GCA_003142935.1 Acidobacteriaceae bacterium
GCGGCGGTTTCGTTGGTTACGGCGGCTTCAAGCGCGGCCAGATCGATGCGGCCGGTCTCATGATCGTAGGGGACGAGAGTCGATGGCAGGCCCTGGTGCTTGGCGTAGGTCGCCATCACTTCGCGGTACTCGGGATGAACGGTCGCTGCAACCACAGCCTTGTGCCGCCCGGTCACGCGGACCGCCATCATCACAGCCTCGGCCGCGCCGGTCGAGCCGTCGTACATGCTGGCGTTGGCCACGTCCATGCCAGTCAGCTCGGCGATCATGGTCTGGAATTCGAAGATGGCCTGCAGCGTACCTTGCGTGATCTCGGCCTGGTAGGGCGTGTAGCTGGTGAGGAACTCCCCGCGTTGCACCAGCGAGTCAATGATCACGGGCCGGTAGTGGCGATAAGCGCCCGCGCCCAGAAAGCTGGCGTAGCCGGTGGCGTTTTTATCAGCCGCTGCACGGAAGTAGTCCACAATCTCGCTCTCGGCCTGTTGCCGCGGAACGTCAAGATCGCGGTTTAACCGGTACTCGGCTGGGATGACTTCGAAAAGCGAATCAATAGAAGACGCGCCGATCTCGGCGAGCATCTGGCGGCGTTCATCGGGCGATTTAGGTAGATAGCGCATTTCAGCTTCTAGCTCCTAGCTTCTAGCTTCTAGCTAAAAGCCCGTTGAGCGATCTTGGTTGCGGACCGCCAAGAGTGAATCCTGGGTGAATCGACGCTGATTTCAGCAACGAAGAGCGAGCTAGAAGCTAGAGGCTAAAAACTAGCGGCTAGCTGTTCGTTTCTTCCGAGATGAATGCCTCGTAAGCGGCGGCATCGAGCAGGGCGTTGAACTCCGCGGGATTCGAAAGCTCGACCTTGATGATCCACGCCGTGTGCGGGGCCTCGTTGATCTTGTCGGGCGCATTTTTCAGCTCTTCGTTGATGGCCGTGACCGTGCCGCTGACCGGCGAATAAAGGTCGCTGACGGCCTTCACGCTCTCGACGGAGCCGAAGGTTGCGTTGGCCGTGACCGCATCGCCGACCTTGGGCACGTCCACATAGACGATATCGCCAAGGGAGTTCTGCGCGTAGTCGGTGATGCCGATGGCGCCGATAGCGCCATTAAGCTCAATCCATTCATGTTCGCGGGTATAGCGGTAGTTCGCGGGGTAGGGCATGGTGGGTCAGCTCCTTCGACTGAAAACAGCGAAGCTCTAGTGTAAATCGCGCCGGTCCAAGGGTGTGGTTGAGGAAAAGGGAGAGGCAGGGAACCGGGGACCCTGGCTTATCCCTACTTGTCGAAGAATTCGCCGTGCCCGCCGATGGCCCATGGATCGTAGTGCAGGGCAAAGTTTGCGCGGGTTTTGATGGAGGGGTGGTCGTACTCCCAGAACTCGATGAAAGGGCTGGGATTGGGGTCCTCGAGCCAGGATTCGCCGAGATGGTTGAATTCGGAGACGGCGGTTTTCCGGGGGTCGGGAACGATGCCGTGAATGGCTTCCTGTCCGTAGATGTCGGCCTGGTGTTCGAAGTAGCGACTGACCGTGTTGCTGGCCGGCTCAAGCACAAAACCGGCGACGGAGATGGCGAACAGGAGCGCGAGGAAGCCCGAGCGGCTGGCCAGCGAATTTCCGTCGACCTGCCCGAGTCCCCAGCGCGAGCCGAAGCGGCGGGCGAGCCAGGCGGCAAATCCGGCGCAGGCCCAGTAGACGAAAAATAGGCCAATCGCCGAGCCAGCAATCAATTTGGGTATGTGGTGAAGGACATAATGGCCGCTTTCGTGGCCAAAGACGAAGAGAATTTCATCGTCGGGAAGACGATCGGTCGCGGTGTCCCACATGACGTATCTCTTGGTAGCGCCAAGACCGGCGACGTAGGCATTGATGCCGGTGTATTTTTCGCTGGCCTTCATGAGATACATGCGGTTTGGCGGAATATCGATGCCGGTGCGGGCGACGACGGTCTCGAGTTTGGCCACCAGGGCGGCGTGGTTCTTTTCGAGCGGCTCGAACTTGTAAAAGACGGGTGCAACCAGCGGCAGCACGAACGTAGAGAGCACAAGCAGCGGAAGCGTGGCCACCCAGATGCCGAACCAGTAGCGGCGCGGCCAGCGGCCCACAATCCAGTTGAAAAACAGCAGGATGGGCGCGCCGAAGAGCAGGGAGAGCCCCAGCGCCTTGCCCTGGTCGGCGATCCAGCCGCCCCAGCCCTGGACGCTGATTTCGTAACTTTTCTCCACATGCTGGCTGAACCAGTCGAGCGGCAAACTGGCGAGTGTGGCGATGACCAGGAAAGCGGCGAAAAAGACAAGTCCCTGAACCCAGCGGCGGGCAGAGATGCCTTGCGCCCAGACCTCCAGATGGGCCAACGCGCGGGTCACCAGCAGCAGCCACAAAACCACGATGCCCCAGAGCCCGCCGACAAAATACATGATGTTGCGGATGCGGCTGATAGCGATGGCTTTGGCAAGCTTGCCGGGCGAAAGCGAGTAGGCATTCCGGGAATTGGCAGCCGCGGGAGCCGGAGCCGCGGTCTGGGCTGCTACGATGCGCGGGGCAACGTGAGATCCCGGCACGATGCGCGGGGCCACGCAAGCAAGCAGGATGGTGAAGCAGATCGCGAAAAAGGAACAGCGCGCAAATGTCATGAGATTGCTCCTTGTCGATCCAGCCCATTTGGGGCGTGGGGAATATCCCCATCTTTGCCGCAAGAACTAAAACGTGGCGCAAGGGGGCAACCTGGCATAACGGGGCGCCCATTTTTTGTCGATTGTCCGTGGCCGGACAAAGAACGGCAGCCGACTTTGAGACAATCTTGAATACAGATGCTTTTACTCGATTTCGCCCGACTTATGCCCGCCAAATCTTCGGCCCTTCCAGGACAGTCTGTACCCAAACCGTGTCTCTATGCAGCGATTGCAGCTTTAGCGCTGGTTATTCCGGCAGCATCCGGCGCGCAGCCCGCGACCCCCATCTTACTGGACACCATGAGCACGGAGCTTCACCGCGCCTTTACCTCGCTTGGCAAACCCGCGCCGGGCAGTCCCGATGCCGACAAGCAGTTGCCGCCTTACTTCCTCAGCTACTCGGTGAGCGATGCAAGCGCTGTCTCGATCCGGGCGCAGTTTGGGGCGCTGGTCGATAGCTCTACCAACCATGTACGCATTGCCGACGTGCAGGTGCGGCTGGGCAGCCCCAAGCTGGACAACACGCACGGGGACCATCGCGGTACGGCGGTAAACAGTTTGCAGTTGCCGCTCGGCGACGACCGCGAGGCTCTGGCGCGTTCGCTCTGGCTGGCTACCAACACGGGCTACGGCACGGCGGTGGACAACTATCTGCGCGTCAAGACCGAGGCCGAGGTCAGAGCCAAGGAGGAAGACAGCTCGCCGGACTTCAGCCAGGAGGCGCCGCAGACTTACATCGGCAAACCGGCGCCGCCGGTGGCGGTGGACCGTGCGGCTTGGGAGAAACGCGTGCGCGCTCTCTCGAAGATCTTCCGCGAGTTTCCCGATGTGTACCAGAACGTAGTGATACTGACGGCGCAGAATGAGACCGACTACTATGCCTCGTCGGAGGGCTCGCGGGTAGTGACTGCGCACCTGCAGGCGCGGATCGTGGTGATTGCGGTTACGAAGGCCGATGACGGCATGGACCTTTTCCGCGAGCAGACCTTTGAGGCCGAAATGGTGGACGGTTTGCCGTCGCAGACGGAATTGGAAGCGTCGATGCGCGCACTCGGAAAAAGTCTCGAGGCGCTGCGCAAGGCTCCAGTGACGGAGCCCTTCGACGGGCCGGCGATTCTTTCAGGGCGTGCGGCGGCGGTGTTCTTCCACGAGGTGCTGGGTCACCGGCTCGAGGGCCAGCGCCAGCGTGGCGACGAGGAGGGGCAGACTTTTACCAAGGATGTGGGCAAGCCGGTGCTGCCGGAATTTCTTTCTGTGGCCGACGATCCGACCATGACGAAGTTCGGCAACACATGGTTGAGCGGCAGCTACGAGTATGACGATGAAGGCGAAAAGGCACAGCGGGTTGCGCTCATCGACGACGGGGTGCTCAAGACCTTTCTGATGTCGCGGCTGCCCATTGCGAGCTTCAGCTCTTCAAACGGGCACGGACGCGCGGAGACCGGGCACGTGCCAATAGGGCGGCAGGGCAACCTGATTGTGACCTCGACAAAGAGCGTGCCGGAGACTGAGCTGCGCAAGCAACTGATCGAGGAAGCGAAGAAACAGGGCAAGCCATACGGGCTTTACTTCGAGGACATCTCNNATGAGCTGGTGCGCGGAGTGAGCATCGTAGGCACGCCACTGGCTGCGATGAAGCGGATTCTGGCCACGGGCGACAAGAGCGAGGTCTTCAACGGCGAGTGCGGCGCGGAGTCGGGCACGGTCCCGGTAAGCGCGGTGGCTCCGGCAATGCTGGTAAGCGAGATGGAGACGCAGCGGCAGCCGCAAGGAACGGCAAGGCCGCCGATATTGCCCATTCCTGGAGCCCAGGTGCAAGCGATTGCAACGAAGGAGGCGCAATGAACCCGATGCGTTCTTTTGCGATGTTTGCCGGGGTGGGATTTCTTGCGGCTTGTCTGGGTGCGCCAATGTTAGCCGCCGCGCAGCAGACTCGCGCCGATGCCGAGAAGGACCCGGTGCTGAAGGCAATGCTCGAAGAGCTCGACCGCAGCGTGAGCCAGCTCCAGTTGCCGGGCTTCGCGAAGCCTTTCTTTATCCAGTACCGCATTGAAGAAGTGGAGGACTACTCGACCAAGGCGGATTTTGGGTCCAGCGAGGGCTCGCAGCACGCTCATCAGCGAGTGGCGCGCGTCACCGTGCGTGTGGGCGACTACAAGACCGACAGCTCGGGCGGCCGCGGCGATGGGGCGCTGGAGTTGGCCGCCCTGGACGACGATCCGATCGCGCTGCGGTCGGCGCTGTGGTCGGCCACGGATACGGCCTACAAGAGCGCGCTCGCGGCCTATGCCCAGAAGCAGGCGGCGTTGAAGCAGGTGCAGACACCTCCGCAGGCCGATGATTTCAGCCATGAAAAGCCGCTGATTTCGCTGGCCGAGCCGGTCGCCCTGAACGTAGATGCGGACGCCTGGACCGAGCGCATGGCGCGTGCCAGCGCGCTCTACCGGAAGGATCCTCTAGCTCGTGCGGGCGAGGGCAACGTGCAATACTCGACGGCCCAATTTCACGGCCGGGTGACCACAACCTGGCTGGCGACGAACGAGGGAACCATCGTGCGCAAGACGGCGCAGGAATACCAGGAGGTCTTCGCCGTGGGCACGCAGGCTCCGGATGGAATGCGGCTCGACCGGTCGCATGTCTCGACGGGGAGCTCGCTTCGGGACCTCGACGCGCCTGCTGCTTTTGAGAGTAATGCGGTGGATCTGATTGCTTCGCTGGCCGAGTTGCGCAAGGCGCCGCTGGTTGAAGAGGAGTATCACGGGCCGCTGCTGCTAAGCTCCGACGCCGGCGCCGATACGCTGCGCAGTCTGCTGGCTCCCGCCGTCGCAGCTACCCGGCCCCGCCTGGGCACCGAGGCGCGCACCAACGGACCCTTCGCTTCCAGCTTCCATGCGCTGGTGCTGCCCGAGTTCATCGATGTGGTCGACGATCCGGGACTGAAGAGCTACGGCGGCAAGGGGCTGGTGGGCGCCTACGACGTGGATGAAGAGGGTGTGCCCGCGCAGGCGGTCAAGCTCGTTGTTGCTGGGCGGCTAGAGAATTACCTTCTGGGCCGTGAGCCAGTGCGCGACTTTCCGCAGTCGAACGGGCACGGGCGCGCGGGAATTACCGGTGCGGCAAGGCCGGCGATCGGCGTGCTGAAGGTAACGGCTGCGAACGGTTCTTCGAATTGCCTCGCGGACGATGAGTTGAACAGCAAATTGCTGGCCCTGGCCAGGGATCGCGGGCTGAAGAGCGTCTACTATGTGCAGACNNCGAACTGGTGCGCGGCGCCGTGCTCGACGACATCGATCAGCGGGCGATGCGCTCCGGCTTGGCGGCCACGGGCAAGGATCTGTTTGTGGCTAACTACTTTGGAGATGTGCCGCAAACGGTGCTCGCCCCTGCATTGCTGTTTGGGGATGTTACCGTGCGCCGCGCCAACGAGAAGAACGACAAGCTGCCGTTCTATCCGCCGCCGGAATAAGGCAGGGATCAGAGACCCCTGATCTCTGTTTTGCTACTTCTTTTTCCAGGCGCCGACGATTGCGCCCATCAGCACCATGCCGATCAGCCAGAAACCGGCGTTGATTGCAAAGATCTTGTAGGTGCGCACCTCGAAGACGTATTCGGTGGCCGACGTGGTAATAACGAATCCGAGCCACAGCAGAGCGGCCGCCCTCATGCCACGGAGCGCCGTCTGCGGACCTGTAAGCTGCGTTACGCAGGAGATGGCCGAGGCAATCACGGCTTCCGAAAGCAGAGCAGTGGCAAACTGCAAGCCGACATTGATGCCGGTGTGATCGAGCCACTCCTGTGTGCGGCCGATGCCCTGGAGCCAGGACTGCAGGAAATAGGAGTACCACGCGGCTTCGAAGAGGAAACACGCGACAGCCGCCAGGGTGATGGCCAGGTAGTTCTGCCGGACTCTCCTCACTTCATCGATCATTCCGTCCTCACTTTCGATTCCGCGGACGCTTGGGCCATGCGGGAAAGGGTCATGCAGCCCGTGCGATTGCGGCGGCCAGGGAAAGCAGGCGTTCCAGCCCGCGAAGAAACACGATGCTCAAAAATTTTAGTCCAAACAGGAAGCGATTGTCTCGCCAAAATAGCGAAATGAATTCCGGTATCCTTTGACAGGGTCGAACCGATGACTCCACACT
This sequence comes from Acidobacteriaceae bacterium, assembly GCA_003142935.1. GTDB lineage: Bacteria > Acidobacteriota > Terriglobia > Terriglobales > Acidobacteriaceae > Telmatobacter. The sequence goes on from PLOG01000119.1 coordinate 6,806, forward strand.
TTGGGAATACCGGCATGGACAAGAAACCGCTCTACCTCTGGTGTGCGTACCCCGACGATCTTTTGGCCGAGGAAGTCGCGGACGCGTGCATGGCTGTGCTGAACGAGGAAGAACGCGCGCGGGTGCAGCGGTTCAGATTCGAACGGCATCAACGCGAATCGCTGGCTACGCGTGCGTTGGCGCGCACCGCGCTTTCTTACGGCCGTCCGCTTTCGCCGCAGGCCTGGCAATTCAAGTTGAACGCACACGGCAAGCCGGAAATCGAGCCCGCTTGCGGGCTGCACTTCAACTTGTCGAATTCCCTCGGGCTGGTGGTTTGCCTTATAGCCGAAGGCGGCGAAGTCGGAGTGGACGTGGAGCCGTTTGAGCGAGCGGAGCAAATTGTCAAGCTTGCGCCCGAGGTGTTTTCCGCCGCGGAGCAAGCTCAACTTGAGACTTTGCAGGGCGCCGAAAAACTGGACCGCGCCTTGTCGCTTTGGACGCTGAAGGAGTCCTATATCAAGGCACGTGGAATGGGGCTCTCACTCCCGCTGGACAAGTTCTCCTTCCTGTTTGGCGGTGCGGAAGGAGTCCGGCTGGAGATCGACGCGAGCTTGTGCGATGCGCCGGAGCGCTGGCGATTTTGCTTGCTGGACCACGCCGGGCACCGCATCGCGGCGATGGTCGAGCGTACTGAGACCGGCGACCTGGAGCTGTTGGAAGCGCGCCCCATTGGTGCGCCGCCGGTGCGGGTGAGCGCAGGAGACATGCAGTGGTTTCCGCGCGTTTAAGGAAAGATCATCCACCAAAGCTGGAGGCGGCGGGAGTATTCTTCCATCTCGGAAGGTGTTCTACTTTTCCAGCCGCGAAAAAACAAGATTAGTGAGGGTCAAAGATGAAACTGAATTCGATTGCTTTAATTCTGGGCGGGGTGATCTGCGCGTTAGGTGGTTCTGCAGCGTCGGGGCAAAACACAAGTCTTCCCCCAGGCCATGCGGCAAGCCACGGTATCATTCACGACGCGGGTATGATCAGGGTGTTAATCCTGGATGGACAGAGTGGCGGAGCTTATCACAACTGGAGACTGACGACTCCCGTTCTGAAGAAGGAACTCGAAGAGACGGGGTTGTTTTCGGTGACGGTTGTGACCGCGCCGTCGTCGGACCAGGACTTCAGCGGCTTTGAGCCGAATCTGGACCATTACCAGGCGATCGTGATGAACTACGACGCACCGGACTGGCCGGCCGACTTGCGCGCGCGTTTCGAGAAGTATGTGAGCAACGGCGGAGGACTGATTATTGTGCACGCCGCCAACAATGCGTTTCCTAACTGGCCGGCATATAACGAAATGATCGGCATCGGCGGGTGGCGAAATCGCACGCAGGATGCGGGTCCCTATTGGCATGTCAAGGATGGAAAGCTGGTATCCGATCCTTCGCCGGGACCGGCAGGACAGCATGGGGCGCGGCTGCCATTTCAGGTGAAGACGCAGCAGCCGGAGCATCCCATCATGAAGGGATTGCCGCCGGTGTGGATGCACTACCCGGACGAACTTTACGGAATGCTGCGAGGCCCAGGGAAGAACATGACGGTGCTGGCAACCGCATATTCCGATCCGAAGAATAAAGGAACTGGCTACGATGAGCCGATGCTGATGGTTCTTCATTACGGAAAAGGCCGAGTGTTCCACACCGTGATGGGGCACGATGCGTCGGCGCTGAGCTGTGTTGGATTCATGACGACGTTTCAGCGCGGGACGGAGTGGGCAGCCACCGGCAGGGTTACGCAAAAAATTCCGGCTACGTTTCCAACGGCGAAGACGGTGAGTTATCGCGTGGACATTCAGGAGCTGGATCCGGATTTGTTGAAGGGCGCTTCGGACCCGGTTCGATTGGAGGCGGAGCCGGCTGCTGCGTCGAAAGCCGGCGTGCCCCAACATTGATTTCCCGATCGCGCGATTCAAGTCATCAATGCGCTTAGGGACTCCTCAGAACCGCATCCGCAAACCAAATTGAATTTGGCGCTCGCGGTAGTAGTTGGTGGAGTTGATATTGAGCGGTTGACCGAATGCAGTCGTATTCGCTTTGAGACCGGTAAGAAAATTGAGCGTCGGAAGCGAGCCGGTAACACTGCCGGACGCAATGTAATAGCCGGTGGTTTCCAGCTCGGTGACGTTCTGGTGGTTGAAGAGATTGAAGGATTCGGCGAGCAGTTGCAACTCGCGCAGGTGGCCGAGGTCGAATTGCTTGCCGAGGCGCAGGTCGGCCTTCCATGTGGAAGGATAGCGGTAGGTGTTGCGGCCCACGTTGTAGACAACCTTGTCGCTGCCCACGCCGTAGATGCGGTTGTCGCCGGCAGAGCCGTTCATGCCTGGTCCCAGCCCGGCGATGAGATCGCCGTTCAACTGGTTGAACTCCTTGGGTAGCGAGCCCGAGGTGCGCATGGTGTAGGGCATGCCGCTGCGGAACTGTCCGATGCCGGAAAGCATCCAGCCGTTGGCAAGCTTGCCAACCGGGTTGTGCAGTTTCCAGGGTGCGGTAAAGATAACCGTGGCCGCGGCGGAGTGGCGCACATCCAGGTTGCTGGTTCCATACTCGAGGCTGAAGTCCGCGGGATCGAGCACATCGTTGCCTGCCACCACCGTGCTCTCGTTCGGATTCCAGTCCATGGCGTGAGCGTAGGTGTAGTGAGCGTGCAGGCTCAGGCCGCGCCGCCCGTCGCGGGCGATTTTGAACAGGAACGCCTCATACGTAGAGTTCGCGCGGCTGAAGACCTCTGCAATCTGCTGGTAGTTCGGATAGAGGCGGCCGGAGGTTCCGGTTCCCGAGGTGGCCGAGGGCCACAAGGCATAGAAGGGAACGGTGATCTGCGCACTCTTGATGGGGCCCTTGCCGGTGCCATCGACCACGGCGTAGGTGATGGTCTGCTGCGCCGTCAGGGGAGCGAGATTGGCGTCGATGGAGATGGGCAGGCGCCGGCCGAGGCTGAGCATTGCGCCGGCGGTGAGTTCGATGTGGCCGGGCAAAGTCTCTTCAATGGCGGTGACGGCTTGGTGCACTTCGGGATTGCGGAAGTTGGGTGCAAACTCGACCGCTCCCGGCTTGACCAGGTCGAGCGGCTCACCGGAAAAGACATAAGGGAAGGGTGGAGCGCCGCCGGCGTTCAGATTGTCGGTGGGCCGCATGAAGAAGTTCAGATCGCCTTGGAGTGAGCCGGTCTGGGTAAGCACCGTCTCCAGCGTCGCATTGGACGTGCGGCCGAAGTACATGCCGTAGCCGATCCGAAGCACCGGCCAATGTCCTTCGCTTTCGCCGATAGCGAGACTGATGCGCGGACCCCATTGACTGCCGAGGTTAGGCATCTTTCCCGTGAGGGGAAGCTCGGGGTTGGCCAGCGCGGCGAAGGGCGGCGGCATCTGCTCGCGTTCCCAGCGCACGCCAGCTGAAAACACGGCAAGCTTGCCGGGCTGCCACTGCGCGGTGGCAAAGCCGGCCCAGTCGTTGGAGCTTAGATTCCAGCTGGAGGGGCCCATCATCTGCGAGTAAGAGGAGTAGCAGGGCAGATTGCCGAGGCCGCGCAGATTGCCGGCGGAGTCGCGCCAGACCGTGCCGGTTTCGTCGCAGTTATGCGGGTTCGTCCGGTCAAGCGCGTCCGATGGCCCGAACCTGGCAAAAACCAGCGCGTCCGAAGCAAAGTTCTCCACATTGGAGTAGGTATACGTCCCCGTCTGGTTGCGCAGCAGGCTGGTCGCGTCCCAGTTGTGGTCGAGTTCGAAGCCGGCCTTCACCAGCAGGCTGTTCCGCACCCAATCCACCATCTCCTGCCCATGGTAGAGGCGCTCATCCGGATAGCTGCCCTGCCCGAAGCGCGAAGGGTTGCCGATGGTGAAGCCGTAGCGATTGTCCACGACGATCTGCGGCAACTGCCCCCAGGCGTTCCCGCTGAGAAGCGTTTGCTCGAAGGCAGAGGGCGTATCGGGCCGAGCGGCGAGGATGTCGCGCCCCGCCGAGGCCTGCGTGACGGCCAGCAGATTCGGGGTCAAGAAAGCCTCCCAGCGGCCAAGCAGCCACTCTTCGCTGGCCTTGGTGGACCCAAAGCTGTGATTGCCGTAGTTTTCCGACAAGCCGGTCAGCCCTCCGCCCGGCGAATTCCACAGCGCGCCTATGCCTTCCAGCGTAAAGTTCTGGCGCTCGGAGGCCTTCCAGTCGATCCGCCCAAAGCCGGTCCACTGCGCGGCGGTGCGCGGAGCCGGGCCGAGCAGGCTGTCCAGCATTTCCAGCATCGGCGAATAGGCCGCCAACCCCTCGACCAGCGGATTACTGCTGGGTAGACCGAGCCGCGCGCTCAGCACCTGCATCTGGTCGTCGCTGGGTTGGGCAAAGAACCCGATTGGGGAACAAGGGGGGGCGTTGCATACGGGTGGAGATAGGTAGGGATGTTTCACCATACCCAGCCCCGGATCGTTGCGGTGCAGGCTGTCGAGGGCGGCAAACCAGAAAAGCCTATCGCGGCGAATCTGGCTACCCAGGCCGAGACCCCAGACCGTTTCGTGGTCTGGAGGGGTGTAGGACTCCGGCGATCCGTTTAAGCCATTATCAAAGACCGGGACGGAGAGCGGAGGTCCAGGTGGGTTATATGTAAGCGTGGCCGGAGTTGTCTCAGTCACCCACTGGGTGAATGGGTTGTGCGCGCCCCAGGTGTTCTGGCGGTCGAAGAAAAAGCCCTGGCCGTGCAGGCCGTTCGCGCCACGCTGGGTTTCCACGTTCATGCGCCCGCCGGCGGCGTGTGCGCCTCCAGCCTCCGCATTGCCAGCAACCGTCTGCACCGAGCGGATTGCGGCCTCGCTCAAAGAGAAACGCCCGCCGGACCAGGGCTGCCCCATGCCTTGCGGTTCGCTCATGCCCTGTCCTGACGTGGATTGTGCCCGCGAGCTGCGTGAAGAACCGGATGCACTGCCAAAAGCCAATTGCGTACTGACGCCATCGACGGAAGTATCGGCATCTTGCTGGCTGTCGCCGCGCAGCGAGACATGGGCAGAGCCTGGCGCAGCCGAGGAGGCGGGTGTGTCCATAACGAACTCTTCCCACCGGCGCCCGGTTGCCGGCAACGATTGCACTTCAGAGCCGGAGAGGTTGGTGGTGACCGCCGCAGAGACCGGATCACCCTTCTGCGACGCTGCCTGAACGGGGTTCTCGCGCGGCAGCTTCCATTTCATCGCGGCTCGCAGACCGTTGGCGGCTAATGTGCATGTCGACAAGTCCGGGTTGCCTGCTGCGCCGTGTGCTACGGAAATCTGCGCAGAAGCAAAAGGTGCGCCCGTGGCGAGTGTTGTGGCTGGAGTGGCTGCGGCCAGTTGTTCTCTCGCGGGCGGACCTGCCTGCGGATTGGGGGCGAGCTGAGGAGTCTGAACGGGAGCTGCCGGAGCTATCTGTGAATGCTCGGCGCTAAGCTTGGGCAGATCCACAGAAGGCAATGCGGCAAGAAGGAATCGCCGGCGCGGTTCTGGCTGAAGCGCGGAGGTTAGCAGCAGTGTCTGTGTCAGAAGAGGCTGCCGGAAAATAGCCGGCGCGGGGTATGCGGTGAGGGCAAGTTTGCGCAGCGGCTCAGACGGCAGATCCGCGCGCAGGGATGCACTTAGAGTCGCGATTGGCGCTCGGGCAGGGGGCGGCGTCACGCGGGGGTTTTCAAGGGAGACTGATTGGGCGGATGCCGGGGGCGCGCGACCAAACTGCATCGCAGCCATCACACGGGCTTCGTGGCCGGAGGAGACTTGGATGCCTTCGAGCCGGCCGTGGCCCAGTTGCGCGCTGTCGGCCTCAAGGGTGTACTCGCCGGGCTCGAGAGCGGTGAATCGGAAAGCTCCGTCTCTGGCTGTGGTGGTGCGTGCCTCGGCACGGGTTAGCTGGTTGCACAGAACGACCGTAGCGCCGGCCAGAGGAGCCGAATGGAGGTCAGTAAGTTTGCCGGAGAGAGATCCACTGGGCGTGGATTGAGGACAAGCAAGCATTCCCGCGCCCCAAAAAAGCACGGCCACCGCCATCGGCTTTACCCAGTTCCGCTTTCCCCCTGCCATTCGGACACCTGCCCGCGGCAGATTCTGGGAGAATGCACACAAAACACTCTACCTGCCCGCTCTTGTGGCTGGTCAGGGGTTGGGCATATCACCGCCAACGGTCCAAAAAGCGCGATTTTGGCAAACGCCGTTTTGGCCGCTCAGAAAATGCCCAAGCGAAGTTGTAAGGCATTCTATGCCGGTTTGGCGCAAGTGGAAAGTAGCGGGCGTCACAGATTAGCTTTTTTTAATGCGCGATCACCCGCGAACCGAGAAATCGCCTGGCCGGCAATCTGCGGTTTCATGGTCAGGAAGGAGTCAATTTGAGATCGGACGCTTGTGATAGTGGCGCCGAATGGTTTCCACGAAGACGCCGACCAAAGCATACGTGGCTGCATTCACAACCAGGACGAAGTAAAGGCTCTGCGGGTGACGGCCTTCAAGCGCAATTGGGCAAGTCATACAAACGAAAGCCCTGCCAACGCCGCCTGCGCCAAGGTCTCGATATGTCATCATGAAGAAGAGTGCCCAGAAGGCAACAACAATCGCGCCCGCCACGGCCCAGATGGCAATTCGGGTTTTCATGCCGCCAACTACCTTTGCCAAACTCTCCAATCATCCCATCGACTCCTCCAAACTCCAAACGNNGCAAAAATTCGGGTCAAGGCCGGTGACGGCGGCAACGGCTGCATGGCCTTCCGGCGGGAGAAGTTTGTGCCTCGCGGGGGCCCATCGGGCGGCGACGGCGGGCGCGGCGGCGACGTGATTATGGAGTCCTCCAATCGCCACAACACGCTGATCCACTTCCGCTATAACCCGGAACACAAGGCGCAGCGCGGCGAGCACGGCATGGGCTCCAACTGCACCGGGCTCGACGGGCGCTCCATTACGCTCCAGGTGCCTGTGGGTACTTCACTTTACGACATGGAAACCGGCGAACTGGTCCACGACTTTCAGGAGCCGGACGAGCAGCTTGTCATTGCCAAGGGCGGCCGGGGCGGCCGCGGCAACCAGCACTTTGCCACCAGCACCCACCAGGCTCCGCGCGAGCACGAACTGGGCCGAGCAGGTGAAGAGCGGTCCTACCGCCTGGAACTGAAGTTGCTCGCCGACGTGGGTCTTGTCGGCTATCCAAACGCCGGAAAATCGACGTTGATTTCGCGCATCTCGGCAGCCAGGCCCAAGATTGCCGACTACCCATTTACCACCCTCGAACCCAACTTGGGCGTGGTAACGGTGGGCGAGGAGCCGGATCTCGAATCTTTCGTGGTTGCCGATATGCCGGGGCTCATCGAGGGCGCGCACCTTGGCTCCGGACTTGGCGTACAGTTTCTTCGCCACATCGAGCGCACCCGGCTGCTGATTCATCTGGTGGATGTGTCGGATGCGTCCGGGAGGCCCGATCCTGTCGAGGACTTCAAGGTCATCAATCAGGAACTGGCCAGCTTTGGCAAAGACGGCGAGCATCCTTTGGCCGGCAAGCCAATGGTGGTGGTCGCCACCAAAATTGACGCCGCCAACCCGGAGAAGCTCAAAATGCTCACCGCCCACGTCAAGCGCCGCAAGCTTGAGTTCCATGCCATCTCGGCAGTCACCGGACAGGGAATCGACGAGCTGAAGTGGGCGCTGGCCAAACGCCTGCGGCTCCGCGCCGAGGCCTGAGCGGCCGGCATTGGGGCATCTTTTCTGCCGCTGGTAGTTTTCCCTGTCATTTTTGCTTACAGCCCGGAGACTTTCGGTAAACTCCTTTAACTTCAGTCGCCATGGATTTGGCAAGTGGGATGCTGATGCTCCCGCGCGCGATCGTTCCATCCCCCTGGAGGTACTACCCGGCGGCCTGAAATCATCTCTAGTGGCAGGCCGGTTGATCTTGAAACTCGCGTTTTTCGGTCATGGATACAAAACCTTGCGCGCAAGTCAGAATCTGATCCTCAAGAGGACTGTTGTGGAAGGTGTCTGTCGATATGAAGTTGACCTCTACAACCATTGCGAGGTAGAGGTCACTCAACTTCTTCATATTGATTAATTCAGTAGCGAGCAGTGGGTACGCATTGCGGTCGTCGTCCGTCGATACGGCGGCGGAAGCAAGCTCCAGATTTTTGTCCGCCAATCTGCGCTGCGCGGATAATGAGTCTTCCGTCACCGGAGTATTCTTCTGGACCGCACGGACGACGGCGCTTCTCCACTCCCGGATCAAGCTAATCTCTTCGATGGCCGCCCGGGCGAAGGCTGCTGAAAGCCCAGCCTTTGCATTGGGCGCAGATGCCTGCGCCTCCGCTGCATGGGGCGTGGCTGCCTGTACCACCGCTACCGCGGTTGGAAGCGTGAGGATCGTCTCATTGGTCTTGAAGGAAAGGGTTCCTTTGGTCAGGCGCGCAAGCGCCTCAATGTCGACATACGACTTTCCGTTGATCTGAAGAAGCTGCGCTTCGCCCGCGCGTCCCGCAATTGTGAATGTGGAGGCCTTTGGTGGCGTTTGTGCGCTGTCATCCGCAGCCGGCATCAGGAGTGCGGACAACAGTATTGCAAAAGCGGCAATTCTCATTTTCATGGCGTCTGCACCGAGCACTCCTTATCAGGTTCCCATTGCTCAGGTCTACAGGCTGTTCAATCTTGACCACGGTTCGCGAAGCAGTTCATACAGATGGATCGCCGGATACACCTTTCCGGGGTGGTCGTCTCGAAGAGGGGCTGGAATGAAGTCCCTCCCAGGTCCGAAAATCCGGACCTGGGGCGCCCATGTTTGTTGGTTGCCGGTAGGGGGACATGGGGCACCCGCCCGCTGCTGGGAATTACTCGCTCTGCATTCCGATTAGGCAGATCTCTCCTCGTAATACATCGACTCTGGTTCCGCTGCGTTTACTTGCAATTCGAACTAAAGTTTAGTATATTGCACACATATACAGAGGCGGTCCATGCTCTACGTTGGATTCGACTGGGACGAAGGAAACGCCAGGAAGAACGAGAAGCACGGTGTCTCCAAGCCGGAAGTCGAGCAGGTTTTTCTCAATGCGCCACTCTTGTTGGCCGACGATCTGAAACACAGTCAACGGGAGCCGCGATTTCACGCGTTGGGCAAGACCGATCAAGATCGCTGGTTGCAAGTCACCTTTACCGAGCGGGCCAGTGGGACGTTGATTCGTCCCATNNCGCGCCTTCTGGGAATCGCCCAAAAACGACAGCACGGAATATGTGGATTGGAGCAAGGCCAGGCTAGTGACCTTTCCCAAGCTGCGCCCTTCCACTGAAACTATCTCACTGCGAATGCCGGAGGATGTTCTGAACACGATCCGCCACCATGCGCGAAAGCTGGATGTGCCGTACCAGTCGTTGATTAAACTATGGTGCGCGGAAAAGGTTGCGGAGTTGAAGACATCTTCGAGCACGGGCCGTCGGGGCAGCCGTTAGCGGTTCCTCCCAGGTCCGAAAATCCGGACATGGGCACCCAGTCTTGTTGGTCAGTCGTTGGCCACACGCCATCCAGCACTTGACTCTAGTGCGGCAATGCCGCATACTTCTCTCGTGAGCGTACCCATGCTGACGGTCGTTGAGACCAGTGCCTTTGCCCGCAGGGCGGAGAAACTGCTTACTACCGAGGAACGCGAGGAACTGGTTTTCTTTCTTGCGCTTCACCCGCAGTCGGGAGATGAGATTCCGGGTACCGGCGGGGTGCGCAAGGTAAGATTTGCGGCGCGGGACAACGGGAAATCCGGCGGCGTACGGGTGATTTACTACTTCTACGACGAGGAGAATCCGCTCTATGCGATTTTTCTCTACGGCAAGAACGAACAAGCAAACCTGACGCCGCAGCAAAAGCGCGAGGTGGCGGCGTTTGCCGCGACGCTCAAGGCGGCAGCAAAAGTGCGGAGGATCAAACCATGAAGCTGGAAAATGTTGCAGACGAACTTGTTGAGGCGATGCGCGAGGCGGCGGCGATTGCTCAGGGTGAAGCAGAGCCTGCGGTCGTGCACAAGTTTCCGCTTCCGCTGGATGTGGATGTGCGCGCGGTGCGAGCCGCGACCGGTCTTAGCCGCACGGAGTTTGCGCGGCGGTTCGCGCTTGATCCGCGCGCGTTGCAGGACTGGGAACAGGGACGGCGGCGTCCGGATCGTGCGGCACGAGCTTATTTGACGGTGATTGCCCGGCATCCAGAGGCGGTGGTGGAGGCGTTGGCTAGTTGAGGGTTGGAGTCCCAGGTCCCAGAGGCGGGATCTGGGGTACGCGGCCATAACTATCCTACTCTTGGGATATTTCGTCGAGTGCGATTCTCATTTCGACTTGGTGGTTGGTCCAGGTTTGACTGCCACAAAATGAATGGGTGCCCCAGGTCCGGATTCTCGGACCTGGGCGGGAATGTCTCTGTGTTCCCGACGCCAGCCTGTCCAAAAGGACTCGATCTCAACGGTCCCTTCTGCTCCGGTCGAGTAATGACGGAAGCTTGACCATGCCCAGTCTTCGGGTTTCTCGACCAAGCCGCGGACCACGGGATTGCGATGCATGTAGCGGAGCTTCTCGACACGCTTGTCTTCCGTAAAGACGTTGAAGTCGTAGTAGCGGGGTTGCCAGAACGGGCGCTCGCGCCGCCTTAGCGTGACGGAGAGTTTGAATGCCTTGATGGCTTGGTCAAGGGTGGACCGTCCCGGCTCATTGACCAGCATATGAACGTGCTCCGGCATCACCACGTATCCGGCGACGACAAATCTGTACTTTTTCCGGATATGTTCCAACGCGTCTTCAAAGAGGTTCCGTGCCTCCGGTGAGGCGAGATACGGGAGACGGTGGTAACAACTGAAAGTGAGAAAGTGCATGTTACCGGATTGCTGGTAACGAACGAGCCTCTCCGTCATGGGGTTGAGGATACACTTTCCCGGTGTAGTCCATCCAAGGATGTGATGGGGAAATGAGATCCCTCCCAGGTCCGAAAATCCGGACCTGGGGCACCCATGTTTGTTGATGGAACAGGCTGCTACTCTTCCTCTTCTTCCACCGGGCGTTTGGCGTTGGCCAGGATTTTTTCGGCTACCAACTGCGGGACTATGTCGTAGTGGTCCATTTCCATGCGGTAGCTGCCTTTGCCCTGGGTCATGGAAGTTAGTAGCGTGCCATACGTCAGCATTTCGGCCATGGGGACTTGGGCGTTGATGACTGTGGTGCGGCCCTTGGACTCCATGCCGGCTACGCGGCCACGGCGGCTGTTGAGGTCGCCCATTAATGTTCCGGCGAACTCGTCGGGGGCTTCGATTTCTACCTTCATGATGGGTTCGAGAAGGCAGGGCTTGGCCGTTTCCATGGCCTTGCGGAAGGCCAGGCGGCCGGCCATCTTAAAACTCATTTCATTGGAGTCGACGTCGTGATAGGAGCCGTCGTAGACGACGGCCCTGAAGTCGACGACCGGATAGCCGGCGAGATAGCCGCGGGCGGCCGACTCGACGATGCCCTTTTCGATTGCCGGGATAAAGTTGCGGGGGATTGCGCCGCCGAAGACTTCGCTGGCGAACTCGAAGCCGGCGCCGCGTGGCATGGGCTCCATGCGAATCTTGCAGTCGCCGAATTGGCCGTGGCCGCCGGTCTGCTTTTTGTGGCGTCCCGGCGCCTCGACCTTGGTGCGAATGGTTTCGCGATAGGGCACCTTGGGCGCCTTGAGCGTGACTTCGGCGTGATAGCGCTTTTTGAGGCGGCTGACGATGGCCTCGATGTGCGGCTGGCCTGCGCCGGCGATGAGGAACTCGTTAGTCTGCGGGTCGCGGAAGAAGCGGATGAGCAGGTCCTCTTCCATGAGCTTGTGAATGGCGGGGGCGAGCTTGTCTTC
>PLOG01000026.1 GCA_003142935.1 Acidobacteriaceae bacterium
CTCTCCAGAAGTCTTGTGCCGCGACAGGCAAGTTCGTCCGAGACCAGCGTGGAGATCAGGTCGATAGGGGCCATGTTATCGGACTGTGCCTGTAGCAGGCGTGTTTCCAGCACGGCGACCATGCCGCTCAGGCGCAGTTGCACCAGGGCGCGATTGAGTTCTATCAGGTTCATAATTTGGATTCCTCGAATTGAATTCGTTGTTGGATAAAATCGCGATACTGTGTCAGTTCGCGGATCAGTGGATCGACTTGGCGCAAGCTCAGTGGAGCCTGCGGGCTGCGTTCCAGATAGCGGCGCACGAAGCGATACTCGGGCACGCGCAACTCCAGTGCCGCCGCGCAGGCGTCGTCGCAAGCCACGCTGCCATATTGCTTTACCAGTTGGAGAACGCCCTGGATGCGGCGGATTCCCAGTTCGCCCTGGCGAGCATGGATGGCATCGCAGACCGCGCCGATGCTCGGTCCGGCCTTGTGCGCACGCGCCAGCAGTTGCAGTAACTGCGGCGGCGTGCGGCGCGGGCGATCCTCGTCGCGGATGCGGTGCCCGCCGCGCTTGCCGCTCAGATGCTCGCGCAACAGCTCGCCAGTGCGCGGATCAAGAAGGCGCACATACATCGCATCCCATTGCACGTTGACCTCGCGTCCGATCCATCCCGGCGGCGCGCCGTAGTAAGCCGCTTCAACCTCGACGCAGCCATCCAGATGCACCGTGCGCACGCCATACTGGTAGTAGCGAAACGGCTCCAGCGGAAGCGCCTGCAGAAAGGGCTTTTCTTCGGCGAACATCGCCGCCACCTGCCGCTTGGTGCGACCGTGGATGCGCTTGTCAGCCCAGTTATCTTCCCAGTGATCGAGATATGCCTGCGCCTCTTCCAGGCTCTCGAACTTCTTGCCCTTCAGCGGTGTCATCTGCGCATGGTTAACGCCACTCTCGACCTTGCCCTTGCGATCCGGATCGCGCACCTTGCAAGGAAGCGCCGTCACACCGTAGTGCGCCAGAACATCGCGATACAAGGGGTTCAGGCCCGGATCGTAGATGTCGGGAGACAACACGCCTTCGCGCAGGTTGTCCAGCACCACAACCAACGTCGAGCCGCCCAGCCGACGAAATGCCTTCTCGTGCAGCTCGGCCCACACCCGCGTACTCGATTTGAAGACCAGCAGACGAACACACTTGCGACTGCAACCCAGCGTCAACACGAACAGCCGCGTGCGCCGGTACTTTCTGCTGTCGGGATCGCGCACCATCGGCCCGGTGCCGTAATCAACTTGGCATTCCTCACCAGGCCGCGTCTCGATGATGACTCGCGCTTCCGGCGATGTGGCTCCGCGCAGTCCCCGCACGAAGCGCCGCACACTCTGATAGCCACCCGTGAACCCGTGGCCATCCACCAGATCCTGGAAGATGCCCATCGCGTTGCGGCCCCGCGTGAGCTCCAACTCGATCAGCTCGCGGTAGGGTTCACTGCTGCTGGCCGTGCGCTGGACGTTTTGCGCCAGATCTGCCCCTGAAGGCAAAAAGCCGGTGATCACTGAAGTGGCCGCTTTTGAACTGTTGGCGGCTTCTGGACCGCCGGAGCCGGTGGTCACTTCGATGGCCGCTTTTGTATCGTTGCCTGGTTCTGCGCCGTCAGAGCCGGTGGTCACCAAAGTGGCCGCTTTTGCCAGCGACTTCTCTCCCCAGCTTCCCGGCGAACGCACCACGATCCCGGACGACCTCAGATAATCGCCCGCCGTCTCGCGACGAACTCCCGTCGCCTGTTCGATCCGCCGCAGGGACCAGCCCAAACATCCCAGCGCGACCACCTGTTCCCGCTTCTCTTTGCTCAAGACATTACCCATGCCAACAGAGGCTAATTGCCTCCGTCAGTGCGTATGTCTCAGCCCCTCAGAGTGGCCGGTTTTGAACTGATCATAAGTGGCCGCTTTTGGGTGACCGCCAAGGTCTAGCAGCGTTAACAGGAGCGAAAAAGATAAATGGTACTACATTCCTCCGTCGAATTGGGATGCCAATTCAATCAGTAAGACAAGCTGGCGAAGGGGGCGTGCATTTCCCTATGGGGAGAAGAACGGTAGATCAGGATGGATTGACGAACGTCAATTTGTTTGGCATTGGGATTTGGATCACGTAAGCGGCCATTGGGATGTGCAATTGGATAATGGAGGTCATGTGAACGTGAGTCATACGGGAGAGGTTTTCAGATAGGTCTTAGACGAGCCATTTTTCCCGATAGACAGATTGATAAACCTGATCACCACAAATGCATCCGTTTTCTCTGGGACGCGGTTTTTTCCAGTTCTTTGGTGCTGGACGAAGGATATCGTCCCAGGAAATAAGTGTCTCTGGCTGTGAAATGGAAGCGAGGTCGGGTTGGCATCTTTTTAGCAATTCTGCGGCCATTAGAACTCCAGCTAACGCCGATTGATGCGCGAGCGGAACCACCTCTACACGACCAGCACCCCCAATATCCAATGGAACCGCGCCGCACACAACATCCGTATATAGATCACCAATGGGCTTATTTCGCCAAGGCTTTAGAACTGCTGGCTTAACCCCTAGTGCCTTTGCAGCGGCCTTGCGCTCCTCGTCAGACAGCGGAGCTCGTGTGACCCAAAGCGCAGCCGCTCTCTCTTCTGACAATCCGAAAGCACGCGCGGCTTGTTGTGTTGCTGACAGACCTTGACCGTGCGGTTGATATAGGCAAGCCAGACATGCAGCATTTCTCGAAAACTCGTGCCATGAAGCGCCTAATGCACCTTCTCCTGTCCAACCGTTGATGACCAGTTTCGGAAGCAGTGCTTGAGCAACTCTTCGTCCATTTACATTGTCAACGGAAATACAGGTTGTCGGAGGTTGAACCCACCCAAGGGGCGGGGAGAATTCTTCTAAAGTGGACTGATGGGTCAAGACCGACAAGGTGCTATGCTGCATTGCACTTGCTGCCAATTTAACTTTTACTTTGGACACATCGGAATATACAGCTAATACATATCTCTGAAGATTCGAGAGTGTGACAGTTTCATTATCCAGCAATGTGAGCGTTCCGCAAGTATTCTTGTCCCGGGACATAGCCCAAATGGCGGCGTTACCAACTGCTCCGACACCAACGAATAGCACATCTCCAATTGATTCTGAGGTCAACTCTAAATGTTCGCCAGCGTTGGGCCCAAAGTCTAGCAACGAAATCGACAAATCAGGCTCTGGTTTTGAATGGAGAAAGATTCGGCGGAAGAGTTCTGAGCAGGCGAGCGCAGATGCCGCACTTGCCGCATATGGATTCTCAACACCACCGCTCAACGGCTGCTGATGGCTTACCCGAGCTACCCATCCAGACGCGCTAGGGTAAATTGCACCCTCTACGCCGGTCGAACCTACGCAGATGCTCGTTTCTCCGATTGCATTAGCGACAATCTCTATATCCGGATTGATCTCAAGCGCAAGGCTCTTCAACCACTCGACATCAACGTCCTGTCCGATAATAGCCAGTTTGGGGTAAAGCCGTGCAGCGAGATTTACCGTCAGTTCTGCAATGATCCGGTCGTTAGGAGTAAGGTTTGGACCGCAATGTATTCCAACAACAGTGGAATCAAGAGAAATGGACAAATTCTCCCTCGACACAGATAGGTGCATCCCAACTGCGCCATAAATGCGATCAAAAAAGGGTGCCAGAGCCATATCAGGCCTTTGCCTCCGCAGCCCACATTACCTGAACCTGAAGTTGCCCCGCGTTTGGTGCCAGAATGATCTGTGGGCGTACAATGTCGAGCGTGACACGCCAAAGTGCAATAACCATGGAGAATAAACTGAGTGTGTCCCTATAGAGGAACCAATCGTCACCCGAATGTTGGGGATGCTCATGATATTCACGAACCCCTCTCAGGCAGAGAAATGGCTTGTGCGTGATGGGATGATCTGGCAAAAGCACAATATGAGCACCGCGTTGCTGGTCGAATTCAAGTGAACGAAACATTGTTTCGTAAGGTAGTGGCTCGTTCGTCCAGGGGTCCAGAAATTCCAGGGAAGGCGCAACTATGTCGTAATCAGAAAGATCGAATATTGCTTTGAATGCACGACCAGCGAGACTGGGGATCTGTATCGCATTCATTGCATTAGGGACCATTGGCCAGGACGGAGTTGATACTGCAGGAACAAGTAACAGAAGGGCGTTCCTAGGTGCATAGAACAGTTCGACGTGAGGATATACGGAGGATTGGAGAACGAAGATTCCGCGCTGCTCAAGCGTGGAACGCTGGTCCACCAAGCGCTTCATCTCGCATTCGTACTTGCGTCGGTTAACCTCAGGATCTACTCGCATCGTTGCCGCCAGCTCCTACCTTCAAGCTGAGAAATAGACGGGCTCCATCATCGAGACCAAGAGCTTTGATTTCGCGAGCCATCTCAAGCAATACGCCGGCAGAGTCTCGAACTTCCCACTCCGAAGGATCGCGCCGTCCGGTGTTTCCGCTCTCGGCCAGAGCCTTCTCGACCGCCACCCTCAGCAAATCTTCGACATGCGTTTCTACCTTGAAGTCTTCGCCATTGATAATGAAGACCAAGAAGAATGGCTTCTTGGGGTGGTTGTGATGATGCTCCTTTTCCAACTCTCCCTCAATCTTCTCTTCTTCTTGGCGCACATGCTCTAGTTCACGCTCGAGTTTCTCTTCTTCAGTGTGGACATGAGCAAGTTCCGTCTCCAGCCGCTGATCACGTTCCTGATTGTCCGGGGTACGGCGCGGTTGATCCTTCAT
>PLOG01000139.1 GCA_003142935.1 Acidobacteriaceae bacterium
GTAGTCCGTGATCCGGGCACCCGGAGGGAGTTGGGCAACCGTACGCGCCATCTGCGGCCTCCTGTCTTTGTCCCATACAGAATGCCACAACTTTCGTTAAGTGAACAGTATTACAGCTAACCCGTGAAACGCGAGTAGCATACTTGATGAGAAGCAAGAATGGAGATTGTCCGTGAAAGTTAAGAGACTCCGTCTGTTATTGCGCGTTCCTGCGGTTTTGGTGATGGCCCTCTGCGGCGGGTCACTGGGTGCCTGGGGCGGCACACCTGTGAACTTTGGCTCCGTCAATGTTGGCAGCAGCACGACGGCGACGGTAACGGTCACCTTCCAAAGTGCGGGCACACTGGGTAGTATTTCGGTGCTTACGCAAGGAGCTACTGCCCAGGATTTCACAAATGCCGGAGGGGGAACCTGCGCAACGGGGAATGCATACGCAGGCGGTGCCGCCTGCACGGTTACCGTATCATTTGCGCCAAAGTTTGCCGGAACCCGGTATGGTGCGGTGTTGCTCGAAGACGGATCGGGCAACGCACTGGCAACCGGCTATTTGTACGGCACTGGCACTGGCCCGCAGTTGATCTTTGCAGACACCACACAAGGGAATTATGCCCCCAGCACTCAGGCCAATTTGGGCAGCGGCTTCAACAAGCCTCGTGACGTGGCGGTAGACGGGGGTGGGAATGTCTTCGTTGCGAACTATCAAGGTGTGATGGAGATTCTCGCTGTTGGCGGTTATAAGACTGTTAACTGCCTAAGGGATAGCAATTGCCCCGGAGGGGGCGGCTATCTCTTTTCCGAACCGTATGGCATAGCGGTGGATGGTAGCGGGAACGTCTTCGTGGCTGACTACGCCAATAGCGCGGTGTACGAGATTGCGGAGGCGGGCGGCTATACAACCATCACACCGCTGGGGGTCGGAGTCTTCAGTTCCCCGACTGGCGTGGCGGTTGACAGAAGCGGGAACGTCTTCGTCGCTAACTTTGGAGTGAACGCTGTGGTGGAGATTGTGGGAGGGGCCGGTGGTGCAACTCTTACGCTGGGCAGCGGCTTCAAAACTCCCGAAGGCGTGGCGGTGGACGGGAGCGGGAACGTCTTCGTCGCCGATACCGGCAATCATGTGGTGAAGGAGGTTTTGGCGGTCAACGGCAGTATCCCATCCAACCCCACCATCAACATATTGGGCAGTGGATTCAGTGCTCCCATACAGGTGGCGGTGGACGGGAATGGGAATGTGTTCGTTGTAGATACCTTCAACAGTGGCGCGGCCGGATCTGGAGCGGTAAAGGAGATTGTGGCTGCCGGTGGTTACACAACCGTCCATACGCTATACACCGGGTTTCCCAGTGGCGCGTCTGTTGACGGGGCTGGTAACGTCTTCGTCAGCGATGCCAGCGCGAATGGGGTGTACGAGTTGAACTTCGCTAGTCCGCCGTCCCTGACTTTCGCCTCGACCCAGGTAGGCAACATCAGCAGCGACAGCCCGCAAACTATAACGGTCTCGAACTTTGGCAATACGACGCTGAATTTTCCTTCTCTTTCGACAGAAAACAATCCGAGCATCGCCGCGAACTTCACCCTTGACAGCAGCGGGGGTACGGCCTGCCCGCTTGTTAGCACAAACTCATCAACAGCCGGAACATTAGCAGCGGGCGCTTCTTGCCAATTGCCTATCAGTTTTGAGCCGACAACAGCGGGAATTCTCACCGGCTCGCTTGTTCTGGCTGATAACAATCTAAACGCAACAGCGCCAGGTTACTCCACACAGAGCAGCACGCTGGGCGGCACTGGTATTGGTAAAACCACGCCGACGGTTTCAGTGACGCCATCCCTATCGAGCATCACGACGGCACAACCGTTGACGGTGACGGTTGCAGTTAGCGGTGGAAACGGCAATCCGACACCTACCGGCTCGGTGACGTTAACTAGCGGCTCCTACACCTCTGCTGCCACGGGACTCAGCGGTGGCGGCGCGAATATCAGCATTCCCGCCGGATCGCTGGCCGCTGGCACCGACACGATCACGGTGAGTTATGCAGGTGACTCGAATTACAACGCCACCAGTGGCACCGCCTCAGTTACTGTAACGATCCCACCATCGCCTGGGTTGACGGTAAGCGGCACGGCGGTCACTGTCTCACCTGGAGCAACCACGGGGAACACCTCCACTATCACAGTGACGCCCAGCGGAGGCTTCACCGGCAGCGTAGCGCTGACCGCTGCCATCACTTCCAACCCGGCAGGTGCCCAATACCCGCCCACCTTTAGCTTTGGTCCGACCAGCCCGGTGAGCATTACCGGCACCTCTGCGGGGACGGCCACGCTCACTATCACAACCACAGCGGCAACAAGCGCAGCTCTAGTCCTTCCCAAACGCAACGGAGTTCCCTGGTACGCGGCGGGTAGTGCGGCTTTGGCCGGTATCCTTCTTTTTGGCATACCGGCACGGCGGCGTAGCTGGCGAACAATGCTCGGAATGCTAGTGTTCTTCGTGGCTCTCTCTGGCGGTGTGCTCGCCTGTGGCGGCGGGGGTAGTGGTAGCGGAGGAGGAGGGGGCACCGGCAATCCAGGCACTACGGCGGGAACCTACACCGTGACCGTAACAGGCACTTCAGGCACCACCACGGCTACGGGAACGGTCGCCCTCACCGTGCAATAGTCAACTGCTCGTCTTGCCGAAGCTGAGTAGTGAACCAAAAGGGGAGCCATGGCGAAGAGGGAAGAAAAGGATAACCAGCGGAAGCCGCTCAACCGAGAGACTGCGATGTTCTTCGCGAAAGACCTCCGTACCGCGCGTCTTGCCGCGTTAGCCGACGCACAGGCGTTCGATAAGATTGTCCACGCGGTAGAAAGGCTCGGAAACTACATTGAAGGAAAGCAAGGAACACTCAACAAATACCGCGAGGCGCTCGTGTGCCTTTCAGAAAAGTCGTCGCTGGCTGAGGACATTCCGAAAGAGTTTAGGGGCCTCATGGCGCCATTTGGTGAACTGTACGAGCATGTGAGGATAGCTCGGAACGACGCATTGCATCAAGGCGCCTTTGCCCGGCACCTGACAACGCATGCGATCGATCTGGCGATCGTCTTGGAGGACGCTTTGAGTCATTGCTTGGAGTCAAAAGTTTCGGATTTCATGGTTCGAAGCCCAGTCTGCGCCGAACTCTGGCAACCGGTGGCATTCATTCGTCAACAGATGCTCGCGAATTCCTTCTCTTACCTGCCGGTGCTTGAGGAGGATGAAAAGCTGACCGATGGAGAGGAGTGGTGCGTCGTCTCGGACAATGCAATTGCCATCTACTTGGGACCAGAGAGGGACGGGTCAACCCGCAAAGAGCGCCTTGGGACGACCCTTAAGAATGCCCGCGAAGAAGGTCTAACCGTCTTAAAGCCCGTCAAGACGTTCGAAGAGAAGGCGACAGTCAAGGACGCATTGGATCACTTCAAAGCCGAACATGTGCTTTTGGTGAGGGGGCCAACCCGTGGAAGCCTACTTGGCATCCTCACGGCCTTCGACCTCCTGTAACGGTTAAACTCCAACAAAGGGGTCCAAGCCCTAATTTTTTGACTAGAGGCCCAAACCAAAATCTTCTCCTAGCTCCTGCTTCGGCGCAATCTCCCGCTGCGGCGTGACCGCCTGCTCCTGTTTCTGTTCTGGCTTCATCTCCGGCGCATGGGCGCTGCTGTGCGAAAGATGATGCCCCAGCCCGAACCCAGCTTCTCGCGGTCGTTGGTGAAGATTTGCGCGTCGTATGCGCTACGCGAGACAGCCGCAGCGAATTGCGATATCTACGCATCGGAACACCAAGTTGACGACTAAACATCCTGCTCAAGTAGGCCTTGCTCGCTCCACAAGCCTTTGCCAACTCACCTATATTCTGCGCCGTGTCGCCTTCGCTCAAGAGCTTAAGGGCACGACGCACCACCGGATGCAAGTCGGTGGCGTCACGTGTTCCCTTCCCCGTGAGTTGACTGCGCCAGCACTGCAACAGCAGATAGTGAAGCCCAGCGTTCAGTCCATCCGCATCGCTATGTTCGAAAATGAAATCTGACGATTGCCCGAAGCCAGCCTCCCTATTGAGCAGGTCCGGATCCAACGAACCTTGCATAAGCGAATCCATTATTTTGCGGATTAGATCGAAGGTGTCTGGCTTAAGCAATGTGCTCAGGACGCCGACTTTTTCATTGGAACTTCGCTTTAAGCCTTCATAGGCAATTGAGCGGCAGGATCTTCTTATAAGTGTTGGTTTGAAAACTGCAACATAGAATTGCGCATCGTCCGATCGATCCGCCATTTGGTGTTCCTGTTGAGGAAAGAGCCAAAGTAATGTTCTCGGCGAAAACGTGAAGCGCCGGCCATCGACAACATAGGTAATAGTTCCTTGGACAATCAGGTTCACCTCGAGCTCAATATGGTGATGGCTTTGGAGCATTTGAAGATGCCGAGCGGTTTCGGCCAAGTACAAAAGGCCGTCGTAAGCTTTGCCGAGCTTGAGGTTTACCAGCATTTGGACAATATACGATAACTTTTCGTCACCTGTCGAGATGACAATTATCCGATCGGACAATAAGATGATGCAGAGTATTTCGCTACCCTATGGTCTTTCCCCTGACCTCGCGAGTTTTTGGCATCCTGCCCAATGGAGCGTCCGTGGAGGCTTGGACACTCAGTGGATCTGGTGGCCTGTTGCTCGAAATCATCACATATGGCGCCACTGTCACGCGGCTTCTGGTGCCTGACCGGAATGGACGCCTGGCTGATGTCGTCCTGGGCTTTAACAACCTCGACTCTTACAAATCGAGTCGTGCGTACTCTGGGGCAATTATCGGAAGAGTAGCGGGACGAACAACTGGCGCCCGGTTCAGCTTGGAGGGAAATACATACCAGCTTGCGCGCAACGATGGCTTAAACCATCTCCACGGGGGCATCGAAGGATTCGACAAGAAGGTCTGGTCAGCTTGCCCCATAGAGAATTCGAACGGCGCGCCGTCTCTGCGCCTCACCTATCGGAGTCCCGACAGAGAAGAGGGCTATCCTGGAAATGTAGATGTCGCCGTCACCTATACTGTCACCGCCGACAATGTCTTTTTGGTTGAGACCGAGGCTGTCTCGGACCGCCCCACGCCATTCAGTCTGACGCAACACTCATACTTCAACCTTGCCGGAGATGCTGCCGGCTCAATCGGCGATCACGAACTCCAGATCCATTCCGATGCGTTCGTCCTCACAGACGAACGGATGACCCTGCTCGGAAGAATGAGATCGGTGAGTGGCCAAGCAAATGATTTCCGCGACCTTCGCAACCTTGGAGATGCCATCCCGGCACTGTTTCAAAACCACGGGGATCTCTATCTCATACGCAGAGCGGAGCAGAGCAGTGCTGAATTGAGGCCAATGCCAGCTGCCCGGTTGGTACATACGGGCAGTGGACGTGTGCTTGAATTGTCCACGACTGAGCCCTATGTACAGCTTTATACGGGTACCGGTCTCGACGGACTATTAACCGGGAAGTCCGGAAGCAACTACGGACGGCACGCCGGCGTTTGTCTCGAATGCGAACGTTACCCCGACGGAGCGAATTCTCCGAGTTCAGGCAACAACATTCTGCGGCCAGGAAAGCCTCAACGTGATATCACGACTTACTCCTTTTCAACGCTGCCGTGAACCAATGTTTTTCCGAAAGCGGCACCTGAGAATGCAAGACATATTCTTAAGAGGTAATTGATTATGGGTACCAGTGCGACCGTGCTCGACAAATCGCCGATCTGCCAGGACTATAGCCTGACCGGCGTCAACTCTCAGCTTGCCATCGAGAAAGGCCTCGCCGAAGCCGACTGGTATCAATGCTCCGTGCCGCGCGAAACGATGCGCCAGTTGCTGGTTCGCCGCGATGGACCCGCAATCCGCGACACTGTCCTCTGGTTTGCGCTCATCATCGGCGCTGGACTTGCAACCTGGAAGCTCTGGGGTTCCTGGTGGGCGATCGTGCCCTATGCAATCTATTGCGCGCTTTACGCATCCACTTCCGACTCACGCTGGTATGAGAGCAGCCACGGAACTGCGTTCAAGACGGACTGGATGAACAACGCGCTTTATGAAATCGCCTCGTTCATGGTGATGCGGGAGTCGACAGTCTGGCGCTGGAGCCACAACCGTCATCACAGCGACACCATCATTGTAGGCCGCGATCCTGAAATCGCCGTGCCCCGACCGCCCGATTGGAGAGCAATCGTTCTGACGTTCCTCGGCGTGCGCGCTTATCCGAATTATTTTCCTGCCGTGATAAGGCACTGCATTGGCCGCATGTCCGCCGCCGAAAAGACCTTCATTCCCGAGATAGAATTTCCCAAAGTCTATCTAAGAGCGCGCATCTACTTCCTCATCTATACCTCTGTCATCGGGATTTCAATCTACGAACGCAGCTTTCTCCCGCTCATGCTCGTCGGGCTCGCCAATCTTTTCGGCTACTGGCTCATGCCCATTTACGGGATGACGCAGCATGCGGGCCTCGCTGAAAATGTGCTCGACCACCGTCTCAACTGCAGGACCGTGTACATGAATCCGATCAACCGCTATTTCTACTGGAACATGAACTATCACGTCGAGCACCACATGTTCCCTCTTGTTCCCTATCACGCCTTGCCGCGACTGCATGCAGTCGTCAAGGACGACTGTCCCACACCGTACGCCGGCATTTCCGCCGCGTGGCGCGAGATTGTTTCCGCCCTGTTCAGGCAGATGAAGGATCCTTCCTATCATGTCAGGCGCCAGTTGCCGCCGCCAAAGACGCGCATCCGTGAGGCGATCATTGCGTCCAAGGCCGAGGCCGATGCTCAAGGCTGGATCGAGATATGCACGGCAACCAGTTTAGGGCGAGGCGACGTCGTCCGCTTTGATCACGGCAAGAAGTCATACGCACTCTATCGCGATCAAGAGGGTAGCTTGTTCGCGACCGACGGATTCTGTACGCACGGCAATACCCATCTCGCCGACGGCCTTGTGAAAGGGAAGATTATTGAATGCCCCAAGCATAACGGGCGCTTCAATCTGATTGACGGCTCGCCGGCGCGCTCGCCCGTCTGCCGGGGGCTTGCGACCTATCCGGTCGAGGAGTGGAACGGACGAATTCATATCAATGTAATCCATCCCGGGGGCGCAGGTGCACGCTCACAAGAAACCTTCAAGTTCCGAGTGGTGAGTAACCGCAGCGTTGCCACGTTCATCAAGGAACTTATTCTTGAACCCGAGAACGGCAACGAAAAGATCACTTTCGCTCCCGGGGACTATCTGCAACTCGACATTCCCGCCTATGACTCGATCCGCTTTCGCGATTTCGACATCCCTGAGCCCTTCGCGACAGTGTGGAAGAACCAGCATGTCTTCGATCTGGTAGTGCGCAATCCCGAGGCAGGCCGTCGAAACAATTACTCGCTTGCGAGCAATCCGCAAACTGAGCGCCTGCTACGCTTCAACGTCCGCATTGCCACGCCTCCGCCTGGGCAGGACTGTGCGCCCGGCGCCGGTTCCAGTTACGTCTTCTCGCTTAAGCCCGGCGACACGGTCTCCGCCATCGGCCCCTTCGGTGATTTCCATATCAAGCCGACGCAACATGAGATGGTTTATATCGGCGGTGGCGCCGGTATGGCTCCACTGCGCGCACATCTAGCGCACTTGCTTGAGAGCCAGCCGACCGCGCGCAAGATCAGCTACTGGTACGGCGCGCGCTCAAGACAAGAGGTTTTTTATGAAGAGTATTTCCGCGATCTCGCAGCCGTTCACCCAAATTTCACCTTTCACCTGGCGCTCTCTTCGCCGCTCGCAGAGGACAATTGGATCGGCCATACCGGCCTTATCCACGACGTCGTTCTCGAGAGCTATTTGCGCAAACACCACGCTTCAGCGGCACTGGAATACTACCTGTGCGGACCGCCCATGATGATCAAAGCCTGCAATCGGATGCTCGCCGGGCTTGGCGTCCCAGCACAGCAGATCGCCTACGACGAATTCTAGAAAGGCCAGAAATGAAACCCCATACCGGTTTTCTAAATGACGGTTCAGCAGATGCTCCAAAGCTCAATGTTTATTTAAACCTGGATAATCTCGTCGATCTGCGTGCGAATAGCTCATGGCCTCATCTCGACGGCTTGTCCGGCTACCAGCTGCTAATTGCGGATGGTTTTGAAGGTGTTCAGCTCACGACGGATGACCCTCCGATTGCAAATGCGCCCATGCCACACTGCGGCCTGGACCGGATCAACACACCTGCAGAGGCGGATCAAGTCGCCGCCAAACACGCTGAGCGTAGCGATCTTTGCTTCACAGTTCACGCTGGCTGGGGCCTGGAAGACGAGGATGAAACCTTTCGGCTCGTCGAAGCGATACTTACCGCCTCCGATCAATACCATCTACCCATCTTCATCGAAACACATCGCGCCACGATTACCCAGGATTTGTGGCGAACCGTGCAGATCACGAAAGCATTCCCGGAAGTTCGCTTCAACGGAGACTTCAGTCACTACTATTGCGGGCAGGAACTTGTCTATGGCGACTGGAAAAGCAAGCTCGCATTCATGGAACCCATTTTCGATCGGGTCGGATTCATTCATGGCCGCATCGCGAGCTCCGGCTGCATGCAAGTGCCGATCGATTCGGACCTGACTGCCCGACCACGACAAGCACACGGCGATATCGATTATCTTGCCCATTTCAAAGAACTGTGGACGCGCGCAATGCTCGGATTCCTTCGAGCTGCCCGCCGAGGAGATGTGCTCATCTTCGCACCCGAACTTTTAACGGGAAGACACTACTACGCCCGGATGTTTCCAAATCCTTCCGGTCAACTTCTCGAGGAGTCCGACCGCTATGCGCAAGCCCTTCTCTACAAAGACCTGGCCCGGGCATGCTTTGCGGAAGCCTCGGAGCTCGTGTCAAGGAGTGTGACTGAGTGAATGTGCCTATCAATTTGCGCTATGTTGTTTTTTTGGGCAGTACCGCCGCTCTGGGAGGCCTGCTGTTCGGGTTCGACATCGCTATCATCACTGGTGCGGGTCCGTTTATTACCCGTGAATTCGCATTGAGCGATATCGGCCTCGGGTGGGCCTTCAGTTCATTGCTGTTTGGCTGCGTGCTGGGTTGCTTTATCGCAGGAAAGCTTACAGACAAGTACGGACGCAAGAAGCTGCTGCTGGGTGTCGCAGTGCTATTTGCTTTGACTTCTATCGCCACAGCCTTGGCGTCCAGTTTTACTGCCTTTGTTACTGCTCGCTTCCTGGGAGGGTTGGCGGTAGGCGGCGTCTCCCTGTTGTCTCCCATGTATGTGTCGGAGGTTTCCCCTCCTTCTATCCGTGGTCGCATGGGAACTCTGTACCAGATGTCGATCATCACCGGCATCATCGTGTCCTACGGCATCAACTACCTCCTGAGAAATACAGGGCCGAATAATTGGAGATGGATGTTTCTAACCGGAGTTGTGCCATCGGCGGTGTTTTTGATATTCATCGCACTCGCTCCCGAAACTCCTCGGTTTCTCGCGATGACAGGCAAACTGCACGAGGCATTTGCCTTGCTTGAACGTATAGGTGGCGCCGAGAGCGCTCGCGCACAGATATCGGAGATCGCGGCAACCCTTCACAAGGAACCGCAGACCTGGCGCGCACTCATGCGACCAGGTGTCCGCCGCGCGCTATTGGTCAGTGCGGGCCTTGCAATTCTTATCCATGTCTCGGGGATCAACACCATCGTTGACTACGCTCCAGCGATCTTTCAGTCGGCCGGTTGGAGAGTGGATGGCGCTTTAGCTTCCACATTCATCGTTGGCCTGACGGAGTTTCTCTTCACGATCATCTCCTTCTGGGTTATCGATCGGTATGGCCGCAAGCCGCTCTATATTGTTGGGTCGCTTGGCATGGCGCTGTCTTTACTTATGCTCACCGCGACAGTGATGGCCGGCCGTTTCCACGGCGCCCTCGTTCTGGCGCTGATATTGACCTATCTGGCTTTCTTCGCATCCTGCATAGGGCCTGTGTTTTGGACGCTCATTCCAGAGATATTCCCGAACGATGTGCGTGGGATGGCAATGACGGTACCCGTGCTTATCCAATGGGTAGCCAATGCTATTGTCGTGCTCCTGTTTCCCTATGCGTTTCATGTCATTGGCAAAACGTTCACCTTCAGCTTTCTCGCGGCGATGGCGCTTGGACAGGGGATCTTTGCATGGCTTTGCGTACCAGAGACCAAGAACAAGCGATTGGAGGAAATCGAAGAATATTGGAACAATTCGGGGCAAGCCGCATCCGCAAAGTCTGTCTGAAGAACAGGCACGCATTACGAAGCGGTGATTGAGTACGGATGAATATCAGGTTTCGATGATTGCTGTATGGATCTTCCTGATAGCGAACACGTTCAAGGGGTTGACCTTAAAGCGCCGTGGATACGCTCAGCTAGTTCCATTGAATTCATGTATTGCATCGAGCATGGCAACAATATTCTCAACCGGTGTTGCTGCCTGCACATTATGAACGGTATTAAACACGAACCCTCCATTGGATGAGAATATCTCGCACCTTTGCAGAACCTGTTCTCTGACTTCAGCTGGTGTTCCGAACGGAAGGACTCTTTGCGTGTCGACTCCCCCTCCCCAAAAAACGAGACGATCTCCGAACTCGGATTTCAATTGCCTGGGGTCCATTCCTGCCGCGGAACACTGCACCGGATTGAGAATGTCGAACCCAGCCTCGACGAGAGATGGAAGAAACTTGAAGATTGCTCCGCAGGAATGTTTGAAGGTCTTCCATTGCGTGTGCTTGTGAACCCAATCATTGACTTGTTTGTAGTAAGGAAAGTACAAATCATTGAAGGTTTTTACAGAGCAGAAGGCGGACGTCTGAGTTCCGAAATCCGTGCCGCAGATGAAGGCCGCTTGTATGCTGTTGCCGATTGCCGCATGAATTTTTTCAAGATTCAGGATGGCTGTCTCGCATTGGCGTTCAAATACCTTATGGATATAATCCTGCCTGCTCCTGGTGGAGACGTACCACTCAGCGACGTCGCGAATGCCCCTGGGGTGCTTGAGCGAAGGGCCCGGCACCAATGCGATATCGCCGAATGCAGTGCCGCCAAAGGTGGCGATCACTCCACGGCCCGTCAGGGCGGCCGCATGCGTGGCTCGAACAATATGGTCGAGGTCGGCCTGCGAGATCAGGCCATACTCCTCCAGATTATCCTCGGGATTTAGTCTTTCTTCGTCGATTGGGTCCTGGCGGACGATGCAGTCGAAGAAATGGCCGCCACTTGGCATGCGCCCGCTCGGAGCAACCGTAGTGTCGCCTTCCGGGTAGATCAGAGTGCCGCCGTCAGAGTCCATCGAGGTGTTGAAGTCCCTTGCGACCTGCACGTCGAGTCCGTTCAATCTCCACGGTTTCCATTCATCCGCAGGAAATCCAAACATGGTATTGCGCGCGAAGACGCCGACCACATCAAGCCGCATCGCCTCGATCAGATCTTCATCCAAGAGCCCCAGCATCTGGAATGGCTCGTGGACCCGCACGGGGCGCTTTTCAAGTCCGTAATAGTCACGCAGCGCAGCCACGCAGCTCACATGCATTCCAGTCGTTGGCGTTCCTCCGAAGTCAATTGGAATTCGGTCGGGCTGCGTGTGGTTGAGAGTTGCGATGATCCGCTCAAGGCTTCCTGTCTTCTCGATCGTGGCAGTCATTGTATTCACTCCTTGCTCTTATCTTTTTCCTGACGCGTATCGTTACCGCTCGCGTGTGTCTGCAATTTTCGAGTTGTTGTATGTCTCCGCCTCTTGGCTATGGTCATCCGCCGCGGGAAACCTCATGCAGTTCGCGAACTCGTCCTGGAAATCAATGTCGGTGGCGAGGCTCACGTGCTCGATCGGAGGCAGCGCGCTTTCCCTGGAGGCGACCAGGAGCATTTTTGCCCCTCGGAGCGCAGTGTTGCCGGCCGCGTAAACCCGTTCGCGGTGCGCCTCGAGCAAGCCGATACGGAGTGCGCTTTCAATTTGCACATAGTTGCCAAAGGCGCCCGCGAGATGGATGCTCTTGAGATCGCCGGCAGTCGCGCCGAGGCGTTTGAGAAGCAGCTTGAATCCCGAGGCTATCGCGCCCTTTGCCAATTGCAGTTCGCGCACGTCGGCCTGACAAAGAACGACGGGGTGGGCAATGGGAAAGAGTTTTGTGCCGTTGGCGATCCGTCCAGAAGGAAGAATAGCCCCGGTGCGAAGGCCGACAGCGATGGCGTCGACAAGTCCGCTGCCGCAGATGCCACGCGGCTCGACGTCGCCAACGACATCTGCATGGATCTCTTCGCCGCAAAGCGACACGTGAGAAATGGCGCCAGTGGCCGCGCGCATGCCCATCCGAATGCATCCAGCTTCAAAGGCCGGCCCCGCGGCGGCAGAGACGCAAACGATGCCAAAGCGGTTGCCGATAGCGATTTCACCGTTTGTTCCGAGGTCGACCATGGCCATGAGATGGTCGCTTTGTGCAATGCCGGTTGCGAGGATTCCGGCAAGGATGTCAGAGCCGACAAACCCTCCCAGACAGGGTGCGAAGCGAATTTTGCAGGTTGACGGCAGATGCCAGCCGAGATCTTGCGGGCAGAATGTCTGACCTCCAAGATTTGGTGAGACGAAGGGGGCATGCGAGAGCGGTTCAACGTCGCAGCCGGAGAACAGATGATGCATTACGGTGTTGCCGACGAGGATGACCTCGGCAACCTCCGGCTCGCGGCCGCGGGCCAGGCGCATGACGAGTTGCCCGAGGAGTACGCGAAGCATCTTGGTCAGATCATCGCCCTGGAGCGTAGCCCGAATTCTGCTCATGACGTCGGAGCCGAACGAGGCCTGGGGATTGAGCTCGGTTTCCACTCCCAGAACTTTGCCGGTAGCGAGGTCAAGGATTTGCGCGGCAATGGTCGTGGTGCCGAGATCGATCGCGATGCCGAGGCCGTGTTTTCCGGAACCGATGAGGCAAGCATCGTCGGTGAGGACATCCATGCGCCACTGGCAGCACTCAAGGACCAGAGGCATGAGGGCGCGCGCCTGACAGGCGAGACGCCAGCCAAGCGCAAGCTGCTCGGGCAGGAAGGCCGTGCGGTCTGGGTCGGTGACAGGAAGGGAGCCGGAAAGGACGCGAACTGCGCACCCTCCACAGGTTCCGGTGCCTCCGCAGGGAAATTCGATGCCTTGGCCTGAGAGTGCCTTGATGAGCTGCGTGCCGACAGGCGTTTCGATTTCCAACGCCAGCGGCTCCAGGCGAATGCGGACTTGATCCCTGCTCATACTGTGTCCACGATGCTGTCGCCGAGTGTTGCCCGGATGGTTTCGCCGGGCGCCACAACCAGGAAATGGGCCGCGTCCCATTCGTGGTCGACCAGGCGCTGGATCAGCTTAAGAGTGCCCTTGATTTCGTCGAAAGCCCAACCTTCCTTGCCGGCCTCGGCGCGTGCTTTGATGCGGCTGGGCTCGTCAGACGGAACGGCTGTGGAGATATAGGTGAGGCCTGAATAGTGACTGCGAAAGGCGTTGAATTGCTCGAATAAATAGGCGCCGTTTTCCTCGCCGTACTGGGCGGTCAACTCAGCGAGAGTGCGGCGCTCTCCAAGCGAAGTTTTTTGCGAGGTGAATGCAGGTTCGAGCATCATCCCTGGAGTCTGAAACTCAATCCATCCGGGCGAGCGATAGTAGACGCCAGGGTGATTTTGAAAGTAATCCTCATAGGTGGGATGGCCGCCCATGAGCAAGCCGATGCAATCGTGCACGCGGGGAAGAACCAGTGGCGTTTTTCCTGCGCGCAACCCTTCAGTGCCGCGGCCGCAGAGCGCGTAGCCGAGAAGGATCGCGTCGAAGCCGGCATTGTCGGCTGCGTCGATACGTTCTTGCAGGTGTGGGCGCATGCCTACGCCAAGATCGTGCAGGCCCATTGGCACAATCTCGATTTCGATCGAATGGGGTGAGCGGGAGACAACGCGCTCCATCTCGCGCGTGAAGACCTGACATGTGATGGCTTTAAAGCGCATGTTCATTCAACGTCTCCCCATCGGCGGTGCCGTCGGGGCATGGAAGACTGGCTCGCCACGCCTACAGCCCATAACTCGCTTTGTCGTACAGGCTGCCATATTGTGCTTCGAGATCGACCAAGAGCGCGTCCTCTTCGGCCGGAAATCTCTCCAAGGCTTCGTCAATGCGCGCAAGCCATTGCAACTCTTTTCGGGAGAGATGGAGTTTTTGCTCCGCAACGCCATCCTTCAGAACTTGAACTGCGGCTTGACCGGCGGCAATTACGCGATGATAGGGCGTGTCCGTTGCGACGATTGCGGCGGCGATACGAATTATCGCGTCAGGCGAGAGAACGGCAGCTTGAGGGCTCAGCCACTCGTCCGATGCCACCATCCAGTTGCGCAATTGCAGGGCTCCGCCCGGAGCGCAGGCGGCCGTGTTCATCAACCGGCAATCGTAGGCAAGTAGTTCGGTATAGGCTTCAGGCGCGTTGCCGGAAAGCAAGCGCACATTCTGCACCGACTCATTGCTCCACAGGTCGCACATCGCGGCGGCGATGTTGCCGACGGGGCTGAAGTGCGCGCAACTGGCCGACTTGCCCTCCATTGCGATTGGGCGGCCTGTGATTGCTTTGAGGATCGGGCCTTCGTAGGCGCAATCTTTCGATGGACCAACTGCGCCCTGCTCGAAGGCAGAAAGACTGCGCACTGCGCTCATGGCTCGGACCACGGCGGCGAGCACTTCGGGAAGCATTTTCTGGTGGGCGAGTTGCATGGCCGTATTTGCGAATCCGCATGCGGAGTCGCCGCCACTTACAACGCCGGGATGCGCGGCGCAGATCTGGCCAATCTGGGCCCACAGCCAGGACATATCTCTTGGGGCGAGGACTCCGAGGGCAAAGACGATGCCTGAGAAATCCCCGTACATCAGCGCCTGGTCGTGGACCTCTTTGCCGCCAATCGATTCGATGGAGAGGATGTCGGCACCGGCTTTAGCGCAGAGCTCCAACGATTGCTTGAGCTGCCGCCATGGTTCGCCTGTGCGCATCAGCGGCGGTTTTTGCTGATCGCGAATATCGGTGGGCGTGACGCGCAGAGCGCAGGGTAGATGATATTTCTCATGCGCGGTTGCGAGATGCCGCTTGAGGACCGCGGTGATCTCTGCCCCCCACACCGGATGGTCAGTCATGGGCGGCAGAAGTTCAAATTCAAGGACGATGCCGTGAACACCAAGGGAAACAGCGCGGCGCAGAATTTGCGATGCCATCTCGTCGTAGTGGGCCACAACAACCGGCCAAGTCCCGGACTCGATATTCATGGCGGGCAGAGTGAAGTTGACTTCAGGGAAAACTTGTCCTGCCCCGATCGTCAAGCCAAGGCCACAGGCAAGCGGAAGTGGACTTACGCCGTACAGAAGGTCATCGGGACGTTGGATGGCGAGCGTTGAGTATTTGAGGACAGTCTCGGTGATCATCATTTATGCCACTGCCAACAGACTCTTGACCAGGCCGACCGCGCCGTTGGCATTCTCACTGTAGCCGTCAGCGCCAATCTCTTTGGCGTACTGACTGGTCACGGGCGCACCGCCAAGAAGGACCTTTACCTGGGTGCGTACGCCAGCCTTGCTTAGCGCGTCAATGGTTGTCTTCATCGCGGGCATGGTTACGGTAAGCAGCGCCGACATGCACACGATATGGGGTTGACGCTCCTTGACGGCTGCGACAAACGCCTCTGGCGAAACATCCGCGCCAAGATCGATCACTTCGAAGCCGCTGCCCTCGAGCATGGAGGCCACAATGTTCTTGCCGATATCGTGGAGGTCACCCTTGACTGTTCCGATGATGACGCGGACAGCCATTTTCTGCCCGGAGGCGACGAGCAGCGGCTTGATCAGTTCCATGGCGCTCTTCATGGCGCGACCAGCAAGCAAAAGCTCGGGGACAAAGTACTCCTCGGCTTCAAAGAGCTTTCCGACTTCGTCCATGGCGGGCACCATGGAGTCGGCAATCAGCTGCATTGGTTCCGCGCCCTCTGCCAGAGCCGTTTCGGTGGCAGCGTGTGCCCTTTTCGCATCGCCGTTGAGAATCGCGTCGAAGAGTTCTTTAGACAGTGCCATATTCTTCTTCCTCTAAACTGAATTCGCCGGGATCATTCGGTCCATGTAAACGCGCTGCCGGTATGATTCTTTGGATGGCATGGCCGAGGGTAAAAATCATCACGCTGCCGATCGCCTCGGAGATTATGCTATTGCGAAAAAATGGAAGCGCCGCAGAGTAGCAGGCTGCGAGGCCACCTGGAGTCCTGGGATACATGCCCCATTCAGCCCACACAGTAAAGTTGCTCACCACAAAGAATGAAATCGAAGCAAACAAAGAAGACCCGAGCACCTGGCTGGATGAAATGGAACCACCCAGGACCGTGCCGCCGAGGAACAAGGCAACCAGGTACCAGGTCCAGGTGACGGCATGACCGGCAGTGAGTGCAAAGCCGTACTGGTGCGTGGTTAAAAAGATGTCGACAGCCACAAGAGCGAGAAGCGGGATGCCGAATTCCCGCCTGGGCCTACACGCTCCAAAAAAGAGAAGGCATGAGAAAACAGGTATCAGGTTATTGGGGCAGATGAGACTCAAACGAAGCACTGCGGCCCCTGCGATGAGAATGTACGGAAGGACCACAAGTTGTTTTCCACTGAGACGCTTGATCGTGAATATCATGAATTCCTTCCGTGCCACTCTCGGGCGGCCTTTTGGCCGCCGCTGAATGCGGCCTTGCATTCTCGTCGCTTAGCATTGCGCCAGACCCTCGACGGGCCGCTCGCTGGTGCGACAGCGCGAGGCAACCCAGCCGAGAAGATGCTCAGTTAAGTGAGATACTAACCCCAAACTACAGATCGCTAACTTGGATGTCTTCTCCATTCGTGTCTAATAGTGGTTAATTCTTGCGCGATCCTCGAACGAGCCCAGCGTCGCGACAACTGCCAGGCAGGTCCGGAACAGATGGATTGCCAAAGCCCCTTTGAACCGCGTCAATTGTCTCTTCGATGGGTCGCCCCGCCCCTTGATTGAAATTTTCGTGTCCCGCATTGGATTAGTTCGAGACAGCTACCGCCGCTAGCGGATCCCAGCCTCCGAGCACTGAACCCCACCTCCTTCCGGGCGCGCCTCGGGGGTAGAATGACCTCTTCGCTACGCTCCAGACGTCCTTCTACCCTGCATACTCAAAATCCTCCCCCCATTCACCCGGTTGGTTTTACTCCGCCCTAGACCGAGGATGTCTTCACGCTTTTCGTATACGAAATTAGGACGAATGCGGGTACAGTGTCTCGATCCTTCCCCCGGGCCCTTTCACGCGATCATTTCCTTTACGTTTGGTTTCCGGGGGATGCCGCAACGTTACGGAAACGGAATCTGTCGTTGGCGACAAGGTGACGATTCCCTCCTCGGAATTGACGGTTCCTGCATTCGCTGCAGCAATGTTGCCCTTGAAGGCAGGCAAGTTGAACAAGACGTCTCCGTTCCTTACATCTCCCCAGATCCGCAGCTCAATTGTGGATCGACCTGAGGCGATCCTGAAACTGATCCTGCGGCCTTCATTCACATTCACATTTGCCCACTCTACAACGTTTCCCGGTTCCAGCCAGTAGTCTGGAATGCCGCGGCCGATGATGACCGTGCCGTCGATCTTGACGGAGGCGCACATCTGAAGCAATGCCTGCTTGGTAAAGCTGGCTCCCCAGCTATCAAGATTTCCATAGCTTACGGGTGGTACATACATCCCGACCCAAGCGTCCCTCCCCTTGTATTCGAATGCCTCAGACCAGTTGTACGGCGCGCACTGGTTCTCAAGCTGAAACTCAAGATTCTTGACCACCTCTGTCCTGTATGCGTCGGAGTATAGACACTGCAGCCCGGCACTGCAGTTGTAGGCGGTCCCGTAAGTAACTTGCCCCCACCACGTGCCCCAACTTCCTTCGGGAATTCCTTTTCTATCTCGCACCTCCAGGGCGTGACGAATGGAATCGTCAAACTTTTCCTTCCAGAATCCGCCTAGATCAAACCCTTTCAAATACGCGCCCCAGGGAAATGTGCTTAACGCTCCCGAGTAAGGGACCCAGGAGTAATCGGAATCACCATATCGCTCTAATGTGACGTCGTCGAATCCGCCCTCGTAATAGTCAATATGCCGGCGTGCAGAGGTCTGGCTCAGAGCCCTGTTCACGCTATCGTTCAAATCAACCATCTCCTTGGCGGCCCACTCCGCTTCGTCCATCTCGCCCAGACGCCTGCATATATGTTGATACGCCTGAAGCCCATGAAGTGCCGACCAGTTGTCGCAGAGCAAATAGTCTCCATCATCCGCCCAGTTCTCAAAATCCTGCGATTTCTTCATCAGCCCATAGTGCTCTTTGTCGTTGAATGACCTCAACGCATGAATGTTGCGAACGGCTTTCTTGAGTTCTTCCCGAACCGACACGGTGAAGTAGGCGAGGTCTCCGGTGCACCGCAGATACTCGGCGTATGGAATGAGATACTTCCCGAGCGTGTCTTCGTAGATGGGATCCGTCGCCTCCCGGCCTCTCCAAGTGGTACTGTTTGAGGCCTTGAAATACTTACTGGCCAACATCCTTTTTGCAATGTCGAAGTCCCCCTCTCTCATATATTGATCGACATAGTTTGGAGCATCGTGGGAAAAGGGCTGGTCATAGTTGTCGTTGTTGAAAGGATTCCTGGGAGCCGCGTGAATCTCATAGTCCTCCCCATTCTTAACCATGTTTTCCCAAGTCGTGATTTGAATGGATTTGTACATTTCGACCATTCCGGCAACGGGAAGGCTGATTGGCTCCGCCAGGCCTGCCATGCGGCCGTTCCAATACTTCGCCATGGCCTCGTAGTTGGAATCGAACCCACCTGCCGATTTCAACACCGCAGGATCAACCGGAGAGCCCGCGGCAAATGCCACGAAATCCCTCGTAACCGAATCCCCTGGGTTTACGGAAATATCGAAGTACATGTCGGTATTGCTCTGGCCTGTGCACTCTCCTGAGAGCGGTATCTCTATATCGGGGCGTGAACTGACGTTGAGCCGAACAACCTTGGGAACCAAGCCTGTGCCTGTAACGCGGACGCGCGAGTATACCGCGGTTAGATGGTCAGCAAGGACACGATTGGCGAAGTGCTGAATCTCCACGCGAAACGTCCCGGCCATCCACTGGGAGATGGGACATGGAAGGTATCCATCCCGCAAGTACCACTTGATCCGCGATTTACGGTCCAGGGCGAACTCGTCCGGGGTATAAGTCGCTCCATCGACTGTAACCGTGTACTGGATAAGGTCTCCCAGGCCCGGCGCCACTCCTCCCCCCATGAATGTCCACGATTTTGGATGATCGTTCTCCCATCCGATATACAACCATTTCAAAAGATCATAGTCGTAAAATGGCGATCTGCCTGCACGATTAGGCTCTTCCTGGCCAGGCTCTGGTAGTGCGGTTTCAGACACCGCGTTGGCACGTTGAGCCCGGACAACGAGGCCAGCCGCAATGGTCTGTAACCCGCACTTCACGAATCCGCGTCGGTTCATTTCAATCCTCCAAATGGTGAAATTGACTCAAGGCCCTCAGTAAACTCCGGCAAGCCGGTTGATGTTTTCGGAGTTGTTTTGATCTCAGCTTCGCAAAAAGCGTTCATTGAGCGTGCGATGCCACTGCACGTCCTTCCAATTTGCGAACTGCGGTTGGGCGTAGTTGAACGGCGTCCAGCCCCAGAATTTGCAGGCAATTGCATCGTCTACAGACCACTTTGCCCAATCCAGCAGCCAGCCCCAGTCCAACCTGGGGTCATCGATGTAGTACCACGTGGCCCACGATTCAGAAGTCGTCAACGGCATGCCGCGCCGCTCAGCCCATCCGGCAAACTGCGACGCCTTGAATCTCTGGCGCGCGCGTAACATCGGCGCCATGGCCGCTGCGGTCTTGATCGAGCGATCGGAAAACTCCTTGAACCAACGATCATTTCGGAATATCCCGTCATCGACAAACTCATCGAAGCGCGTTCGCTCAGTCCAGCGCGGGTCGGCATCGGCATAGAAGTGCACATCGAGGCAGTCGAGTTCAAGCGGCACGTCGAGCCAGCGCAAGTCCCCGTGAATTGAAGTGGTGAAGCGCAACTCTGGAAACTCCCGCCGCAACAGACCCAAAGCTTTGTTGATCTCACCTGCGAGGAAGGAAATCTGGGCTGGGGAGAAGATGTCGCCCTCATTGAAGCTTGCGCCTGTCTCTTTTCTCAATCTTTCTTGCAAGTCTGGAAAGAAGTATGGCGTTTCATTGGCAATGTCGACATAGATAATTCGATCCAGACCGAATCGCTTCTTCCACTCGGTCAACGTGACAGCCCACATCTCCGCTCCTTCCGTCATGTTCGCGGGCTTGCGAAGAGCAGCAGGCACAGGGGGAGATGTTGGAGATCCTGGCATGAACCACCAGCCGCTCAATGTGTAGTGAAGCGAACTGCGCTTCTGCAACTTCTCTATGAATTCCATGATCCAAAGTGCCACCGGGCCTTTCACCGCTGTATTCCAATTCCATGGCATATAGGGCTCGTGCGGATCGGGCCATTCCAGGATGCGCTCGGGTTTGCTGAAGTCGAGCCACTGCGGCATCGGATCAATGCGCAGGGTGTTATAGCCCCGCTCGACTGCCTCATCCAGAACACGGTCATAATCCGCGAAGCTGCCGCCGGGCTGATGACGTAGCGCGTACGCCACATCCCACATGGCAATAGTCAATCTCCTGGGATTTAGATGATCGCGCATGTCGTAGTCATCAATCCGACTTGTCGCGGCGTGGGAAGACCTATCGCTTGCTACTTGCATAGGTATTTGAGCGAAGACCCGGGCACTTTGCGCGGTCTCTTGGGCAGCAACATCCCTGCCGCTGGTCAACGCCGTCAACGCGCCAGCTGCTCCGTATGCAATGAGTTCACGCCTCGATACGGGCATTTCCTTGTTCTCCTTCTTTCTTCAGTGCATTCCTGCGAGATAGTTCAAATCGAATGATTGTAGTTCCTATGCCAGTGCTCAAAAGGTCTCTAAGAAGTTCCACGACTCTATCAACCGCGAGCACCGCGCAATCTAAACAGGCTGCGGCTTTACTGTAACCTTTCCCCCGGTAGACGAAATGGTGTAAAGCCTGCCGCCAGCTGGTACGTTGCGCAACTCCAGGTTCTCTGTCAACATCTCGTTCTGCAATCCAAAGGGATGTCCGCTGGCGTCGATATCATAGAGAGCTTCAATGCCGATCTGGCAGAGCAGCGCCCCCCAGGTGTAGTGAGGATGATCGTCGCCGGTTCCGTCTGTGCTGCGGTAGTTCTCATTGCATGTGCCACGTGCTTGCCAGTTGCGCATGAAGAGGCTTACGCTGCGACGGGCGAACTCGGCTTGCTGCAGCGGCGTGCCATAGCGCCGCAGCCCCTGCCAAATTAGGTAGTTCACCGGCCCCCAGACGTGGCCTTTCCAATACTCCTGCGTTGCGTATTCAGGATCGTCATAGGGCAGAGTCGGGATCAACCAGGGTCCCCAGAATTTCCCGGGATCGGTGAGAGTCTGCAGAACGCGCTGTGCCCGCTCAGAATCGGGGGCGCCACATATGAGTGGATAGAAGTTCATCGGTGTAATGCGAGTCAAGAAAGCCCCCGGCTTGCTGTCTTCACTCCATAGGCGCGTGCAATAGAGCCCTAGCTCGTCATTCCAGAGCGAGGCATTGATGCGTCGATTCATTTCCAGATGCTCGGCATGAAGCCTCTGCGCATCTGCCGGCCGGCCGAGCGCAACCGCCATTTTCGACAGGATCTCTGCATCGAGCGACCACAGGGAATTCAAGTCCACCGCATCGGCCGTCATCTGTCCCCGCTCAAACCCGGCTCCATCGAAATGCGGCGTGTCATCCCACCCGGTCGCCAACCGGGCTAGCGTGAAATCAACCTTTGAGCCCCACTCCAGAAGGCCGTTCTTATTCCCATCGCTATGTTTCGGCCACCAATCATGCCAGCGCAGCAATCGAGGATAGACCTCTTGCAGAAACTGCTTATCACTCCAGCGCTGGTAGAGTTTCCATGCGCAGAGCGACGTAACTGGAGGATTGGAGCAGGCTGAGTTGACGAACGATCCCGTACCTGTAGGCCACTCAGTCACCTGCGAGATCATGCCGTCTGGCAGCTGGTATCGAAGTACGGTTCGTATCGTCTCCATGGCTGTCGATGGATCTTCGATGGAGGCCAAGAGCCCATTGAACGAGCTGTCCCATGTGAAGTAGGGAAGAAAGTCAGGGTCTTTGACGAGCCAGCCGCTTCTCCCGATGACATTGCCGACCCGTTTCGTCAAGCTACTGTAGAGCCGGTTGTTGTTCAGATTGTCGGTAATTGCGCCGACGAAATCTCCCCAGGCGCCATGCGCCTGGGCGCGATGGGCCGAATAGCGGGAGCAAGCAAGATCGATGGTCGCGTCGACCGTACTGAGGGCGGGCAAAGCGGAAAAGCCCGCGACAAAACAGGCTGCATGATCTCGCGTTATCTGCAATTCTACGGACGAATCTCTGTCCAGATGAACTGCGTGATGGGATCCAGGATCGATCCGTAAGCTCCACAGGATGTACTCTCCATCGAAGGTGATTGCGTAAGCATCCAGGCCATCGGTCGCGGCACGAACGTCATGAAAAAAGGGCCGCCACGGATTCGCGGGGATTTTCATCTGGAGTTTTGCATTGCGATCGGCGCGAATGCGAAACACCGCAGCCTCCGGGCCCACTCGTCCCCATTCGACAGTGAGA
This sequence comes from Acidobacteriaceae bacterium, assembly GCA_003142935.1. Lineage (GTDB taxonomy): Bacteria > Acidobacteriota > Terriglobia > Terriglobales > Acidobacteriaceae > Telmatobacter. Next base: position 22,836 of record PLOG01000139.1, read on the forward strand.
TTGGCGCCGTCCACTTGAATGTTCCATTTACAGTACGAAAAGTCCGGCGCAGCAGAGCCGGGGCGGCCCGTACTGTCAGATCCGATGTCGAGAACAATTCCTGCCTGGTTGTCTCGGATAAAGGCAACAGCTCCGGGAAGAAGCGCATGGACGTTGCCAATGAGCGTGCGATCTCTGACCACGAGAGGTGGCTGGTGAACGCTCCCCTCCATGTTCTTCGCGGCAGCTTCCGGAGCGGCAATTGCCGAAGGCTGCACTTTGCCGAAAAGCCGCTGCGAAAGCAACGAAGCGGCTGCACCGGCAAACGCTGAACCGAGAAATCCACGCCGTGACACGCGTCCCAACGTTCTTTTACTTGCCATTTACATCCCCTTGCAGATCATAAGAGATTTGAAGGGATTGGCCGCGCGAGGTTTATGCGCCAATCGATACCTTGGTCTGTAGCGCGCGAGGTCGAACTAGACCAACTGCCAGTGTGAGTTGCGATTTCATTTCCAGAGTTGAACCTGGGTTGCTCCCGCCGGGAGAGAAACGTCCTCGATCCCATTGCGCCCGGTGCCAGCAGTCCCCCACAACGTTTTTGGGTGTAGTCCGGTGGGGACAGTCATGGCACAGTTCGCGGGCTGTCCCCCGCTATTTGCGAGAATCGTCAGATAGGCGCTCTCTTTCTTCAGAACACGCAACAGGCAGTTCGGCTGCGGCTGCACAAAATTGAACGGCACGGCAGTGAGCGCGGGCTGCAGTGTCGAGTGAAGATAGTTGGCCAACGGTGCTGGGTCCCCCAGCCATGCGCCTAGCCCAACCAACGATGGAATCCAAATCACCCTGCCACCTCCGGCTACGTTGCGAACCGTTGCTGTTGTCTCTCCCTGCCAGGTTGCAATTGGTTTGGCTTCGAGATTGTGAATCGTCCCCAGCCACAGATGTGCCGGTAGGGATGGTTCCGCATTGTTCCATTCAATCTGCGGCGCAGTCGGCAGCAAAACCTCCTTGAGCTCCGCTCCGGTTATCTCCGCCAGCGGAAAGCCCGCCAGTGGCCATGCCTTCCCATATGGATCGTAGAAGCCGGTCAGCCCGGTTACGATCAGCGTGTTGCCATTGTGAACAAAGGCGTTCAGTTGATCTATTTGTTCAGTTGAGAGCGCCCTCACGTCGGGCAGGATCACCGTTCGATGAGCTGGTTCTGCCTGGCTCCAGGCAACGTCGTCGAAGTGCTTGATGCGCGGGGGCACTCCAGACTCGGCTAGCGCCCGATAGAGACCCAGAGTTTCCAGCACCTGCGCATTGCGGTCTCTCGCCGGGTCGGCACTGTGGGCAAGGTTGTCTTCCAATGTCATGGTCTCAAGGCTCAGCACCAGCGTCACGTCGGGCCGAACGGCCTGGCTGCCATCGAAAAAGTCCTTGTTGTTTTCCAGGATTTGAGCAATCTGCGATGCGGTTCTCAGCCGGGCGCTGGGCTGCTGCTGGAAATCGAGCAACGACCACTCTCCAGCTTCCACACCGCTCGTGCGGGCATTCAAGAGCCAGAACAGGATGCGGTCTGCGCCCGCGCCCAGGCTGGTCCACACCCACTGGGCCACATCATCCGCCGTTGGATCGATTGGCCGAGTGCCGCTGGCGATGTTCGTGCCCCCTTGTAGTTCCGTAACCCAATGGCGTTTCGGCTCGATGCTCCCGTCGACCAGATCGTTGACATAGGAAACCCCGAGAGCGTATTCGTCCGGATTCAGAAGTCCGAAGTGCCACGCAGGATGTATCGAACAACCGAGAGTGTCAAGAAAAGACCGCCATGAGGGAAGGTCGTCAGACGACTTGGCAAGATTCCCAACCAGGGAATGCGGGTTCATATGCAGCGGATGCTTTGCATCGTTGATGCGCACCTGTTGCGCCAGCCATTCCAGTTGCTGTGTCTGATAGCCCCGCCAGAAGGTCATCCAGTCGATCGAGACAGTCTTGTTCCATGAATTCGGTTCTTCGTCAGGAGTTGCCTGCTGACACGAGGAGTAGTTTTTTCCCCATGCAAGATTCAGTCCATCCACTGTCTTGTAGCGATGGGAGAGCCATGATCGAAATCCGGTAATGGCTAGCGGCTGTGGCGAAGCAGCCTGGCCAGGTTCATTCATCAGTATCCAGGAATCAAGCGCCGGGTTGTCGCGATAATGGATGACAACGTGTGCGATGTAATCGGTCGCAAGGCCTTGTGCAGCTTCGGAGCCTGTGACAGAATAGCCCTGCGTTCCATCACCGCCCAGGAACGGCGGCGGCCCACCTGGCGTCAAGGTGGCGACAATGCGCACGTGATACTTCTCTGCCGCCTTGAATGCCTCGTCATAAAGAGTGAAGTCCCAGACATCCTTCTTCGGCTCCAGATCGGGCCACATCAGAAAGAGCCTCGCCACGGGCATATGCGCATCCCTGAGCTCGCGAAACCATCCATCGATCTGCGCCGGCGTCTGGCCAGGCTCTATCCAGATTTGAGCACCGATCAGAGGTGTCTCCGCTGTCCCCGTGAGGGTGCTCAACAATAGCGCCAGCACTACAACGATCAATTGCATCCCACTTAGATTAGGGGTCTTGCTGCCCATCGGGATTCCTCTCTATCTTGGTCCTTCTCAGATCTCAGTCCGAGCGCCGCATCTGCTAAATCGGAAGACCGCCTGGATTGGTCCATCTCCGAAACAAATAAGCAGTTTCCCAGGTAAAATCCAGGCCTGCGGTGCTTCTCGCAGCCAAAAGTAGCAACTCCCCACCCTTCGGGCTAAGGTGCAAGTGGAACGCCGCTTGTATTGAAGCCCGCAGCAAACGCTGGCGAATTCTGCTGCAGTGTGTAATCGCCGCCGGCGGCATTGGTGAACAACGGATCGGTTAGCAGTGTGTTTTGATCCAAAACGACGCTACCGAAGATCGGGTCCGACGCTATGGAGAAATTCTGAAACAGAACGTTGTAGTTAATGGTTCCTGGATTGGGGTCCATGTAGCCCGGACAGGAATATGAGGTCCAGTCCCAGAGATCGCTATTTTTTCCGCCGTTTCGGTAGACGATATTGTGGGTAATTGTGAAGTTCGTCGGCATCAGATCGTCGCAGCCTCCCACAAACCCATAAGCGCCGATCGAGCCGGGGTTCGCTTCGGGGGCCGGAATCGACACGGCGGTGTTGTTCACAAAAAGGGATGCATAGTTCAAGGCGGTTGTGGACGCGCCACTGGTTACGCCGTTGACCAGCGCAATCCCGATCCGATGAATTTGATGAGGTGTTAACGCAGCTTGAAAGACATAGTTGGTAAGCGCGCTGGACGCCGTGCCGCTGCCAATCACGACGCCATCGGCCTGCACATTGAATTGAGCGCTCGCCCCCCCCATCGCTGTGCTGGAAAGGTGAACGACGATCGTGCTCGTGGCCACGCTGTTGGGAAAGTACGATGGCAGGAGGTCGATGCGCGTAGTCCCGTTATACGGCATATATCCTGAAGATGCCGTAATGCCGTTCGACCCCTGATCATAGAGCGCCGGCGGCTGTAAAATCACCACATTGTTGCTCGCCGCGTTGCTTTTGCAACCACCACAGAGGTAAACTCCCTGGCTGCTGCCCGCCTCGATCACGTTTTTGGTAATCGTCACTCCGCTCACGTGGTCGTCCATCATAATGCCCCGGGCCAATCCCGCTTGTACGTAGTTTCCCGAGCCGTCGCGGTCCAGGCCGCCGACATTCTCGATACGATTCCCGGTAATCGTGGTGTTCTCCACCACGTGACCCGGGATGTTCCCTGCATAGGAATAGATCGTGCCGGTATCGTTGGTTTGCTGATTGGTGTTTTGGATAGCGTTATTGGAGACTACGTTTCCGGTGAGAGAAACGCCATCCGACGGGTACAGATCGATACCCCACCGTCCGGAACCGTTGATGGTATTGCTGTCGATGGTGTTCGAAGCGCTGTTCTCGATGTGAATTCCGGTTGACCCCGCGTTAATACTTCCCAGACCGGTCAGGATGTTTTTTGTAATGCTGTTGTTATTGCTGTTGGCCACAAGAAAGATTCCCGATCCACCGAGTTGATTGAAAGTGTTCCCGGTGATCGTGTTGTTGGACGAGCCACTCAACGAAATCCCATTTCCCACATTAAGAAAGGTGTTTCCGCTGATCGTGCTCTTGCTCAGGCCCACACCCTTGATCGCCGCCAACTGATCGGTGAAGGCGCCTGAATAAGGATTCTTGTCGGAAGTGGTGGCGGAAAGAGTCAGGCCGCTGATCGTAATGCCGGAAACATTTGTGAACGAGATCAACGTGCTGAGTTGCGAGGCAACCACGGTGCCTGTGGCCGGAGCCCCGGAGCTCGCTGGCAGAAGATAGACCTTGGAAGTGGAGGGATCGTAGGCGAACTGCCCTGCAACACTGAGATCCGCCGGATCGTTCAGCACTCGCCAACTCGAGGTATGCCCCGGCTGGTTGCAGTTCGCTCCATCGCTGATGGGGTTCGCCAGCGTAATGGTGTTATTGGCCGCATCTGCGCTCACAATGGTCGTAAAGTTGTCACTGTAGCGATGATCGCTGATCACCTGTACAACCGCTCCAGGCTTCACGGAGGCGCTCAGGTCGGCAGGCAACACACTGATCGTGGCGCCGGTGGTGCATGACTGACTTGGGTTTACAATCCTCCAGCCTGATGTGTACGGCTGGAGGGGATTGTACCCAATGTCGGCCGCAGTCTGACGGACATCCGATATCGCGAGGTCCAGTCCCACCGGATGGGCAGCGGTTGCCGAATAGATCCCGTCCCCCTGGCTGGTCCATCCGGTGAGAACTTCTCCGCCGCTCAACACGGCATTCGCTCCGCTGGCGGCTTGCCAGGTTTCACCGTTATCGGCTGAAGTAAGAGCAAGAGGGGCGGTGAGGTAGTAAGTGCCCGCATCGATTATCGTGGTCTTGGTGGAGGACTGCTGCATCGCCTGCTGCGCACGCGCCGGCGTAGCAAAGGGGTTCGCTTCGGAGCCGTCCCCTGTAGTATCGTTTCCGTTGGGATCGACGTAGAAAGTGGTCGGCACAGACGACGCCGTTACAGTGAGCATCACGGTATTGCTGGCAGTGTTCCCCGCGGAGTTGGACACGACCACGCCGAACATCGCTCCGTTATCGCCCGCCACCGTCGCAGGCGTAATGTAACTGGAAGCCGTCGCCCCAGTGATGGCTGCCGAATTCTTTTTCCACTGGTAGCTCAGCGTTCCTGTGCCTGTTGCTGTCACCGAAAAAGTCGCAGTTTGCCCAAGCGTCACAGTTGCGCCGATGGGCTGAGACGTAATCGTTGGCGGTATACCGCCGCCTACCGGCGGTGCGCCGCTTCCTGCCTGCCCGCAGCCAATCAACAGCGCAACGAACAGACTAAAGCTTCCCAGGCATTGCATTGAGCGAACCTTGGCGGACACTCTTGTTAAGCGCGCAACACTCATCGAAAGTTTCATCGGATACTGTTCAATCTTCCACAATTTGAATTACACCTGAGCGTGGATCGGAGGTATCTCCGCCGGCCACGTGCTGTACTCAAGGGCGGTCAAAAGGGCACGTGCAGGCGAGAGGCCTGCACGTACCATGGTTAGGGGTAATGCGCGAACTAAAACTCAAACCGCGCGCCTACCTGGCCTCTGCGATTCCCAGAGACACCCGTAACATTGCCGAACTGCGGGCTCGTATAACTTTCGTTGATTCCTGAGTACTGGTGACGGTTGAGAAGATCGAAGAACTCAGCGCGAATGCTTGCCTTGAAACGGCTGTCCGAGCCGAAGGCGAAGTGCTTCACCGCGGAAAGATCCTCGTTATAGTTCGCAAATCCACGCCAGGTGTTGGAGTAGGGGAGCTGATTCCCAAGTTGCCCATACAGCGGATTGCTGGTGTTCAGTGTCTGGTCCGAGAACGCGGCCGGGCTGAAGTACTGGTTGCTGACATCGCTCAGGTTGGCGAGGTCCAGATGCTTGAAGTGATTGGCAAGCGACACCCCGGTAGTGTTTCCGAAAGTCTGAGCCCAACCGGGATACGCGTTTGCGGCTTGAACAGCGGGCATTGGCATGCCGCTGTGGTAATTGACATCGCCACTCAGCGTCCAGCCGCCTACCAGGTAATCCAGGTTTCTGCTTTCCTGCAACCAACGTCCATTCCTGCCGAACGGTAAATTGTAGGAGACATAGCCTTTCACCTGATTCCGCACATCTCCTGGCGAAACCAGATTCTTGAACTGGCCGTAGCTGTACGGATCTTGGAACTCGGAGCCGCCACCCCCAACGACGTACTGGCCCCACTCGTCAACCTGATTCACGCCAAGGACATTTCCCTCTGCCTTGGATAGGGTGTAGCTCAGATCCATGGACAAGCCGTTTCCGGCCCTCTTCTTGACTTCGACAATGGCGGCGTTGTAGGAAGAGCTGCCAACAGGGTTGCCTGTTACCTGCAACGCACTACCCCAGCAAGCGTGCGTCTGTGGATCGAGATCGATCGCGGACACAGCGGAATATCCTCCACACCCGCCTTTCATCGCTGGCAGGAACGGATACCACGGTACCCCCGCGGCTGCGGCGGACGCCTGACTGTTAATGTTGTCCCCTGCATGGCCGCTCATCAGCAGTGGATAGTACTGGCTAAAGGTGGGAAAGTTCTGTGGAAACAAATTTCCGTCGTGCAGATCGTAGCCCGTGTTCCCCATGTAACGTGCGTCCACTACTGTATTCGCATTGATTCCATATTCCACACCCACGTTCCAGTTCTGCGTGCGGCCAAGCTTGAGCGTGTCTGGAGTGGAATAAACCTGTCCCCAACCGAAATCGGGGGCATTCGCGTTTTTAGCTGCCGGGATCGCTACGCCGGGATAAATGTTCGCGTCCCACTGGAACGAAGGATCGACATTGGAAGCGCCGGGCGCCGATTGGTTGGAGCCAAAGCAGTTGAAGCAACCCTCACTCTCATAAGGGACTCCGCCCCACATGTTCTGGCCGATCGGAACGTAAAACAAGCCCCATGCTCCGCGCAGCACCAGCTTATGAGAAAGCTGATAGGCGGCGCCCACGTGCGGGCTGTAGAGGCGGTAATCTTCCAGCGTCTCGAAGCTGCCACCAGGGCCGGCCAAATAGGAAATGTTGCCTAAGAGACCTGGATTGCCGCCCGCAGCTACCCAATTCGGATTCTGCGCGTTGAAGTCCCAATTCGACTGATTGCCGTTCTTTTCATGAAGTCTGCCGTTCAAGTCCCAGCGCAGGCTGACATTCAGCGTCAACTTGTTGGTGACCATGAACTGATCGGAAACGAACATGTCGACGCCCGTACGAGTGGTGTTCGATCCTGTTGTGACACCCTGACTGGCCGAAGCGGCATTCCCGGCCATCATGTTCGCAAAGCCGTATCCAAGGCTATTCGAGACGGTCGTGTTATTTGCCACATTCTGAGGCAGACCGGTTAGGTCGTTGAAGTTGTAAGAGAGAATTCCGCCCGGATTTTTATTGAGCTGATCATAGGCGGTATACTCGCCGCCGAACTTCACGACGTGCTTGCCACGCACCCATGACATACTGTCCTTGAAACGCCACTGCTGCCAACGTATGTCGTCGTTGAAGTCCTGGCCGACGGTGCTTTGACCGACTCCCAGGGATGAGGCATAGCTGAGGTTGGGGTAGGTGGAACCTGTGGCGCTGGAGAAGCTGCCACCGGCAGGCGCGGGTGTAACGTCGGCTTTGTTGTTCCAGTTAAAGGCAACAATGAAGGTGTTAAGCACTGTCTGGGTCAACGTGTAATTGTCCGTGAGGTGAACGGTCGCGAACTTCTGCGGCGCTCCCTGCGCGTCGGCAAATGGGCCGCCCGTCGATGATCCGCGCTGCCAAAGATTGCCGCTGTTGTGGTTTCCGAGGCCGACGCTTTCGCTCTCGGCCCAGTTGATCGAGCCGCTTACGTGGTGCTTCTCTGAGAAGTTGTGGTCAAGCTTGGCGTCGAGGTTTTGCACCTCGTTGGTGCTGCCGGAGAATCCCCAGTAGTTGTTGATCAGGTTTGAATTCGTGGGAGCGTAATCCTGCTTGTAAATGTTAATGACGCCCTGCGCCAGGGGGCTTATGCTGCCGGAGGGAATCGTGTTGCCGGGAAACACCGTGCCGGGCATTGCGGGGTTGAAGATAGCTCCGTAGTAGATGGGATTGCCGACGGCGTCAAGATAGCCGGTGGGGCACGGTTTGCCGGCAGATGTGTACGAAGCGCACGAGCCGGTGCCGCCTGTAGCCTCGTTCGCCGTAAGCCCGGCGACACCGGCATAGGTGAGTAGCTGGCTGAAATCCCCCCCCAGCATGCTGGTCGTCGGAACCGTGGTCTCATTGGCTCCCCACGCCATGGTGTTCTGGTTGTAGCGCTCATAGGCGCCGAAGATGAAGGTATGCCGCTTCCAGATGGGTCCGCCTCCACTGAAGCCCCAGTCCTTCAAACGATCTGTCGGCCTGCGATACAGTTGTTGGTAGCCTTCCGCAGACGGCGCTGTCGAAGTAGCCGGCACGGCGGCTGGGCATTGCGCACTGGAACCCGCGCCCGCTGCATGGCAGTAAGCCATCCAGTAATTGTTAGACCAGCTGTTGGCATCGAATGCCTCATTCGTCAAGAAGCCGAAGGCGCTGCCGTGCAGCTTGTCGGTGCCGGACTTGAGTTCGTACTGCAGCGTGCCGCCGCCTGTCTGCGATGACTCGGCATCAATTCCGCTGGTCTGCACCTGCACCTCGCGGACGGCCTCCACGCCAGGGGATGCACTGCCCCAGCCAGAACTGGCGGCCCCGCCGCCTTGATAACCCGCATCCGAATCGACGCCGTCGACCATGACGTTGTTGGATTGCGACAATGAGCCGCCGATGCTGATACCCGACGATGCGTCCCCGTTGACGCCCGTACCGACATTAACCGAGGGGACAACCATGACTGCAAAAGCCTGCGCATTGCGGCCACCGGCGATCGATAGCGGCAACTCTTGAATGGCCGAACCTGCCACGCTTGTGGCTTCGGTGCTTGTGTAGCTATCCAGCGCGGCGGCATCGCTGGTGACGGTCACCGTCGCTGAGGTGCCGCCGACCTGGAGATTGACATCGACCTTGGCTTCTTGTGAAGCCGAAACGGTGACGCCGTTCCGGTCGTACTGCTTGAAGCCTTCCATCTTGAACACGAGCGAATATTTGCCAACCGGGAGATTCACGATCTGGTAGACACCGCGGTCATTTGTCGTGCTGCCGGAGTAGCCAACCCCCGTGGCCGTGTCGGTGACCGAGACCCGGACGCCAGGAACTACCGCTCCCGTTGCATCCGCGACCACGCCGCTGATGGATCCCCTGTCAGCCTGTCCCCAGCCATAGGGGCAGGAGAGGCCCGCGAAAAACACCAGGATCGCGATGAAGGCAATCGTAATGTGTCTTCTGAGTTGCGTCCCTTTTCTCTCTGCTGCCATTTCAACCTCCATTACCGTTTCTGCCATTTCTTCCTCCACTAGCGTTTCTGTTGAAGTTCTTTTCCGCACACAGGATCGGTGCAATCCCATTTTTGTTTCTTCTTCGCCCGGGCTGGCTCTTGTCCTGCCTTTTCGCTTCAGAAGAAGCCTTTCTCCCGCGACATCGCATTGATACGCATCTGCTTCAGTGCATCGCAAGGTCCGATACGGTCTTTCACGGGACGTTAAGGCTCTAAGGTGTTGATACGATTGATGGAATTACTGCTTTTCTTCACCGTATAGCACTGGTAAGTGCGACCCGATTCATTGACAATCGACAGAAACGCTAACTATAGTTCGACTGAACCCCAAAGGATGAGCGTTTCAGACAGTGACCGCCTTCACCCATATACAACGGGAAATCGCACTGGAAGGGCTCGCACACGTCCTGGAGAGCGAGTATTTTCGTGGCAGCCAGAGGTGTTGCCATTTTTTGGATTATTCCGTCCGTTACGTTCTGGACGGGAGGCCAATTGACGAACTCAAAGAGCGCACTCTTGGCATAGAGGTCTTTCACAAGGCGGGAGATTACGATACGGCGCAGGACAACATTGTCCGCGTCACCGCCAATGAAGTGCGAAAGAGGCTTGCCCAGTACTATGGGGACGATCATCGCGATCGAAAGCTAGCCATTCAGCTTCCCTCGGGCTCATATGCGGCCAGTTTGCACTGGACTGTGGAGGATACACCTGAACAGGTTCCTGCCGCTTTAGCAAATGAGGCAAAAGCTCAAGTCCCTGAAAAGAATCAGACGGGTGGTATTCCCCTGTCACGGACAGTCTGGCAAATCGCTGCGCTGTGCGTTCTTGCGGTTGGCATTGCAGTGGCTGCGATTTTCTACTGGCAGATACGCTCGAGAGATATGCTCCGTGGTGTCTGGTCCCCTGTCCTGGAGAGTCCAAAGGTGGCGGTCATCTGCATTTCGCAGCCAGTCGCTTACCGCCCAATGTCAAACATGGATGTTCCAGTGGGATCGGAGGACCGCATGATGCCGGTGCCGGATGCGTTCGTGGGTACGGGCGACGCATTCGCTCTGGCTGATGTCGCCGGTCTCCTGAGCAAGCTTGGTAAAGATTGGCAGTTACTCCCCGGGAACTCGACGCCTTCCAATACGCTGTTAGCAGGCCCGATCATTCTCATTGGCGTTCACGCAAATAGATGGACCCCTACCATCACGAAGAACTTGCGGTTCTTTTTCGGCGTCGAGAACGCAATTTATGATCGGTCGGATCCAAGAGTCAAGTGGTCGCTGGACCAACTCACTCCGGACTGGAAGACCAACGAAGACTACGCCTTAGTATCGCGCTTCACCAACCCCGGTAGCGGCCAGCCTGTCATTGTAATTGCCGGCTTGACAAACTTCGGTACCCAGGCAGCTGGAGATTTCCTTACAAATCAGAGTCTCCTATCGGAAGCGCTTCAGAAAGCTCCAAAAGACTGGAAGCATAAGAACTTTCAGTTCGTTCTTCATACTCAGATCATCGGAAACTCTCCCGAGCGACCAACAGTGATTGCATCAAATTATTGGTAGCAGATTTTGCAGATTGGTCCATTTTCACGGGACCAATCTTGCCGTTCTAGAGCGGTTTCGCTTTTACTGCAGACCGGCTTTGAAAGGGCACGGCCGGGGCACCCTCTGGGTCGCCGTGCCGCAAAACGCCAAGCCCGAATTTCAGTTTTCAAACTGAACGGCCTCACCAGGCACCGTCGCATTTCCATCAAATTCCGAAGGGTTCGCAACCATGACAATAAGCGGCGCACAACATCGTGTCTTTGTGGTCGCCACATCAGAAGCCGGGGCTTCGATGTCGCCATGCTGTAGTCATTATGGAGTGACCGGTTCGATGCGCTGGTCCCGGGTTAGGCTGAGGTTGTTTGAGGAACCTTGGTCCGAGCCACAAGGGGAGGGAACCAGTCAGGAGAGAGAAGATACGATTTTGGGCTTGGATGTCCACGCCGAAACGATAGCCGTGGCTGTAGCGGAGCCAGATGGCGCAGATTGACGATTTCGCAGATTCCGAGGTCGTTGGTTGTGCTACCGCAGTAGCCGACCTTCGTAACCGAGTAGGCAATCGATGCTTGGACGCCACTGACGGCCGTGCCCGTTGGATCGACGACTGTACCGCTTATGGGTCACCTGTCAGCTTGTCACTGCCATTAGGTGAGGACATGCCGCCGAATAGTACCAGGATCGCGATGACAGCACTCGTAAGGTGTCCTCTGAGTTGCGTCCCTTTTCTCTCTGCTGCCATTTCATCCTTTATTATCGTTTCTGTTGAGGTTCTTCTCTCGCGCACCGGACCGGTGCAATCCCATTTTGTGTCTCTTCATCGCCCGGACTGTTTCTTGTACGGTCTTTTCGCTTCAGAAGAATCCTTTCTCGCGCCGCATCGCATTGATACGCATTTGCTTCAGTACACTGCAAGGTCCGATACGGTCTTTCACAGAGCGTTAAGACTCTAAGGTATTGAAACGATTGAGGGAGTTGCAGCGTTTCTTCACCGTATGACACTGACCGGCCGGTGTCCAAGTCCGTTGACAATCAGCTGAGACACCAAATCTAGTGTGACGGGACCGCAAAGGATGAGCGTTTCAACAGTGACCGCCTTCACCCAGAAACAACGGGAAATCGCACTGGAAAGGCTCGCACACATCCTGGAGAGCGAGTATTTCCGTGGCAGCCAGAGGTGCTGCATTTTTGGATTATTCCGTCCATTACTTTCTGGACGGGAGGCCAATTAAGAGCGCACTCTTGGCATAGAGGTTTTTCACAAAGCGGAAGATTATGCTACTTTCTGTCGAATGTCAGCACTCGTCGCGCACCAGGACCACATGTAGGAGGCGCGGTCCGTGAACGCCCTTGATGCGCGTCATTTCAATGTCTGCTGTGGCGCTGGGCCCAGAGATGTACGTGGCGAGCCCTGGCGTCTGCTTACAGCGGCCGTAGTACTCAGGCAAAGTCTCCACCACCTGGCTGGTGCGGAGAACGCATAGGTGCCAGTCTGGCAGTAACGTCAGCACCCGACGTGCTTCAGCGGCGGAGTGATGAAGCACGATGGTACCGGCGTTGCCGACACGCGGGAGATGAAACTTCTGCCTGCCAATGCCGCCGCCAACTCGCTGACTCGCTATGTCCGCGAAGCGGACGCTAACGGCAATAATATACTTGGCTGACTATCTACTTTAGTACGTCAATCGGGAAGATTCACTGGAGGGAAGGTCAGGCTATTTAAATAGTCTTCTACGACAGTTCCGATATGGAGATACTTCGCAATACCAACTAGTTCATTCTTGCCAACTTCTTTGCGATAAAAAGGATGAACAGAATCGGTTAGTTTTCCCAAGTGAGACCACGCTAGACCCTCCCGATGGGGAGTTAAACGGCGATGATGCGCCCACGCGATCATATCCGCCAACTGAAGCGGGAGAGCATTCCGCATATCAGCCGGGGCCATCTGCTTGATGATGTCCCAGTGATTGTAAAGACCTGACCAACTTTTCTTTTGGCATTTCGTAACGAGAGTTCGGAAGGGTCCGATAAATCGCTCGTTCTGATCGAAGGTGTAATAGAGTTCCGCTAGTTCCCACTGGCTAAACTTGTCCAGATACCACTTAAAGATCGCCTGCGGGACGAATTTGTTGCATATTCTCGAAACTGAAGGCAGATTGAATCCTTTGTCACGTATGTGACGGTACATACGCATATCAATCGAACAGATGAAGGTGCAAAATTTTCTTTTGTCCAGTTTCTGGGAGAACACTAAGCAGTCTTGGACCAGTTGCACGCGTTTCGCATCATCCCACCCATTTTCATCTCTAAATGGTCCTTTCCCGAGCACAATTTCTTTCATGTGCAGGTATGGTGCGATGGGATATCTATCACGCAAGATGCGGCCCCATTCATTCTCAAAGAACGCCCATTCCGATTCCTCGGAAGTAACCCCAGCCAAGACGACGAAGGGAGAAGTGTCCGCGTTCCCGCTCCCATCACAGAAGGCCTTCATTGCAACCATTACCTCTCTGCCGTGGAATACAGATTTGCACGACGCTTTCGCTACGGAGCTGAGTTGACTCTGGGCGCAAATCGACATTGTGCTATCCTCATTTCTAGTGAGGGTGCACCATGCCGAATCTGCCGACCGATCCCGCGAAGAACGTGACCGGCAACTCGGAGAACTTCACAAATTTTATGCGGAGGCTTGTTGCTGTGCCTCACGCTGAAATCAAGGCCCGATTAGATGCTGAGAAGGAAGCCAAGCGAACGTCTAAGACTTCCGCTTCCCGCGCATCTGCCGTTCAATCCATACGGCCAAGTTAGAACGCTTCCGTTTCTCCCACCTTGCCGGTCAGTTCTGCATAGGTCAGTCTCTTTCCCTGAATCTGCGATACTGCCAGCGTAAAGCGGTCCGCATCATTGAGAGGATTGTCTTTGGTTGCACGATTATTGTAGCGGAATACCTGCTCAGTCACGTAACGATCAAGGTGGAATGGCTCTACAGCGATATAGGTTCCGCCAAGAGATCGCTTGAGTAGACTCCAGAAGTTTTCAATTCCCTAAGTGTGGACTTGGCCGCGCACTTACTCATTCAGATGGTTCACGGTCTCGTGAACGAACTCCTTAGTACGCAAGTGATCGTATCCCGGCCAGCCGTCAGTGTAGATGGTTGATTTCCC
>PLOG01000154.1 GCA_003142935.1 Acidobacteriaceae bacterium
CCGTAAACCTCGTCGGTGGAAACGTGCAGGAAGCGAAAGGCGGCGCGGTGCGCATCGTCGAGGCCCGACCAATAGGCCTTTGCCTGCTCCAGGAGGACAAAGGTTCCCTGAACATTGGTCCGGATGAATGCCTCCGGGGAAACAATGGAGCGGTCTACATGGCTCTCTGCCGCAAAATGAACAATGGCCCGCGGCCGGTGTTTTGCGAGGATTGAGCCGACCAAATCCGCATCGCAGATGTCTCCGCGCACAAACAGATAGCGCGGCTCAGCCGCCAGCGAGGCCAGGTTGGCGGGATTCCCGGCATAGGTCAGCAGGTCAAGATTCACGACGGATGCGCCGGAGTCCTTGAGCCAGCACAAAATGAAATTTGAGCCGATAAACCCAGCTCCGCCTGTGACAAGTATCGTATCCTGCGTCGAATTCCGGGCGCTGATTCTCACGGCCTTCAGTATATGGTACAAAACAAGCGGCATTCGAGCCTTGGGGTTGTTCGTGTGTCCCTTTTGGCACGGTTTCGCGCCAGGAAGTTTAGCAGTTCCGTCAAAATTTCGTTATATTAAAGTCAGTGCAGCGCCGGACGCGGCGGCGCCTGCTGAAGCAACCCTCTCGATAAAGGACTTAGGCGATTTCGCTCAACTGGAATCGCGCGGCGGTTGTGTCTTTCAGAACAAATCGAGCAATTTGCAAGCAAAAGGTCACCGGGAAAGGCTGCCCATGGATACTTCTAATTGTCAACGCATTCCTCAGCCACAAGGGCTCTATCATCCACGGAATGAGCACGATGCCTGCGGCATGGGACTGATCGCGAACATTCGCGGCGAAAAGAGCCATGAGATTATCCGCAAGGGCCTTGAGGTCTTGATCAACCTCACCCACCGCGGCGCGGCCGGTTGCGACCCGGAGACCGGCGACGGCGCCGGCATCCTGATTCAGATTCCCCACGCATTTTTTACCCGCGAGTGCGGCCAGCTCGGCATGAAACTGCCTGAGCCAGGCGCCTACGGCGTGGCCATGTGTTTCCTGCCTGTCGAAAGGCACAGCCGCTTGCAGTGCGAAGGCGTCTTCGAGCGCATTGCCCAGGAAGAAGGCCTGACTTTGCTCGGCTGGCGCGATACGCCGGTCAACGGCGACGCCGTAGGCCGTGAAGCACGCGCATCCCAACCCTACATTGAGCAGCTTTTCGTCAGCAGGCCTGCCGGGCTGGAGGAGGATGCCTTCGAGCGCCTGCTTTACAAGATTCGCCGCCGGACCGAAAACGAGATTGCCGCTTCGGAGATTGAGGACAAGGAGACGTTTTATGTCCCCTCGTTCTCCTGCCGGACCATCGTTTACAAGGGCCTGATGCTGGCTCCGCAGATTGAGAAGTTTTATTTCGAGCTGGCTAATCCGCTGGTCACCAGCGCACTGTGCCTGGTTCACCAGCGGTTCTCCACTAATACGTTTCCGAGTTGGAAGCTCGCTCACCCTTATCGGTATGTCGCGCACAACGGAGAGATCAATACGATTCGCGGAAACGTGAGCTGGATGACCGCGCGCCAATCGGTGCTGCAGAGCCCGCTGCACGGCGCGGATATCGACAAGCTTTTTCCGGTTGTGATGCCGGAGGGCAGCGACTCCGCTTCGCTCGATAACGCCGTCGAGTTCCTGTTTCAGTCCGGCCGTTCCCTGCCCCACGTGATGGCGATGATTATGCCTGAGGCCTGGTCCGGCAACCCTGACATGGACGAGGAGAAACGCGCCTTCTACGAGTACCACGCATCCCTGATGGAGCCGTGGGACGGCCCAGCCGCGATGGCCTTTACCGACGGCCGCGTGATCGGCGCGACCCTGGACCGCAACGGGCTCCGCCCTGGGCGNNCCAGAGGACATTCGCAAGAAGGGGCGGCTGCGGCCGGGCCGCATGTTCCTGGTCGATACGGTCCAGCAGCGCATTATTTCCGACGCGGAAATCAAGAAGCAGTTGGCAGGCCGCCAGCCCTACGCGGAATGGCTCAAGCAGCAACAGGTGACCATTGACATGTTGCCCGAGCCTCCGCGGGTTATCGCCTCCAATCCTGAGACTCTTCTTCGGCGCCAGCGCGCCTCAGGCTATAGCGAAGAAGATTTGCGCATATTGCTTGCCCCCATGGCCGCAACGGGCGCGGAGCCGATTGGCTCGATGGGCACAGACGTTCCTCTGGCTTGCCTCTCGGACCGTCCGCAGTCGTTGTTTAACTACTTCAAGCAGTTGTTCGCGCAGGTTACGAATCCGCCCATCGACCCCATCCGCGAAGAGATGGTGATGTCGCTGATCAGTTACATCGGAACCGAACGCAACATCCTGAACGAAGCGCCGGAGAACTGTCACACCCTCAAGTTGCCCCATCCGATCCTGACCAACCGGGATTTGGAAAAGCTGCGCCGCGTTTCTTCCGGCGATCTGCTGGCAACGACGTTGCCCGCTTTGTTTCGCGCCGCCGATGGCGAAACCGGCCTGCGGCACTCGCTTGAAGATCTGAGCGCCCGCGCCGCGCATGCCGTGCACTCGGGCTACACGCTGCTGATTCTTTCCGACCGCGGCGTCGATCCGACTTACGCGCCGATTCCCAGCCTGCTGGCCATGGCTGCGGTGCACAATCGCCTGGTCCGCGAAAAGACCCGCACGCAGGTTGCGATCATCATTGAAAGCGGCGAGCCGCGCGAGGTGATGCACTTCGCCCTGCTCATCGGGTACGGCGCCAGCGCCATCAATCCGTATCTTGCAATCGAGACTCTGCACGATCTGAAGCGCCGCGGCCTGCTTCCCGAAGAAGTCAGCGCCGAGTATGCCGAGAAGAACTTCATCAAGGCCATCAACAAGGGCCTGCTGAAGACTTTCTCCAAGATGGGCATCAGCACCCTGCAGAGCTATCGCGGCGCGCAGGTATTTGAGGCTGTCGGTCTCAACCAGCTTCTGGTCGACGCATACTTCTCAGGCACCGCATCGCGCATTGAGGGAGTGGGACTCGACGTACTGGCTCGCGAGGCCCAGATGAAGCACGCTTACGCCTTCCAGCCTCTCACTGAGTCCGAGACTGACCTCGTCGTCGGCGGCCAGTATCAGTATCGCGAGGGTGGTGAATATCATCTGCTGAACCCGCTGACGATCAGCAAGGTTCAACATGCCGTGCGCCAGAACAATCCGGCAACTTTCCAGGAATATACAGACCTGCTCGACGCCCAGAATCGCGAGCTGTGTACCTTGCGCGGCCTGTTCAAGCTCAGGTACCTCGACCGGCCCATCCCCATTGAAGAAGTAGAGCCGGCCAAGGAGATCGTCAAACGTTTCACAACGGGCGCGATGAGCTTCGGTTCGATCAGCAAGGAAGCTCACGAGACTCTGGCAATTGCCATGAATCGCATCGGAGGCATGTCGAACACTGGGGAAGGCGGCGAGGATGAGGACCGCTTCAAGCGCGACCCTAACGGCGATCTGCGCCGCAGCGCGGTGAAGCAGGTTGCCAGCGGCCGTTTCGGTGTAACCACCAATTATCTGGTCAACGCCGACGAACTGCAGATCAAGATGGCGCAAGGCGCCAAGCCCGGCGAGGGTGGACAACTACCCGGTTACAAGGTGGACGAGGTGATCGCCAAGACGCGCCACTCGATTCCCGGTGTTGGGCTGATCTCGCCGCCGCCGCATCACGATATTTATTCCATCGAGGATCTGGCGCAGCTTATCTACGATCTGAAGAATGTGAACCCGCAGGCCCGCATCGCGGTCAAGCTGGTTTCCGAGGTCGGCGTTGGCACTGTGGCCGCAGGCGTCTCCAAGGCCCATGCAGATGTGGTGCTCATCTCCGGCGACAGCGGCGGTACTGGCGCTTCGCCGCTGAGTTCCATCAAACATGCCGGCCTGCCGTGGGAACTCGGCCTGGCCGAGACGCAGCAGGTCTTGTTGCTCAACGATCTGCGCAGCCGCATCCGGGTGCAGACCGATGGCAAACTCCAGACCGGCCGCGATGTGGTGATTGCTGCCTTGCTGGGCGCCGAAGAGTACGGCTTTGCCACCATGCCGCTTATCAGCATGGGCTGCATCATGATGCGCAAGTGCCACCTGAATACCTGCGCGGTGGGCATAGCCACGCAAGATCCGGTGCTGCGCGCGCGCTTCACCGGGCAGCCGGAGCATGTTGTCAACTTCTTCTTCTTCATTGCCGAGCAGATGCGCGAGCACATGGCGAAACTTGGGTTCCGCACCGTGGATGAAATGGTGGGGCGGGTCGACAAGATCGATGCAGTGGTCGCCAACGCGCATTGGAAGGCCAAGGGCATCGACCTTTCTTCAATTCTCTACACGCCTACGCTGCCCCTTCGTGTCGCCCGGCGGCGCGTGCAGGCGCAGGATCACGGCCTCAACCAGGCGCTCGACCATATCCTGATCGAGAAGGCCGCGCCTGCCCTCGAATCGCAAACCAAGGTTACCGGCAGCTTTGCGATCCGCAACGTTCATCGCACAGTCGGCGCGATGCTGGGCGGCGAGATTGCGCGCAAGTACGGCTCGGCTGGATTGCCGGAGGAAACCATCCATTTCCGTTTCCACGGCTCCGCCGGTCAGAGCTTCGGCGCATTCGTGCCCTCCGGCGTCACTCTAGAACTCGAAGGCGATGCCAACGATTATCTCGGCAAGGGACTCTCGGGCGGCCGCATCATCGCCTATCCGCCCAAGACCTCGAGCTTTCTGCCGGAGGAAAGCATTCTGGTCGGCAACGTCGTGCTCTACGGCGCCACCTCCGGCGAGGCCTTCCTCAATGGCATTGGCGGTGAGCGTTTCGCCGTTCGCAACTCGGGCGCTATCGCCGTTGTTGAAGGAGTTGGCGACCACGGCTGCGAGTACATGACCAACGGTACAGTCGTCGTTCTTGGCAAGACAGGCCGCAACTTTGCTGCCGGCATGAGCGGAGGCATCGCCTATGTTTACGATGTTCGGGGCGATTTCGCCAACAGGCGTTGCAACCAGGCGAGCGTCGATTTGGAGCCACTGGCTGCCGAGGCCGATGTCGAGCGGGTCCGCGCACTGCTCGAGCGCCACCGGGATTTGACCGGCAGTCCTCGCGCGGCCTGGGTTCTGGAACACTGGGCCGATGCACAGCCCAGGTTCATCAAGATATTTCCGCACGAGTACAAACGCGTATTGGGCGCTCCTCGCGCGGAATCGGTCTACGCTCCTCCATTTATTCCGTCGCCCCTGGTGACGTCCCCGACAGAGGTGTTGCATGGGTAAGGTCACTGGGTTTCTAGAGATTCAGCGCGAACAGCCTACGCGCCGCAAGGCCGATGAACGCATCAAGGACTGGTTCGAAATCTACGAGCCGTTTCCCGAAGAGAAGCAGCGCCAGCAAGGCGCCCGCTGCATGGATTGCGGCGTGCCCTTCTGCCATACCGGATGCCCGGTCAACAACCTGATCCCCGACTGGAACGACCTGGTCTATAACAGCCGCTGGGAGGCAGCAATCCGTCGGCTCCACTCCACCAATAACTTCCCGGAGTTTACAGGCCGCATTTGCCCGGCCCCGTGCGAGGCCGCCTGCGTGCTCGGGATCAATCAGCCGCCCGTTTCCATCAAGCTGATTGAGCGCTCGATCGTCGAGCGCGGTTGGGATGAGGGCTGGATCCATCCCGAGCCCCCGGAGAACAGCACCGGCAAGCGCGTTGCGGTCGTCGGCAGCGGACCGGCTGGACTAGCCGCGGCTCAGCAGTTGCGCCGGGCCGGGCACTCCGTCACCGTCTACGAGAAGAACGACCGCATCGGCGGCCTGCTGCGCTACGGCATTCCGAACTTCAAACTCGAGAAGCGCGTCATCGACCGGCGCATCGATCAAATGCGCGCCGAGGGAGTCAACTTCATCGTCAACGCCCACGTTGGCGTTAACGTCCCTGTCGAAGCACTCACCGCCCAGTACGAAGCGATCCTGCTCTCTGGGGGCTCCGAGCATCCTCGCGACCTCAATATCCCCGGCCGTGAACTGAAGGGCATCCACTACGCGATGGAGTTTCTGCCCCAGCAAAATCGCCGCAACGAGGGCGATACCGTTGACCCATCCATCGCCATTCTTGCCACCGGCAAGCGCGTACTGATCATTGGCGGCGGCGACACGGGCGCCGACTGCCTGGGCACCAGCCATCGCCAGGGCGCAAGAAGCGTCCATCAGTTCGAGATCATGCCTAAGCCGCCCGATCAGCGGGCAGCCTCGACCCCTTGGCCGCTGTGGCCGATGCAGTTGCGCACGGAAAGCTCGCACGAAGAGGGCGGCATTCGCGACTGNNAAACGGCAACGTCAAGCAGTTGCGTGCCGTCCGTGTCGGTCCCCCGCCGAAGTTCGAGCCCATTGCCGGCTCTGAATTCACTCTCGACGTGGATCTTGTTCTGCTGGCGATGGGATTTCTCGGGCCTGTCCGCTCCGGAATGATCGAGCAGTTGGGGCTGGCTCTGGATAGCCGCGGTAACGTCGCAACGACAAATTATATGAGTTCGGTCGAAGGCATCTTTGCCGCGGGGGACATGCGCCGGGGACAATCGCTCGTCGTTTGGGCGATTGCCGAAGGCCGCAA
>PLOG01000011.1 GCA_003142935.1 Acidobacteriaceae bacterium
AATCTTGGAAATCGATGAAGCCGATTCCCACATTTCCACCGCCACAACTACGACGAGGATGAATTTAATCCTCAAAAACCGGCCGGTTAAGAGATACGCAATCTGAGGGCAAGGTCAGTGTGGTGATTACTACACCAAACAACAGGCTGGTCTTGAAGAGCAGAGAGAACGTGAGGCTCAGAAGGTTTAGGATTGGGAATATTGGAGCGAGTGCCTGTCCGATGTCCGTTCGAAACAGAGACCGGCTCGGACGCTTCAACAGGGCTCGGGCCGCTGCATGCCACCGCCACTCCCGCTTGCGCCCCGCCCGCCCAAGCGAAAGGAGGCCGTTGATCCCAACATGGTTGAGTCCTTGGCTTCACGCACACTTGCGCCGGATAAGACGACTGGCACAACGTAGGAACCCTTGCGGAACATGCAGAGACGCGCAGAAGCGGCTGGGAGGGCCTGCGGGCTGGCCACAGGATAGCGTCGGCCACGATTGCCCGTACCAGTTCACCGCAGCAGCATGGCCAGGGGTTCCGGTCAGCCACAATTTGAGGTTGGGGCACGTCTGATCGTATGCTCGGAGCAATCTCGGCCGGTGGGAAACCTTGCGATAAGCCGACTGTTGAGGCGTAATATGTGTTGGCTGAAGATTTTCAGTCTGTGTCGCGGCCAGCGACATCGGATAATCCACCTCTCAGTGGTAGTAAGGAAAATCTGTGCGGATCTCCAAAGTTTGCATACGGAACTTTCGGTCGTTAGAGAATGTCAGCTTCAACATTCCACAAGTATGCGCACTCGTCGGTCCCAATAACGCCGGCAAGAGCAACCTGCTGGAAGCACTTCGCAGGGTTCTTGGTACGAGCTGGGTGAGCGTGTCGAGTTTTGCGCCGGAGGACGTTTACCTGCATGATCCGAACCGTGACATCGAGATTTCGTGCACCATGGACCCACCAGTCGAGTACCTGCGATTCAAGAATGCGCCGGTTACGGAAATCCACGGCCTTTCCTTTGAATACACCCGCTACAAAATTGGCGAGAAGAAAGGGCAGCCCCGTCTGGAGCAACGTTGCAGGGATGCCAACGGAAAGCCGCCAACTGTCCTGACCAAGGCACCGAGAAAAGGTGAGCCACACCACTACGAGCCCCTGGTAGGCGTTCCCACAGAGGTCCGTGATGCAATTCCGCTCATCTACATCGGTACCAACCGGTCCCTGAGGGAGCAGTTGCCCTCGGCCCGCTATTCACTCCTACGGCAGATGTTCGAGGATATCAACCGTCAACTGAATGACCCTGACGAGAAGGTCTCCGTCACGAAGCAGGACGGGTCAACTGTAGAGGTCCCGCGAATTGATCGCTTTCATACCTTGATGCAGGCCGCCCTAAAACTCTTGCGAACTGATGCTTTTACGAAGGTGGAAACCGCTATCAAGACTAATGTGCTACGGCAACTGGGCCTTGATCCGGTCGCCGATGCCGAAAAGATAGACCTTTACTTTACGCCCTTGGAGAGCTTCGACTTTTACAAGACCCTTGATCTTCGGGTTAAGGAAGAGGGATTCAGTATCAGTGCACAGGAAATGGGCGAGGGTATGCAGAATGCCATCGTGCTGGCAATCCTGCAGGCCTTCGAGGAAACGCAGAAACAGGGTGCGATTCTTCTCATCGAAGAACCCGAAATGTTCCTACATCCACAGATGCAACGCTCGCTCTACAAAACCCTCTGCCGCATCGGCGAGAAAAACCAGGTTATCTACACCACCCATTCTCCTCACTTCGTGACAGTCCCGGATTATCACCAGGTCGTTCTCGCCCGCAAAACCGCAGGCGCTACAAAGATATTCCTCTCCACGCTTCCCACCAATGAATCTCGGCGCGAGAAGCTTATCAAAGAGCTCGACCCGGAAAGGAATGAACTGTTCTTCGCCACGCGCCTTCTTATTGTGGAGGGCGATACAGAAAAACTCGCCTTCCCAGCGTATTGCAAGACACTGGATATTGATCTTGACGCAACAGGTGCCACCATCATCGAGGTCGGCGGGAAGCGCAATCTTATGGAATTTGCCTCCATCGCGACTTCCTTCGGCATTCCAACTGGCATCGTCTATGACAAGGATGGGTCCGACTTCGGGAAGGACAAAAAAGCTGAGGAATACGCCTACAACGCCCAACTCGACGCCCTCCAGTCGGCGGATGGAATGGTAAAGGTCTGGCAGCTTGATACCTGCTACGAGGATCACCTTCGCAACATACTCGGAGAGGCCAAATATCAGGAGCTATGCCAGAAACATCCGCATGTTGGAAAGCCAACGCGTGCGCGGTTGATTGCGATGGAGGCGGGGTTGCCAATACCGAAGCCGGTAGAGGAGATCCTTCGCTGGCTGGCGAACAAGCCTCTTGTCCAGCATTGATTTTTACGATGGCCAGTTTCTGCCGACCTAACTAAACATGATGCTTGGGTCATCACAATTGGCGAACTCGCTCATCCACTCGATTTCTAGTCGAACTATATACGAGTCTCAACTGACTAATCCCCAGAAACGCCCCAGGGTCTGGTAGCCACCACTGGCAGTTCTGCGACCGGCTCGGACGCATGAGCGGAAACCACAGCATTATTAACCGACTCTCTCGTACTGGGCGTAGAGCCTCCTATGAGGATAGGCATTTACGCCCGCGTGAGTACCCGAGACCAGTGTTGCGATCTGCAACTCCGCGATTTACGCGCCTATTGTGCGGCCCGCCAACTCGCCGTTGTGCGCGAGTACGTTGACGCCGGGGTGTCCGGCACCAAAGATTCCCGCCCGCAATTGAACGAACTCATGGATGACGCCCGCAAGCGGAAGTTGGACGCCGTCCTGGTGTGGCGATTTGACCGCTTCGCCCGGTCAACAAGGCACCTGCTAGCCGCTCTTGAGGATTTTCGCGGCCTCGGCGTTGGGTTCATCAGCTATCAGGAGAACATCGATACCGGCACGCCGCTTGGGCAGGCTCTCTTCGTAATCATTGCGGCCATCGCGGAACTCGAACGCGGCTTGATCTGCGAACGTGTGAATGCCGGAATCCGAAATGCCCGTGCGAATGGCAAGCGCCTCGGACGGCCCCGCCAGCATGTGGACCTTGACCGCATACGGGATATGCGCGCCGCTGGCATGAGCCTGCGTCAGGTTGCCGCAAATCTCGCACTCGGCTACGGAACGGTCCGCGCAGCGTTGGAAAGTAGTGAGCGGAAAACCCCAGGCAAAAGTGACGAAGATAACGCCCCGTCTACAGGGGTTCGGGCTGGCCTGTGAAGCGAGCGGCAATCTTATGATTCACGCTCGCTGGCTTCATTCAAGATTGGAGCACATTGATGATAAGCAAGACTAATCGCACACCCGCGCGGCAGGCCCCGCCCAAGGCGCATCGGAGCGTGAGAATCGTCTGCATCAGCGACACGCATGAACTGCACAGGGACTTCGCTCTACCCGATGGGGACTTGCTGATTCATGCGGGGGACTTCACCTTCTGGAACCATGCCGCGAAGATTCAGGATTTCAACGATTGGCTCGGCGAACTACCCCACCGCCACAAGGTTGTCATTCCCGGTAACCATGACCGTGCATTCAACCAGAATCCTCAATCCCGCGCGATGATCACGAATGCGGTTCTCCTGCCCGAGACCTACCAGTGGCTTTTGGTTCCAACACAGGAGAACCCGCAGGCCGCAGTTACTTGGCCGGCGGTTCGGCTCACGGGCACGGACGCACTCGCTGAGCGTGCTAGCAAGAAGTTGAAGAACGACGAATCCCTATTGGTGAACTTTGCCGCCTCGCGGCTTCGGATGGAAATGGACCGTGTCCCGCTGTGGCGAGGCAATGCTGTTTCCATTCGGCAACTTGTTGAGGACTTCGGCCGTTATCTTTACCTGCCGCGGTTGCAGACCCCTTCGATTCTGGTCAATGCCATTCGCTCGGGGCTGGCGTTGCTGACGTGGGAGAGAGATGCCTTTGCTTATGCTGAGAGTTTCGACGAATCGAAATCTCGGTATCGCGGCCTCCAGTATGGTGGGCAGTTCGGCATAACGGAGGACGATACCGGGTTATTGGTTAGGCCTGAAGTGGCACGTCAGCAAATTGACGCGGAAACAGCGCCCCCGGTGCCAGCGGGCGGAGTTCCAGACAGCCCTACTGGGTCTCCAACTGAAGGAGGGCGGCAGGCCGGCCCTGGACCCGCAATCCCGCCGCAACAAGCCAAGCCGAAGCGTTACCACGGCACGGTGGCGCTTGATCCTGCGCGAGTCGGACGTGACGCCAGCAGAATCGCGGACGAGGTGATCACGCATCTCGTTGGGCTGGTCGGCTCGAATGTGAGGGTCTCCCTGGAGATCGATGCAGAAATCACCGCCGGCGTTCCCGACAACGTCGTGCGCACCGTTACGGAGAACAGCCGTACGCTGAAATTTGAGAGCAATAGCGGGTTCGAGAAAGAGTAGCTGAGCCGCTGGAAGCGGGCGTGAATCATTAGATTCTCGCTCACTTCACAGCGCATACGGAACGCCTCTAAAAGCGCCGCTCTTTCGGGCAAGTTCCGATGGGGTTTTCCGCTCGCTGCTTTTTAGGCTGTTTCGAACGCGACTTTCCTCGGACCGCGTACTCGGCTCTATTCGAGCGCACCGATATGCCCGATCAGGGAAATCGCAGCGGGCCTACTGTACGGTGAGAGTTACAGTCCCCGCGGCCGTCGTCGCGCCTGACGTGCCGGTCACAGTAATGGTGTAGGTGCCCGCCGTGGTCCCGGGATTGCTGGTGCCACCGCCACTACTCGCACCGCCGCAAGCGAGCAAACCGCTAATGAGTGCCACGAAGAGTGCCAGCATTCCTAGCATGGTCTGCCAGCGACGTCTCTTTGCCGGGATGCCCAGAAGCAACAAGCAGGCAAGAGTCGCACCGCCAGCCGCGTACCAGGGAGCTCCGGGGCGCTTGGGATACGCAAGAGCCGCGCTGGTCGCTGCCGTGGTCGAGATGACGAGGGTGGCCGTTCCGGCTGTTGCGCCGGTAATAGTCACTGGGCTGGTAGAGCCTAAGCTCAATGTGGGCGGGTACTGGGCGCCTGAAGGGCTTGAAGTCACAGCGGCTGTCAACCCTACGCTGCCTGTGAACCCTCCGGCCGGCGTAATGGTGATGGTCGATGTGTTCCCGGTTGTTGCGCCACGGGCGAGCGTAACCGCTATCCCGCCGATCGCGAAGCTTGGGTTTACGGCGGTTGTGACCGTGACTGGAGCGGCACCAGTCGTTGCGTTGTAGGTGGCGTCCCCGGAGTAGCTGGCCGTCAGCGCATCACTGCCCACCGCAAGCGAACTTGCCGGTATATTGATCTGAGCACTCCCACTGCTCAATGATGTAGCGGCGGAGCTGTAGGAACCGCTGCTTAGCGTCACTGTGCCGGTCGGCGATGGCGAACCGCCCACGGCAACCGTCACTGACAGGGCCTGCGTCGTGGTAATGCTCGATGAAGCCGGCGTCACTGTCACCGTCGGCGTCGTCTTGTTCACCGTCACCGTCGGCGATGTACCTGGGGCACTGGTGTAGTTGATGTCGCCTGAGTAATTAGCCGTCAGTGTGTCGGACCCCGCTGTCAGCGATCCGGCGGGAATGTTGATCGAGGCGCTGCCGCTCACAAGCGCTGATGCCGCAGAGGTATAGGTACCGCTTGTCAGAGACACCGAACCGGTCGCTGTCGGGCTACCGGTTCCACCGCCGACTCTAACCGTCACTGACAGCGCTTGAGCTGTCGTGATGCTCGATGCGGATGGCGTCACCGTCACCGCCGGCGTGCTCTTCCCAATACCTGTGCCGCTCAATGTGATTGTTTGTACTGTATAGCCAGGTGCAGAAGAATTCAGGTTGTTATCCGTCAGAACCAGTGAGCCGCCGAGAGTCCCCCCCGTTGTTGGCTTAAAGCTGATGGGCAATAGGCAGGAAGCACCAGCGGCTAGTGTTCCCGCCGTTGACGAATTTGCCGTTACAAGCGGGCATGCCGTTGTCCCGCTGCTGTTAAGGGTGAAGTTTGCCGCGATGCTCGGGTTGTTTCCTGTCGAAGGAATGGGGAAACTCAGTGTTGCATTGCCAATGTTCTCGACCGTCACCGTTTGCGGGCTGTCGCTGCTGGTGGAGCTAATTTGCGTAGAAGCAAAGGCCAGGGAGGGCGGATCG
>PLOG01000061.1 GCA_003142935.1 Acidobacteriaceae bacterium
CTGAGCGAGTAACCCAACTCGCCGCCCTCGTGGATCGATCCGGGCGTCGTTGGCGCAACATGACTTGAGATGCCGCCAGGAAACGAGAACTGTTTGAACAGCTTCTTCAAACCGGCTTCATCCTGGGTGACATTCGGATACACCTCGCTCCAGGTGCCCTCCAGGTACACGTTGCCCACAATCGCGGGGCCTCCGTGTCCTGGTCCTGCAACATAAAACATATTCAAGTCGTACTTCTTGATGATCCGGTTGAGATGCACATAGATGAAGTTCTGCCCTGGCGTTGTCCCCCAATGCGAAACCACCAATGGCTTCACGTGTTCGAGCTTCAGCGGTTCCTTCAGCAGAGGATTTTCATAGAGATAAATCTGACCGACTGACACGTAATTAGCCGCACGCCAGTATGCGTTCATGCGGCGAAGGAGGTCCGGAGAGAGCGTCGTATCTCCGTGCACCGACTCCTCTTTAGCGATTGCTTCGGGCGTTTCGTGGAGTAAATCCTCGGTCGTGAGTATGTCGGTCGACATTTCTGAATCTCCTTTTCGAGCTGGTAACGCGGCTAGGTTGGGTCGTTCGACTGCAATCCGGTTGAAGTGAGTTCGGTGCCGGTGGACTCGTAATCTACATGAAGAATGCTTCGCATCTCCAGGCGCTCTGCGAGCAACGAACATGGGTGTGTTGTCGATGAAGAGGGGGGCATAGCCGGCGCTAAGCGGAAGCAGGCGAGGTGAGGGCTTGTCACGGAAAGGGTGGACGTTTCGACTACATTGATCATGAATCACCCTGCCAAGCGCCATGTGCTAATTGGAAGTGAGAGCTCCGCATACGGAAGGTCGAATTTCGAGGGAATGTCTCCGTTATCAATCGCTCTGTGCGAATAGTATCCATTGGAGTTCACGTCAGTAGCGGAATCAACGATCGGAGCGATCGCATAGGAAATTACCGCTCCACAATCGAGACACTCTGAATTATCAGGAATCATAGGCATATCTGGCTGTGCTGTTTAGCTCATCTGCCGACCTACTGTTGCTCGCCTCCTAAGTCTGCGGGGGGCGCAGAACTTATCAGAGGATTACTGCCGCTCGTGTACCGATAAGAGGCTGTGAGTCTCGTCAATTAAGACCAGAGCGTTCAACTGTACGCGCCGCAGCTCTGAAGTGTGCACGATTTGGAGGCCTTTGAGGGTAACGAACCACTCGATTGTTTTAGGAACTACGGAGGAATCCTTCGATCTCAGCGAACCGTTGAAGTGAACTCTGATGATCGAAGGCCAAATTCATGGTGAGAGCGTGGCTGAGCGGGCGCCAAGCGACTTCTTGAAGGTCATCCGAAGCCTCAGCCGGAAGTTGGGATGGAATTCGGGTCGACCAGACGGTGTCGATAATCTGGCCACGCGGGTCGCGCTTCGGGTCTGATTGGACGGTGACGAGCTTCATGAAATCGGGTGGAACTTCAAGTCCCGTCTCTTCTTTGAGTTCACGCGCGGCGCATTGTTCAAGTGATTCGGCGCCAGGGTCGAGGAACCCGCCGACGAGGCCCCAAGCATTCGCGAAGGCCTTCGACGTCTTTCCCCTCTGACCAAGGAGAACGAAAACGATGCCGTCCTTGACACAGAAGGGGATTACTGAACTTGTGATGCCGTCGATTGTCTTATAGGGCATGAAAGGCCCCTGTGATTGGCCTGGCAGTCTGTGCGAGATACTCGATGAGAGCGTCAGGTGTGGCTTCGCCGATGTCGGTCAGCATGTGGCTCAGAACAACTCCATCCACAACAGCATCTTTGTCTGTAATCACAAACGCCTCATGCTGATCGGCTCGCATGTCCGCTAAACTCGTGGTGCCCTTGCTTCACGGGGTCTCCCCGTTGGTCAGCGCGATCTTCTGTGCCGACCATTGGAATAACCAAGAAGGCCCGGAAAGCTATTTGCTCTGCAGATAAAGCTCAATCAGGTGATTCGTCGAGGAGTCGTGCCCTCTCTTCGGCGCATCCGCACTCTCCAACTCACCTAGAGTTCGCATCGCGAGCACCTTCCCCAACTCCACGCCCCATTGGTAAAACTAATCGATGCCCCAATTCACACCCTGCGTGAATACCGCATCCTCATACAGCGCCACCAGCTTACCCAGCAACTCCGGCGTCGCACATCGCCAAGAATGACATGCAAAGGCCGATTGCCTTCAAACACCTTGTGCGGAGCCGGATTCTCCGGCACACCCTCGGCCCTAACCTAGTCCGTGGTCTTACCGAAGGCCAGCGCCTCAGCCTGGGCAAAGACGTTCGCCATCAGCATGTCGTGATGACGACCAAGTGCATTCAGCGTCTTGAAGAACCCGATAAAGTCGCACGGAATCAGCCGCGTCCCCTGGTGGATTAACTGATAAAACGAGTGCTGCCCATTCGTCCCCGGCACTCCCCAGTAGATCGGCCCCGTTTCGGTCTCCACATGCTTGCCGTCAAGCGTCACGTGCTTGCCGTTCGACTCCATCGTGAGTCGCTGCAGATAAAGAGGAGCAGCTCTCATAGCTTGTTGAACTGCATTCAAACGGCCGAGAGTTCGTCGACCCAATATCCTTCGCGATTGTAGTGCCCATACAAGCCTGTTTCGTAATCCCGTGTGAGCAAAGACTCGTCGGTGTATTCCGGTGCGGCCTTGATGGTCTCGCGAGACAGTCCGATCACAACTTCCCTGGCGTCCCAACTCACGCTCTCGATCCACTTTGGTGAAATGAGAACTTTTTTCCCAGGCCACCAGTTCTTTGTCGCCACAACAAGGTAGCGAATCGCCCAGGTCTCAACATCGATGATGAAGTCATCAACATGGCCAATCTCGCCGTCAATTGCAAGGAGATGGTAGCCCGTTACCTCCTGGGTGCTGCGAAGATGGGGATCCCAGTTCTTCGCTTCCGAGGCGGACGAACCCCACCTGGTGCGATCCCGCACAATATACGGATAACCTCCCCACATGAAGGGGCCGCCCCAATACTCCGGATAGCCATAGTAGCCATTGTAGGAGCTCTCGAATTGATGGGAAACTGGCTCGTCCGTGTTGATGGAAGGACTATCTTCGATCTGCTTTTTCGTTAATTGAACGGAGACCTTCTCATCGGTGCTATTGACACCGCTCAGAGAGTACGGCGAGATCAGCACCTTCCTGTCGCTTAACCAGCTTGCTGTATTTGCGACAAGGTACCGAACCGCCCAATACTGGTCGTCGAAGAAGAACTCGCGGGCCGACCCGATGTCCCCATCGAGGCCCTTGAGTGAATAGCCTTTCAGTGCCTTCGCTTTGATTAACATGACGTCTCCTTCTCCATGGTTGACCTGACATGGCTTAGGCGGCCGCTCCCGAAGGGCCAATGCGACCGCAATACATTCTTCTTGACAAGTCAACAGGCATCCAATGCCGGCCCGCAGTTCAAGCCGTCGCCGAACTGGAGGCCACTTGTCCAACAAGTGTCTCAGTAATGAAGACCGTGACACTGAGCAATTGCGTACACAGAGCAGAACGAGGTCCCAGCTCGTACTCAGGCGGCCTTGAGCACTTTGCTCTTGGACGCTATGCAATCCAGCAAATCCTTCCAGGACTTGGCGAACGATGCGACCCCTTCTTCAAGGAGTTGGGCCGCCACTGCGCATGTGTCAATACCGGCCTTGGCGAATTCTGCCAATTTCTCGCCTGGGTTTGAAGGTAAAGCTTCGCCGAATTCTTCATGGGCGGCGACGGCCTTCAGCGTGGCTTCGGGCATCGTGTTGATGGTGGAGGGCAAGGCAAGGGCCTCGACGTACAAGATGTCGGACGCATTGGGATCCTTGGTCCCCGTGCTGGCCCAGAGAAGACGTTGCGACCGAGCTCCTTCATTCAAGATTCGCTGCCACCGCGGGGAATCAAGTAGGTTGCGGTACCTCACATAGGCATCTCTGGCGATCGCGATCCCAAGCTGGTTGCGCAAGGCCTCAGGTGCTTTATCCGCAACCGCGACGTCCCAGCGACTGACGAATAGTGATGCCACGGAGCCGACATCGGGATTTAGCCCGGCCGCGATGCGCCGTTCGATGCCGCGTAGATATGCCTCGGCAGCCGCGACATATTGCTCGCCCGAGAACAGCAGTGTTACGTTGACAGGTACGCCTGCAAAGATTGCTTCTTCAATCGCTGGGAGGCCCTCGCTGGTTCCAGGGATCTTGATGAAGAGATTGGGCCGTCCCGCGCGGGAGTGAAGAGCCTTGGCCGCGGCCAGAGTGGCCGCCGTGTCGCGTGCCAGCAGGGGCGAGACCTCCAAAGATACCCAGCCGTCCACACCATCTGTTCGATCGTGAATCCGGAGGAAGAGATCGGCAGCCTGCTGCAAGTCCTCGATTGCCATTTCAAAGAAGAGAGTTTCGCCCGATTTGCCCGCTTTCATTCCCTGGCTGATGGCGTCGTCATAGTCGTGACTGTTCTTGATGGCGTGATCGAAGATCGTCGGATTCGAAGTAAGACCCGTGATCGACAGCTCATGAATGTAGCGTTCAAGTGTGCCGCTGGCCAGCAAACCGCGTGTGATGTTATCGAGCCAGAGGCTCTGGCCGATTTCGTGCAGTTTCTGCGTGGTTGCATTCATTTCATTCCTCTTCCAACACTTTTCATTACAAGGCTATTCGCGTCCTTCGGAATTCAACTGGCGGCTATGATCCAGGCATGTGCCTGCGCAGCCTCCGAAGGCGGAAACAACTTCACTGGGCAGGGCATGAGAAAGCTGAATATCCTCATCATCTTTACGATCCAGTCCACGTCAGTGACCACCGCGACGCGCTCCCAGCGCGTGGGGTGTTCAACACCGATCTTGAAGTCTTCCCACATAGCGCCTGGATCGTAGCCGGTGAAATTAGCCGATGTCTTATATAAGAGTCGGATCTTGTCGTGCCGCTTGAGCGCTTTGAGAATAGCCGGAACAAGAATCCCGTCGTAATCCTCTTTTGTGACCTGTCCCTCGCAGGACAGCGCGATAACATTATCGGGAAAGTTCTTCAAAATCTCGATCATGGTATGTCCTCCATAACGCTTAGTAAGTACCAATTCCCGGCCTATACCGAACACAACTGACTCTCGCCTTCGCGGCCTGGGAAGCTCGATTCCCGCACACCGCAGCAGCCGTCCGCTCCTCATTCGCACCAGGATGCGGTCAGCTCAATGAATACATTCAAAACGCAACCTCATGCATTTCCAGCGCTTTCACTTTGTCGACTCTGCGTTGGTGGCGCTCCGCGCCGCTGAAGCGAGCTTTCAGAAACGTCTCGATCAGTTCCCACGCGAGCGCGGACCCGATCACCTTTCCACCCAGAGAAAAGATATTCATGTCGTCGTCTTCAACTCCCTGGTGGGCGGAGAATACGTCGTGAATAAGTCCGGCCCGCACACCGGCAACCTTATTGGCGCAGATGGATGCACCCACGCCACTGCCGCAGAGTGCTACTCCGCGATCCACCTTGCCAGCGGCCACGGCATTGGCCAGAGGGATCACGTAATCGGGGTAATCGTCTCCAGGATTCAGTTGATGAGCGCCGAAGTCTACGACCTCGTGGCCCGCGCCTCGCAGCAATTCCGCGATCTGCTCTTTCAGAACGAGTCCCCCATGGTCCGACGCAATTCCTACACGCATGGTGCTGTCTCCTTGAGCCGGTCGAGAACATGATGAGCTTGCTTGCAAACGTTCGCCAAGAGTGTCGCAGAAGATGACGTGAGGTGCTCTTTGCCTTTCACTTTTGAAGTGGGACCCAATCCCGCACGGGAAAACGAAATCTGTGCGTACAAACGGGGCGTAAGGGCTAGACTTTAAGCGCTTTCCCATGGCATTCTGGATGCTGGCATTGGCACGTCAGTTCGGGAGTCCTCTTCTTATCGGCACATGCCTCGCTACAGTATTTCTTCCCATTCGGTACCACACAGTTGCAAGCCGGATGTTCGCATTTCTTTGTCGTGGTCATAAAAGCTCCTTTTGCATGAAGATGCCTTCTCTCGTCTGAAGGCTCAGTTGTGCGAGGAAAATGTTCCTCGATTTGAACTGCGTGAGTACTCAGCTCTGCAGCGTGTTTGCGCGCGCGGATACATTTAGAATTCCACGAGCAGACGCGCCTATCTGTTCTGTTTTGGCCATAATCGCCGTATTCCCATGAGTCGCATTGATAACCCCCCACTGCTCTCGCCAGGACTCCAGGCGAGAAGATAATCTGCATTCTCAAGCCCAGGAGAGCGTTGCGTATCCGTCATTTCGATTCCTTGCCTTTCCGGTAGCGTCTGATCAGAGCGTTGGTCGAGCTATCGTGCGTGAGCTTCGGCTCTGTTTCGGACTCGAGTTCAGGGATGATTCGCTGGGCAAGGACCTTTCCCAGTTCGACTCCCCACTGGTCGAAGGAATCAATCTGCCAGATGGCACCCTGGGTAAAGACGCTGTGCTCGTAAACCAGCATTTCATCTGCATATTTGCACATCTGCTTCTTATTTCTCATGCATCTTGCGTATGCGTACGGCTAAACACAC
>PLOG01000010.1 GCA_003142935.1 Acidobacteriaceae bacterium
TAGATAAGCTGGCTTCCCACGGCACGGTGCATTCCTTCTGGAGCCGCGCCTAGATCGCGAATCGCAAGCTGGGGCCGATCCTCACTATAGCTATCAGACAGGATGCGGTCCGCGGAAGCCGGCCCATTCAGGCTTATGACCGGAGCATCCGTTGCATGAATGCTCCGAATCGCCTGAACGTAGATCGCTCGACCCGTGGAATTCACCACCTTAACTTCTATATCGCCCCATGACTGGTCTCTATAAAGTCGTAGGATGCAGACCAGATCTGGCGTGCCCGATAGACCGGTGTGAGTTACGACTAGCTTCGTTCCTGAACCGAATTCATCTTTAAACTCAGATTGCACGGTATTATGTTCCGGGTATGCCGAAGAACGCAAGACATGAGAGTCTACGTCGGCTTCTACATCGGAGCGCACTACGATACCTGGGATGGCGGATGACGCGATGGAATAGGATCCGTCGGAGTAGACAGCCACCGACAAAGATTTTCCCTGTATCGAGCCTGAAACGGGTATCTTATCGTTCGGCGCCACGGGGGCTTGCTGACCCGCGAACGCGGTGTATCCGCAGACTGCCAAAGCTGCCGCCATCGCAGCGCACACGCTCCATCTACATAATTGCTTCACGTGAACTCCTTTGTTCCGGTGTGCCATAACTCAACATCCAAATAGTTGCGGCCCGGCCAGCACTCTGAACCGGGCCGCAAGCAGTATACCTTCTCAGTAGCTGAATTTCGCGGCAAACTGAAGAAGTCTGGGGTTCTGTGCACCTGTCAAGTATCCAAAGGTTGGCGTTCCCATGATAGTCGAATTGATGGAATTCTGGGGACCCGGCGCAGCAAATTCAAAGTTTGGATGATTGAAGACATCGAATGCTTCAGCCCTGAGCTCCAGATTCCTGGCCCCGCCTAGAGAAATCTTCTTCAAGAGCGAAAAGTCCACATTCTTCTCTCCCGGCCCTTCAAGACTGTTCATTTGTACGTTACCGAGAGACCCGGGAGCTGGATTTTGAAAAGCGCAAGTGTTGAAAAACGTGCCCGGGATGCAGGGCTTCGATGTCGCCTTGACGCCGGGAACATAATCAGGTCTTTGTGACTGGGTGTCGGAGTTACCAAAGTCGCCATTGCCGTCTGTCACGGTAAACCAGCCGCCCGTCGAGAGGGTAAGGATGCCTGACCAGTTCCAGTTAGCGAGCACCTGGTCGACTGCCCGAATTCCAGTCGCAAAACGCTGACCTGGGCCGAACGGCAAGTCATACAGATAACTTGCCACAAAGCGCTGGCGCACATCGATATCCAATGGTCCGTGCTCTTCATTCGGGTATTTGCTGTTCCGGAAGGCGTCGTTGTTTTGGGAGCCAAGATCCGCATTGGTTGCGTTTCCCAGCGCCTTGCTGTAAGTGTAGTTGACGACAAACTCCAAGCCGTGGCTCACCCTCTGCGTCAGCGAGGACTGCAGACTGTTGTAGTTTGCCAATCCAAATGACGTTAGATAGCCTATCGAAGCGTCTACGTATGGAAATGGGCGTCGCGGAGCAGTCGGAGCGGTTGGATCCGGAGTCGGTTGAGCCTGATTGCCGTTGAGATAGATGTAAGAACGGTTGCTCTTGGACCCGATATATCCCACGTCAAGCATCATTGAATTCGTCAACTGATACTGAGTTGTGAGGTGCCATTGCATGACATAGGGCATGCGAAGGTTCGTCTGGAGAGAAAACAGAGTCGGGGTATTTGGATCCACCAGAGCAGTTGCGGGAAATCCCTGAGCAAGGACGCTCACACCGGGAACCGAGCAATCTACGCCGCTTGGCGCGCCAGTATAGGAAGGCAGGCCACAAGGGGCGGCGAAGGTTTGAGTGATGAAGTACGGGGGATTGAAGCCAGGACTTGGATTGCTGTATGGACCTGCTTCATCACCATTGAAGAAGACCCCGAACGCAGTTTGAACGGCAAGGCGCTTCGTCGGGCTGTAGGCTATCCCTATGCGAGGCGAAAAATCCTTGTAGTCGGCACTTATCAAAGCGTCCGAGGCATTGTGGTTTACGGGGAGAATCGAGGCGATGATGGGAGTCAAACTTACGTTACTGCTTGCCGGTATATCCAGTTTTCCCGTGATGAGGTTAAAGTTCGACTGCGCGTTGTTCTTCGAGAGCACTGGCGAGAAATACTCCCAGCGGAGGCCCAGATTCAGAGTGAGTTTAGACAGAACCCGCCAGTCGTTCTGGACGAAGAGGGCATAGGTGCTCCGGGAGTAATCAATATTGTTGAGGTTGTTGATGTTGCCGCCGCTCGTCTGCCCTGTGAGCAAGTCCGCGTAACTATTTCCACCCGCTCCGGTAAGGCCTGCGTTATCCGTGTATGTGTGGGTGAAGGTCAGGAAGCCACGAGGATATGCCGGCTCATAGATGGAAAAGTGCTCCGGGCGTATCTCTCCGCCGAACTTCCAAGTGTCGTTGCCGGAGATAAGTGTAAAAGTGTCCGAGAGCATGAAGGTCGTCTGCCTTTCGATTGCAGGCAGAAAGAGAGCGGATCCGAGGTTGGATCCGTCGGTGAAGGTCATCTGGGGCAATCCGCCGTTGTCAGTGCCGGCGACATAAGGGACGCCTGGAAAGCCGACGGTGGCCGCCACATCCTCGTTTGAATTGAACTGATACCTGCTTGTTTTGAGCCGGTTGGCGCCAAAACGAATCTCGTTCACCTTATGCGCCGAGAAGACATGAGCCTCGCTGGCGACGCCGCTGTAGGCAGTGATTTGCTGAATACCGTCAAAGAAACCGCCCCCGTCTGCAATGCCGCCGTAGGGCGAACCAATGGTCTTCGGATCGCTGCTCATGCTAAATCTGTAGAACGCCGTGTCATGACTGGAGATTACCTGGTCTACCCGGACATCGCCCTGCTGCTCCGTTTCCGTGGTGATTGGATTGGACAGGAAGTTATAACCGATTGCAGAGACATTCGGAGTCGGAGTCGGAAAGAGCTGAATGAGTTTGAGGCCAAGAGCATCAGTACTCGATTGTGGAACTATGTTGCTTGGCGCGCCACCGACATAGCCGAACGGAACGCCGCAATATCCGCTGCCATTGAGACTGCTGACCTGCGTCTGGCGCGTATTGAAAAGTTCGCCTGCGTAGGTCTTGTTCCCGTTGCAGTCCAATATCTGGGCATTGTTGTTCTGCGGATCGAGGGTGGGAGAGGTTAAGTCCAGTTGGTCCGAGAAGTCGCCGCCCCGCTGCGCCGTGGTTGGGACAGTAGCTGTGTTCGTAACCGCCTCACTGATACGCAAGGCTTGGTAGTCCACAAAAAAGAACAGCTTGTCCTTGATCAATTTGCCGCCGAATGTCGCGCCAAATTGATTCTGGTGGTATGGCTGGAGCGATGCGTCGTAATAATTCATCGCATCGAACATCTGATTTCGCAGAAATTCGTAGGCCGATCCATGAAATGTATTGGTTCCACTCTTAGTGGTGGCATTGACGATTGCTCCGGTGGCCCTGCCAAACTCGGCATCGTAGTTGCCCGTTTCGATCTTGAATTCCTGGAGCGCATCCGGTGGGGGCATCGAAACGTAATTCGCTTCGTTCAGCAGGTCTGGAAGATTCGAATTGTTGTCCACACCATCGAGTAGGAAGTTATTGTCCAGAGAGCGTGAGCCGCTGGCGCTGAAGCCGAAACCGCCGGAGTCACGCGCGCCTGGCTCGCTTACGGTCACACCTACGGTAAGCTGCGCGAGTTGAACCGGATTGCGGCCATTCAGCGGAAAGCCCACCATGGCTTCGCTATTGATGACCTGGCCGGTCTCGGAGGTGTCAGTCTCAAGGAGTGGCGCGATATCATTGACCACCACCTGTTGAGTAATTTCACCCAGTTGAAGTGTTGCGTCCACACGTTGACTCTGCTGAACGTCTAACGTGATTGGACCGGTGACGGTTTGCTTGAAGCCAACCGAGGAAATAGTAATCTGGTATGAGCCGATGCGGACAGGACTGATGATCCAGGCGCCCTCGCCATCGCTCTTTGCGTGGTAGCTGAAATTTGTGCTGGTATTTGTGGCCGTGATGGAGGCGTTTGCGACAACAGCTCCGGTTACGTCGACAATCCGGCCTTCGAGAGTGGCAGTATCTCGCTGCGCCGCGAGAGGATAGCTGGCCAAGATCAGCAACGCGAAACACAGCGTGCGTAGTCTACTGATGCTTCTTAACATACCGACGCCTCCTGTTGATTGCAATTGATCAGTGGTAAAAACCATTCCGAGTCAGTGTCAGACAGCCTGCGCCATCCGACCGGTGAAGGGCGCACTGAGTTGCGAATTCCTCTTGTCGTTGTCAGGTTGCTTCACCCACATCGCTGTTAGGCTGCTTCGAACGATTACGACTTCGATTAAGCGAAGCTAATAGCAAACAGACATCATGTTTCGCTATATTACGAATTCAATCATATTGTGTCAATAGTAATTTCAGGAATAATTGGGGGATCCCGGCAACTGGCCGTCCCGCCGCAGCCTAAAAGCGCTGTTATCGGGTTCATGAAAGCGACCCGCTCTGTCGTTAACGAATTGATAATAAACAACATGTAAACGTAATTCTGCGTTTTTTTCTTTTTGCATTCCTGGCGTGACAGCGTCTGCTTGGCGCCAAAGAGAGGAGAAAATGCACGCAGAACATCGCCGGCGCAGAAGCTGACTGTATGCGAGCGGGTTAAGAAGGCGCTCAAGCGGTCAGCGTGCTGCTTTGTCCGTCTGAATCGGCGCTGCTTTTTCCGGGGTGTTGTACCCTGCGAGCTTGATCCAGGCCGCAGTGCCCGCTGACTTCTGGACTTTCCCTTGAATCTCGGCAACTTCGCCGGGAAACACGGTAACGTAGTTGTCGTCGTATTCGACGGGAACAATCTCGTCGCCGCCACGGGTCGGCGTAATCTCGGCACGTTCAAAGAAAGCTATATGACTGGTGCGGTTCCGCAGGCGGATAGTGACTTGATTTTCGCCGTCGGCGATGGTTTGCCTGGCGCTCACGTCCAGCGGTACTTGACGCATCGTATTCAAGGCCGTCATGTCGGCCCAACTCGCCATCTTCAAATCGAATGCTTTGTCGTTCGCCGGATCGCCCAGGTCATCATCCTTTGTGGACTGCCAGTAGACGTTCTCTACCAGCACCTTTCCAGTGCCGTCGAATAGCTCGCAACGCACAAAATACACAGGGGTCAGATCCTTCAGCAGGGGTAAGGTGAGGACGTGTACAGCACCGCCTGACGTTACGCGGATGCCATAGACGCTGCGGTCGTCACGAAGCTTGCCATCGAGTTGGTAGATGCGGGCGCGTACGCGCAGGCCATTCTGCTCTTTCGGCGTCTGGTTCACTACCGTGATTTTCGCCTGGCTGTGATCTCCGGTCGCATATGAGTCGAAGACAACCGATAGCGGGCGAAGACCTTTCTTTGCCCCGTAATACGCGCCGCCCGGCTGCAGGTAGTAGTCGAAGAGATTGCCGAAGAAGGAGGGCCACTGGCTGTTGAGCATCCAGTACAAGGTCATCTTGTGATTGGCCCATCCATTTGCCGCAAAGCCTTCGAACTGAGCGCGAGTATTCTCGTAATGCGCCAGTTGCGCTTTCCTGGCAAATTCCTCCGCGCTCACCGACGGCCCGTAGCGTCGATCGATTACATTCCGGATATTGGCCAGGGTATTGTTACCTTCATTGGCGCCGGCATGAAAATACCATGTCTCGTTGATCGGCCATAGCTTGTCGGCAGGTATGAATTTCTTCAGGCTTTCGTAAGGCGGGATATGCTCGTTGTCGCCCTGCTCGGCGCACGCGCCCCGTGCCGCGGCATAACGCCCGCTGAACCAGTATGTGGGCGGCCGCCAGCTATACGGCCCTTCCATGTGAATGCCGCTCCATTCGCGGTCACCATTGACATTCTTGCTGTATGAGGAAACGGTATCGACGACCGCGTTCTGCCAGTGCAAGTCCGTCAGAATCCGGTGATAGTTATCACGCACCGGCGGCGGCGGCAAACCATCGCTTCCGTTGGCCCAAACAAAGACCGAGGCATGCGAGCGCAGCATCAAAATCTGCGATGCTAGGCTCTCACCAGCCACGCGATGGTCCTCAGCATTCCACTGGTCCCAATGCTCCCATTGACTGCAGCACATCCAGCCGAACATTACGGGGATGCCCTCTTCGTCCGCCAACTCCACCATATGGTCGCTGGCAATCTTCGACTCCCAGCGAATCAAATTCAGCCCCATGTCCTTCACATACCGGATCACGGTCGCATCGCGGTCAGCGTCGTAGCGGTAGAGCAGGTCCGGCGTGTAGTCGGCCCCGCGCGCCAGGAAGTCCTTGCCATTCACCTGCATATAAAAGCTACCGCCCTTGCCCACCCCGGGAAACTGCTCATCCTGATCGCGGTGCTGGGTAATGGTGCGAATCCCGAAGCGGATGTGGGTCGCATCCGAGACCTGGCGATCGGCGAGAAATTCCAGGTCCAGTTTGTACAGACTGGGATGCCCCATGGTGTAGGGCCACCAGAGATCTGGATTCGCAACCACGAGCTGGGAATACTGCTGCGGAGTGAAACTGGCCTCGCGCTCCTCCCCCGCGGCAAGGCTGAGCGGCTGCTCGATCTCGATGGTGGGCTTGCCACGGCGCGAAATTGTCCCCCGCAAAATCCCGTTGACTGAATGGTCGGAGACGTTTCGCAACTCGGCAAAGACGGTCAGCCGGGCCGTTTTGAGCTGCGGCAGCGGAAGTTCGGTGTTGACCGTCGCAGAACTTACCGTGACCGCGCCCGACATCCTCAAGTACACCGGCTTCCATATGCCGGCATTGCGGTCGGGAACAAAAGACACGGGTTGGAAGTCAGGCTTGTCCGGATCCCGATAGCCAAGATACTTCCAGTTGATCCAATCCAGCCAGCTATCGGCCAGCTCCACTCCATTCACGCCCTGCACCAAGCGCTCCGGCGTCACCTTGACCGCCAGAACATTCGATGTTCCTG
Source organism: Acidobacteriaceae bacterium (assembly GCA_003142935.1). GTDB lineage: Bacteria > Acidobacteriota > Terriglobia > Terriglobales > Acidobacteriaceae > Telmatobacter. The sequence continues at coordinate 6,998 of PLOG01000010.1, forward strand.
GCTTGATCCATTGCGTCACATTGAGATGGTGAGCAACGTACATGCCCACCACATGCTGGGCGTCGGCCACAAGATTGCCGTTCAGCCATATCTCCGCGCGATAGTTGATCCCTGGAAACTCTAGTTGGTAGACCGTCTGCCCAGCTGGTGCCACAAACGTCGTCCGATACCACCAATCCTGGAGATAGAGATCCTGGGGAACATCTTTGAGCAGGTTCATGCCTTCATAGAGATTGGGGTAGGTGCCGTCTTCCTCCAGGATTTCGAGAACCGTCGCTGGCATGCGGGCCACCGCGTGCCAGGTTGTTGCATCATAATCAGGAAGAGAGATTGCCTGACCGCCAGAGCGCACATCCCTGGCAGATACAAGTTTCCAGTTCTCGGCCAATTCGGCACTCCGCGGTGGCGCGGAAGCGGCTGGCGGCTGAGCAAATAGGCCAAGGGCGCTTGCGCAGAATACGATTCCGCATATCAGAAGTCTCGTCATTTGTTCCCCCTGTGTCGACCTTGCGCTACGGCGAAGCCGCAATTACGGAATCATTCGGGGGCTTTCACCCCTGTATCGAATGTTTTACGCAATGTTTTCGTTATTTGTCAAATGAAAATACTTGACGGTTGCGGAAGACGGATATATTGTTACGTAGTGTTTCGTATTTGATTCATTCGCGGAACTACATTTTTTCGCTATTTTTGAATTTGTCCCTCCCGGGGAATGGAGTTTACATGTCAAAGGAACTGAATGTGCCCGCAGAGACTGGCCTCCACAGCGCCCCTTCATACACATTGCAGGAAATCCTACAGCAGCCTCTTCTTTGGCCGGACACTGTGGAAAGCGTTCGTTCCGCAGCAGAACAGATCCAACTGCCAGTCAAGCTCCAACTTGCTCGCGTCCTGCTGACGGGAGCAGGAACCTCGGCCTACGCCGCAAGTGCCGTCGCATCGGCGTGGCCCCGGGCACTTGCCGTTCCTACCACCGACCTGCTGGTCGATGCTGAACGTTACCTGCTCGAAGTGGACACCGTGATCTCCCTGGCTAGGTCTGGCGATAGTCCGGAGAGCGTTGCTGTTGTCGAGCGCATTCGCGCTCTTCGGCCCGACATCCCGCAGTTGGCGATCGTTTGCAATGAAGACGGCGGATTATCACATGCGGGCCTTGACGGACTCATTGTCCTTGACCCGCGCACCAACGACCATAGTCTTGTGATGACTAGCGCGTTCTCCAATCTCGTGCTGGCCGGTCTTGCTCTGGCCCAGCCGGATGCGGTAACGGCCAAGGTTAATGAGTTCAGCAAACGTGCAATCGCATTGCTGCCCGGCATCGATCAAGCATGCCAGCGCGCCGCCACTCGCACCCGCGACCGGATAGTGGTTCTGTCCTCTTCTCCCTCACTCGGCTGGGCGCGCGAAGCTGGACTGAAGACGCTCGAAATGACCGCCGGCAACTTCCCTGTCATCACTGAGACTTATCTTGGACTTCGGCATGGCCCTATGTCTTTCGTGAAACCTGACACGCTGGTGCTGTGCTTGTTGTCCGCCGATCCGGTGCGTCGTTTGTATGAGGCAGATCTGATCCATGAGCTTCGTTCGAAAAAGATTGGATACTTGATTGGAATCACGGATCCAGCCGATTCGCAAGGCCTATTCGACGAGGTCATCCCTGCCATAGCCCCGCGGGAAAACGACGCTCTGCGTACACCGTATGAGATTGTGGGCCCGCAGTTGCTCGGATATTACTTGAGCTTGCGCATTGGATTGAACCCTGATAACCCCAGCCCCGCGGGTGTAATTAACCGGGTGGTCCAGGGCGTTAGGATTCATCCCGCAGGTCTCTGTGAATCGGTGTCCTCGAGCCGGTAGGAGTGGGTCCAGGGGTGAGGGCGTGCAACTTTTGAACCTTGTTGTTGACCCGCCCTCGCTTGGACCAATTTTCACTCTCGCTCTAGCCGTCGCCATCATAAACATGGCAAGATAATCTTTCTAAGGAGCCCCGTTGTGACGCAGCAGAGCCAAACGACCGCCGCATCCGCGCCCTCTGCCAATGGGGCAGTTCGCCTCCATCGCACGCTTGGCCTGTGGAACCTCATCATCATCGGCATGGTCATTATTCAGCCGACCGCGCCCATGGGCATCTACGGCGTCATCAGCAATAAGGCCCACGGCCACGTCGTCACCACCATACTCCTCGCCATGATCGCCATGCTATTCACGGCCATCAGCTATGGCCGCATGGCGAGGGTCTATCCCAGCGCCGGATCAGCGTACACTTACGTCGGCCAGGAGATGCACTCCGCGCTCGGCTACGTTGTCGGCTGGGGCATGGTGATGGATTATCTGATTAATCCCCTCATCTGCACCGCCTTCTGCGCCAAGGCCGCCATGAATATCCTCCCCGGCCTCTCCTTCTACATCTGGATTATCTTTTTCGCGGCCTTCTTCACCTGGATGAATCTGCGCGGCATCAAAACCTCGGCGCAGTTGAATGAGGCCCTCTGTGCCGGCATGGTGGTCGTTGTTCTCCTCTTCCTCGGCTGCGTCGTCCGCACTCTCTGGCACGTCCACCAGGATCCCGGATTCTTCACTCATCCCTTCTACGATCCGGCCAATTTCCATACCACAAGCATCTTTGCCGGAACCTCGGTCGCCGTACTCACATACATCGGCTTCGACGCCATCTCCACGTTCTCCGAAGAGGTCCGCAATCCGCGCCGCAATATTCTGCTGGCCACGGTTCTGGTCTGCCTCATCACCGGCCTTCTTTCCGGACTGGAAGTTTACGCGGCGCAACTCATCTGGGGATCGAAGCCCTTCTCCAGTGACAACGTCGAGTCGGCCTTTGCCCTGGTCAGCGGCAAAGCCGGTGGCCTGGTGCTCTTCCAGATCGTCAATTTCACTTTGCTCATCGCCAACATGGGTTCCGGAATGGGCTCACAACTCGCCGCCGGTCGCCTCCTCTATGGCATGGGACGCGGCAATGCGCTCCCTAAATCATTTTTCGGCGCCATCGAACCCAAACACCGTGTTCCCCGCAACAACATTCTGGCGGTTGGCGCGTTTGCGCTTGCCGGAGCCGGCCTGCTCGAGTTCTTTGCCAGCCGCCTCGGCGGAGGCGCCTATGAGATCGGCGCCCAGTGTCTCAACTTCGGAGCCTTTATCGCCTTCATGGGCGTCAATGCCGCGGCCTTTGTCCACCACTGGCGGCTCAAGCCCAGCGATTCAGACGCCAACCGACGCCATCTAAGCGGCTTCGTGGTGCCTGCCCTGGGCTTCCTCATCTGCGCCTTCATCTGGGCCAACCTCAGCAGCAAAGCGTTGGTGCTGGGCGCCGTATGGATGACCGCCGGCATCAGTTACGGGGCCATCCGCACCCGCGGCTTCCGCTCCGAATTGGTCACCTTTGAGGTCCCTTCGGACGTATCGTAGCTGGCCAGGCGTTTCCTACCGAGAGAGCGTCAAAATGCGCGCTGAATATTCCTGGTGGCTGCGCCCGCTACACCAGAATCAGGTTGCAGCCCAGCAAACGCAGCTTTTCCTGAATCACTTCGTCGAGACTGGTGTCGCTGATGACGGTGTCGATCTCTGAAAAGGGAGCAATGCGCGTCATGCTGCGTTTTGAAAACTTGCTGGCGTCGGCAACCAGGATGATTTCGCGCGATATTCGCAACATGGCCCTGTTTACCATCGTTTCTTCCAGATTTGCCCCGCTAACTCCGAAGTCCAAATCGCATCCGGCTCCGCTGAGAAACAGCTTGTCGGCGGAGAATTGGTCGAACATTTCTTCGGTGAAACGTCCGCTGATCGACGCTGATTCTCCTCGTACCGTGCCTCCAACGATGAATACTTCCGCGCCTCGCGCGTCCAGCAGCTCGGCGGCGATGTTGACCCCGTTGGTAATGATCTGCAGTCCCTGCTTCTTCTTGATCTGGCGCGCGATTTCCAGCGTCGTCGTGCCTGAATCCAGGATGATGGTCTCGCCATCGTTGATCAACGTGGCCGCCATGGCGCCGATGCGCCGCTTTTCGTCGGAGTGCGCCTTCAGACGCTCGCGGACAGGCGATTCGTGCAGGATTGTGTCCGGAAGCACCGCGCCCCCGTGCGAGCGAAGTACCAAACCGCGCTGATGCAATTCATTCAGATCGTTGCGGATGGTGACGGCCGAGGTACTGAACCGGCTGGCGAGTTCGTTGACCCTCACTCTACCTGCACTACGCACCGTCTGCAGAATCTGCGTCCGCCTCTCCTCCGCCATCATTCCGTCCTGCGGTGCATCTGTAGTGGAGACCATCAGTTCCGGCTCGCGGTGAATTGCCCCATTGGACTCGTTCGGTTTCGACTTACCCTTTGCCATTCTCAACCTCTTATTCCTTACCATTGCATCATATAACGTAAAGTAATGCTAATAACGAAAGAAAAAGAAGACATGTGGAATCACCATGGGAAACATCCCAGCCATACTACCCCACTTGGCCACCTCTTCTCGCCAAAACCTTTCGTCATGACAACCAATGGAGCTCGAATGGTCCCTTCCCGCTGATCGATCCAGGCCGGCTCGGAAATCTGCGACCATCCCAACCATTCATACCATGCGCACATCTCAGTTCTGCAAAAGAGCAGTCCAAAATTTGTCACCAGGCTTCGCTGTGCAAACTCCTCCGCCTTCTGCATGGCGATTTGACCAAATCCCCTGCCCCGGCAATCCGGCCGGGTGAGCACTCCGCCAATCCCGGCTACTGTGACCAAACGTTTGCCCGCCGCAACCGAATGCTTCGCCAGTCCGGCGCTAGACACGGCGATCCCATTTTCAGGGATGAGCATATGTTGTGCTTTGGCTTGAATTGCCCGTTCGGTCTCTTCCTCAGGAGTCGGCATCGCGACTGGAATCTCAGAACCAGTCCAGGGAATGGGTCGCCGTCGCAACCTTGGTACAAACACCGATTCCAGAAAGCGGTGGCTACCGTCCCGAGTGCACAAATTCCAACCCAAGCTTCAACCCAAGAGTGTTTGGCCCTTCACGTCTTTTCAGGTACTTGCAGGTGTTTGGCAGTTCCGGAACCTGCTGTAAGTTGTTGATTTCATTAACGTGGCCGCTATGGCATGGAAGAGGTCGTCGGTTCGATCCCGACCAGGCCCACCAATCAAATTACAAACTTA
>PLOG01000206.1:0-7697 GCA_003142935.1 Acidobacteriaceae bacterium
ATGTCTTCTGAAAACCTCTGGATCAGGTTCCAACCTTTCGACAGGCTCGTGCCACCCTTAAAGATCACTTTGTCGCCAGCGGTGACGGAGATGATCCGTAGTGCCTCTGTTACGTAGTAATCCTTCTCAATGACCGCGGGGCGCAATCCGCGTCCCCCAAAATGCTCCGCGGCCCTGAGGATCGCCTGCTCGAAATCGGGATGTTCATATAGCTTCATTTCTGTCCTCCATCGGAGTTGCCGACCAGCGCCGGATTAAACTCTCGTCGTGCTCGCTGAGGTTCTATTTCTTGTTGGCGATGCCTTTGGCCTGCCAATGGCCCGCGCCTGGCAGGCCGGTCAAAAGTCCGAAGTCGAACTTGGAAAATGGATTCAGAGAAGCCCGTAGCCGCTGGATCACGGCAGACTCCTTGCCGAGCTGTTCGCCAATGGCTCCAAGAACCGCACGCACCCTTGGAGGTTCAGAGTCTGCCACTTTGAGGAGACGTTCAAAGCGGCTACTTTCAGAGAGCAGTGCCACGGTTCGGTCGATGGTTTCCGCTGGCGATAGTTCGCTGCTCTTTGCCCCCCGTCTTAGGAAGTCAAGCAGCGCGGCATCGACCTCGGACAGTCTCCCCCACGCCTCCGGTCGGCGTGTGTGAACCACGGTCTCGCTGCCAATAAGTTTCCGGGGCAGGCTGAGCGCGCTGGTAGAGATCTCACTGCGCCGCGCGGTTTGCGTTGTGAAGCCGAGAAGATTCGCGGCGGCAATTCCCGCCGGATAGACCGTCTTGCGTCGGGACGCGAGCTTCTGGATTGCAGTCGGACTTGGCAAGCTCTTCCCGAACGTCGTTGGCCGGGCACGATAGTAGACGCCCTTGCTAAGGCGTTCGATTGCCCCTTCCCGTGTGAGACGTGACAGCGATTGCGCGACCGCCGAAAATGGAAGGTCATCGAAATCTTCAAGTCTCCACAAACGTTCGCCCGCGCGCTCGATCCGGCGGCGGACAAGGCCCATGATCTGGGTTGATCCAGTTGGCTGTCTTCTCTGTGTTCTCACCGCGCCAGTATCTTTCATCTGTACTTCCATGTCAAGTTTTTTTGCAACAAAACTTGACATTGTGGTGTCAATTCTCGCTTTGCGGTTGGGCGGCAAGAGGCTGAAAATACGAAGGAATCGTAATAAAAGGCCTGTGGAAGTCGGTTGTATCACTCTGCGCCGCCCTGATTGCGACAGCCGCGATTGCGTTCAGACGTTGCGGACATCTGCGGAGCAGAAAAGCTGTTCGTTGCGGTTGCTGGGATTCTTTCCGATGCATTCTGATTCTCAGCCGTTCGTTAAGGTTGCGATTTGGGGCGAGACTTTCACGGCGATCACACAGGTTTAAGTCCGGTCGTATAAGCCACATTAAATGAACAACGAATCCAGATGTCGCTGCTTTGAGACGAAGCACTTTGGGGCGATATTAAGCGCCAGCCTGGACCGCCAATCGGCCAGCCTGCGCCCATACCATCTCCACGGCGCGGCCTCCTGCTTTACCGCCCGTATATGTTGTCTTCTGCGCCTGTGCGCAGGTGTTCAGCGTCACAAACATCGAAGCATGGCGCAATAGCTTCTGCACCACTTTTGACATCGCCGTCATTGACATTGGGGAGAGCCAAGTAGGTGCCTTCGATGCCAAGGGCTCGCACTCTTCGCGTGGCAGTCTATAGAAGTCAGACCCAGCAATACGCAAAAAAACGTTTCCACTGGAATCCCGCCGTACAAATCAACAAAAGCAAGATCCTTGCGAAGAATTTTGAGGAATTGGGTTGTACACTCTTTCGTCGGTGCCTGTTATTGCGGATGTATAATAATAGTAGTCCGACCTAACAGGCACCAGACAGGAGTAAGGCAATGGCAAGACGAGAAGTGAAACCAGTAAGGGGCATTTTTGAGCGTCCGAAAGGGTCCGGTTTGTGGTGGATCAACTTCTATCAGGACGGCAAGCAACACCGGGAGAAAGTGGGGGCGCGGTCTGCGGCCATCGACCTATATCGCATCCGGAAAGCGGATGCTAGGCGAGGCATCAAACTGCCCGACCTGCGAAACGGTAAGTTGACACTTTCCGCACTGATCGACGGCGCCCTTGAGTTTGCCCGCACCCACAACAAGAGTGTGCGGGATTATGAATGCAAAGCTCGCATTCTGCGCGAGGCGATGGGGACGCGCATCGCTTCGGAGATCACCCCGCAGGACATTGATCGGTGGCTGTCGAAAAGGTGCAAGACTCCTGCCACGGTCAACAGGTACAGGGCGTTCCTGAGTCTCATCTACCGCGAAGCTATCCGCAACGGCAAAGTGGATGTCAACCCCGCCCGGCTGGTGCGGCAGCGGAAAGAGGGAAATGGCCGCTTGCGATTCCTGAGCCGCGAGGAGTTCGACGGGCTCCGTGCCATTATTGCCCAGCGGTTCCCAGAGCACTTGGCTGAGTTCGTGGTGAGCATTCACACCGGGATGCGGCTCAGCGAGCAGTACTCTCTGACCTGGGGCCAGGTGAATCTCGACCGCCGTTCAGTGGAACTGACGAAAACCAAGAATGGCTCCGCCCGGACGGTGCATTTGAACGCAGACGCCGTGGCAGCAATTGAATCGAAGAAAATGCCTCGCCAGCGCCCCACTGACCCGGTGTTTCCCCGAGAAGGCTCAAAGGGCAGATTTGACACCCGGTCCTGGTTTCAACCTTGCCTTGCGGATGCCAAGATTACCGGATACGTGTGGCACTCGAACCGTCACACCTTCTGCTCCTGGTTGGCAATGGCGGGAGCATCCATTAAGGAAATTCAGGAGGCGGCCGGGCACAAGACGATCACCATGTCGGCCCGCTACAGCCACCTGTCACCGGAGCACCAGCTCTCGGTGGTCGAGCGCATCGCCGGGGCCGGCCAGCCGCGAACAAGCACTGAATAACACAACATGCACCAAAACATGCACCAGACGAAAATGACCTCCCGCGAATGGGAGGTCATTTTTCTTATAAATCCTTTGTTTTGTTGGTGCCGGGAGGGGGGGTCGAACCCCCATGACCGCAAGGGTCGGCGGATTTTGAGTCCGCTGCGTCTGCCAGTTCCGCCATCCCGGCCTGTTGAGCTATCTTGTTTGAGCCGTGCAGCTAACCGTTATTCTAGCTTGTGTATCGTTGCCCTGACTAGGCCGTTTTCAGGCTCATTGTGCCCAATCTGTGCCCGTCGTGCCTCCATGAGATTGATGGCTTGCTCCATATCGCTCTCCTCGATAATAGCGTAGCGCAGGGTGCGCGCGGGATTGCCAAATAGATGGCTCGGTACGGACATGGACTACACGATGGCGGATATTGGGCTTTCGGGGTTTTCCTTGTTTTTCATGCAGAGTGAATCGTTCTTGTTCCATCAGCGTCGGCTGGAGCAAGGGCACGTGACCTCGAATTGCCACACCCTCTTCGGAATCAAGAAGATACCCTCGCCTCCAGCAAAGCTCCACCCATTTTAGAACTGCTGATGTTCGTAAGCACGGGGGAATATCGGTCACGGAGTTTTCGGAGATGTTGAGTTGGGTTTGGACGCTCGTTCTCAGTGCAATGCGGACGCGCCCGGCCCCGCGCCCGGCCGGTTCCTGCTGAGGAGGAAGGCGAGCGCGATCAGGCCGACAGACATCCACGAGAGTTCCATGTAGACGTCCTGGTAGCCCTGCATCTGCGCCTGGCGATTGAGCTGCGCATAGAGGTTGGCGAGCGCCATGGCCATGCCATTCGGCTCGCCAAAGCGACCGGAGAAAAAGCCGGCCAGCGCTTGTGAATGCTGCTGGAAAGCGATCGACCCCGGCTGCATTGCGCTTTGAAGATGCTGCTGGTGCCAGGTAGCCCGGCTGGTCACCTGTGCGTTGGTGAGAGCGATCATGATGCTGCCGCCGATGTTACGGGCAAAGTTGATGAGCCCTGCCACCTGGTTGCTCTCTTCCCTGGGCATGCCGACGTAAGCTGCATTGGTGATGGAGATAAAGCAGAAGGGCAAGGGCAGCATTTGAACGACGCGCAGCCACGACGCCTGCGAGAAAGTCATGTCCAGCGTGGTGACGTCCGCCGCGATGCGGAAGGTGACCACAAACATGACGAATCCCAAGACTGCCAGCCAGCGCGCAGCGATTTTGCCGGTGGCGATACCTGCCAGGGGCATCATGACGATCAGCGCAAAGCCGCCTGCGGTGAGGGCCAGTCCGGCATTGGTGGCGTTGTACCCCAGAAGCTGCTGCATGAACTGCGGTTGCAGTACGGTATTTGCATTGAGTACGCCGCCGACCAATGCCATGAGAAAGCAACAGATAGCGAAGTTTTTGAATCGAAACAGCTTGAGGTTAATGAGCGGATTTTTTTGTCGCCACTCCCAGACCACCAGGCTGATCATGCCGCCGACAAACAGAAATGCAAAGAACTGGATAAAGCCGGAACTGAACCAGTCGTTCTCTTCGCCCTTGTCGAGCATGATCTGGAGTCCGCCCATGGCGATGGTGAGGAAGCCCAGGCCCAGGTAATCCATGTGGCGCAGCTTGGAGGGATCGGCCTTGATCCATGGGGGGTCATCCACCATGCGGGTGACCAGGATGAAGGCCAGGATTCCCACTGGGATGTTGATGAAAAAGATCCAGCGCCAGGAGAAGTTGTCGGTGATCCAGCCGCCGAGAGTAGGGCCGATGGAGGGCGCAAGCACGGCGACGAGACCGTAGAGGGCGAAGGCCTGGCCGCGTTTGTGCGGTTCGAAGGAGTCTGCCATGATGGCCTGGGCCATCGGCTGCATTCCTCCTCCGCCCGCTCCCTGGATAATCCTGAAGATGAGCAGCATGGGCAGGGTGGGCGCCGCGCCGCAGAGAAAGCTGGCGATAGTGAAGATTGTAATGCAGAAAACAAAGAAGTTACGCCGACCCATCACGCTTGACGCCCAGCCGCCCAGCGGCAGCACGATAGCGTTTGAGACCAGGTAGCTGGTCAGAACCCAGGTTCCCTCATTCGTGCTGGCGCCGAGGGTTCCGGCAATGTGCGGCAGGGCCACATTGGCGATCGAGGTGTCCAGAACCTCCATAAACGCCGCCAGCGCCACGGTCATGGCGATCAGCCACGGATTCACCCTCGGCTTCCAGGCCGTCACCTCGACGGGGTTGGGATTCTCCATGTGCCTGGCCGGGGCCGGCGATGCTGGCTCAAACTCTGACAACAGTCTTCACCTCTGCTTTTTTCGCTAATTCAATGGCTGGCCGGGGAAAAGTGGCGCTGTGGAGCAAGGTTGTGGCCGAGAGCAGTTCAACTTAGTTCTAGCCCTTGCAGGGCGTACTTTTAAATAGATTCGTTTCCCCGCCGTTGGGGTTCATGGATTCGTGTCTGGGGTCCGCGGCGTTCGCCAGCCGATCAGGGCAATCGCCAGCCCCACCGCCTGCATGGTCACGATAAAGCCCACGCAGGCGGGCCACCCGCCCAGGGCCCAAAATGCCCCTGGGATCACCCCGGCCGCCGCGCCTCCCAGGTAATAGAAGGTAATGTAAAGCCCCGCTGCGGTTACACGCGTCCCGGCAGGCGCCGCAACGCGCAGGTGGGTGCTGGAGGCGGTCTGCGCGATAAAGACGCCCGAGCAGAGCAGCGCCAGGCCTGCAATCTCGACCGCTAGCGAGGGCGCGAGCGTGAGCAGAACACCGGTCATGGCGCACGCCATGGCTCCGCCGATGCCGGCGCGCAGGCCCACGCGGGTGATGACGTAGCCGGCGGCTGGAGTAACTACCAGTCCGACGAGGTAGACAAAGAAGAGCGAGCTCAGCGCGGTGGTAGATAGCAGATACGGCGGGGCGCTCAAGTGAAAGGTGATCCACGTGAAGACGCCTACCAGCGAAAACAATACGTTGAAGCCCACGGCAAAGGTGGCCACCAGACGACGGCTGCGAAAGAGCCCTTGCACCTGGTAGAAAAAGCCGATCTCCGTTTCCTTGGCTTCCGGAACCTGTGGGCGACGCCGCCCAGGGGGTAGCCACGCGGCTACTGCGGCGGCACCGGCCAGAGACGCCGCGCCCAGCACCAGAAAGCTGACGCGCCAACTGAACCGGTCAGCGAGAATGCCGCTCGAGATCCGCCCCAGAAGGCCGCCCAGCGCGGTTCCGCTCACATAAAAACTCATGATCAGGGCCACCTTGTCAGGCGGCCACTCCTCGCCAATGTAGGTAATGACTACGGCGATAATGCCCGGCACCGTGACGCCTTGAAGAAACCGCCAGAAGATGAGTTGCGGGAGAGAAGCGGAGGTGGCGGCCAGCAAGGTCGGGATGCTTACTCCCAGCAGAGAGACAACAATCACGCGCTTGCGGGGCAACCGCTCGGCGAGAGCGCCAAATACGGGCGCCGACAAAGCCACGCCCAGTGTTGCGGCCGACACCGTCATCCCAACGCCGGTCTTCGAGGCATGGAACAGCCGCGCCAGAAGGGGCAGCAGCGGCTGCGTGCAATAGAGCTCCAGAAAGGCGCACACTCCGCAAAGTGCGACGGCTGCCGCGGCCCGCCAGCTAGGCGTCGCGCGTTCCGGCTGTTGATAGGGGTCCAAGTTTCAAGGATAGTCCCAATCGCCGCAGCTATTCTCACCTCGGATTCTAACCTGGGGGTGGTAACTGGATTTACTCTAAGGGAAGCACATGCAATCCCTTCCCGGAAAGCGGCCCCGGCGCGGCATGGAGGCCTTCGAATCTAGTGACTTCAGGCGGTTCCAGTTGGCGCGCGTGGCCGCCGTCCTGGGATATGCGGCGCAGTCCGTGGCCGTGGCCTGGCAGGTGTATTCCATCACCCATCGAGCCATCGACCTGGGCTATACAGGGCTTGCGCAGTTTCTGCCGGGGCTTCTATTCCTGCTCCCTGCCGGTCATGCGGCCGACCGCTTCGACCGCCGGCAGATCATTCTCGTTTGCTATGCCTTACAATCGCTGTGCACTGCGGCGTTGTTGCTGCTTGCGCGCGCGGGCTTGCATGGCGTTTTTCCCATCTATCTGGTGCTTTTCTTCATCGGAACGGCCCGCACCTTCTCCGGGCCGGCCAACTCGGCGTTGATTCCCCATCTTGTTCCCGAAGCCCATTTTGTCAACGCGGTCACCTGGGGCGCAAGCATCTTCCAGTTCGCGACAATTATTGGGCCGGCGCTGGGAGGGGTGCTCTTTACGCTGCCACTGGTGCAATTTATGCCCAACACGTTGTTGCAGGGGCCGGGAATTGTGTATGTCTTCACCCTCGCCACCCTGCTCTGGTCGCTGGTGCTGGTGGGCAGCATGCGCACGCGCGTGGGCCGCATGGAACACCGCGCCCTCTCGCTCAAGGTTGTGCTGGCGGGCTTCCAGTACATGGGGCGCTCGCCGCTGCTGTTGGGCGCGGCTTCGCTTGACCTGTTTGCGGTGTTGCTGGGAGGGGCCGTTGCGCTCACCCCTATCTTTGCCAGCGACATCCTCCACACCGGCCCGCGCGGGCTGGGCATGTTGCGGGCCGCTCCCGCGGCGGGTGCGGTAACCATGTCGCTGCTGATGGCGCGGTTTCCCTTCCGCCGCCACGCCGGAGTGCGGCTGTTTGTCTGCGTGGCGATCTTTGGCGCGGCAACAGTGGTTTTTGGTTTTTCACGAAGCTTGGCTTTATCGCTGGCTGCGCTGTATGTGGCTGGCGCGGCAGACTGCATCAGCGTCATCATCCGCGG